>NZ_JBWKTM010000004.1:0-373628 GCF_059420325.1 Pseudomonas sp. GW821-FHT04C07
TCGTTCATGAAACCTCCAAGTTGGCGAAATCATATCGCCCTTAAGAGGTGTCCGGAATTATTAGGCCAGTTCAAGCTTGCTCGCGATGGCGGTGTGTCAGGCGACATCAATGTTGAATGTGTCGACCTCATCGCGAGCAGGCTCGCTCCCACATGGATTGCGCCGCTTAGATGCCGAAACGGTCACGCAGCGCGTAATACGCGGCGCCCATGGCGGTCAGTGGCGCCTGGAAGGTTCGGCCGCCGATCATCGGCATGTGTGGCAAGGACGCAAACGCGTCGAAGCGCTCGGCGTCGCCGCGGATCATTTCCGAGATCAGTTTGCCGGCCAGGTGCGAGCAAGTGACGCCGTGGCCGCTGTAGCCCTGCATGTAGTAGGCGTTCTTTTCGATACGGCCGAATTGCGGCATGCGCGACATGGTCAGCAGGAAGTTGCCGGTCCAGCGGTAGTCGATCTTCACGTTCTTGAGCTGCGGGAAGGTCTTGAGGATTTTCGGCTTGATCAGTTGCTCGATGTCATCCGGCTCGCGAGCGCCGTAGACCACGCCGCCGCCGTAGAGCAGGCGGTTATCGGCCGTGAGACGGTAGTAGTCGAGCAGGTAGTTGCAGTCTTCGACGCAGTAGTTGTTGCTGATCAGGCTCTTGGCCACTTTGGCCGACAACGGCTCGGTGACGACGATCTGCGAACCGCACGGCATGCTCTTGCGCGTCACGCGGGCGTCGAGGTCCTGGTTCAGGTAGGCGTTACCGGCAATCAGCAAGTACTTGGCCCGTACCACGCCCTTGGCGGTTCTGACGACAATCGGCTCACCGTAGGTGATTTCGAGCGCACCGGATTGCTCGAAGATTTTCCCTCCCAGGCCAATGATGGCGGCTGCCTCACCCAAGGCCAGGTTCAAGGGGTGTACGTGACCGCCCTGCATGTCCAGCAGGCCGCCGATGTAGTTGTCCGAGCCGACTTCTTTGGCGATGTCTTTTGCATCGAGCATTTTCAGGTTCTGGTTGCCGTAACGCTCCCAGCTGCTTTTTTGCTCGGCCAGACCTTTGAGCTGCTTCTTGTTCAGCGCCGCGAAAATACCGCCAGGCTTGTAGTCGCACTTGATGTCGTACTGTTTTATGCGCGAACGAATGATGTCCGCGCCTTCGAAGATCATGCTGCCGAGGATTTCTGCAGTCTTGTCGCCGTAGCGCTGCTCGATGACATCGACGTCACGGCTATAGGAGTTGACCAGTTGGCCACCGTTGCGACCGCTGGCGCCGAAGCCGACTTTGGCGGCTTCCAGCACCGTGACGCTGTAGCCCGCTTCTGCGAGAAACAGTGCCGAGGACAAACCGGTGTAGCCTGCGCCGATCACGCAGACATCGCACTCGACCAGTTGATCGAGCACCGGAAAATCGATGGTCTCGTTGCGGGTCGCGGCGTAGTAGCTGTTTACATGTTTTTGCATGATTGAATTCCCGAGCGGTCGCACGCAGATGTCGGCGACCGCTGCTGTGAAAATGTTAGAGCTTGATCCAGGTCGCTTTGAGTTCGGTGTACTTGTCGAACGCATGCAACGACTTGTCGCGACCGTTACCCGACTGTTTGAACCCACCAAACGGCGCAGTCATGTCGCCACCGTCGTACTGGTTGACCCAGACACTGCCGGCACGCAGACCACGAGCGAAGGTGTGGGCCTTGCTCAGGTTGCTGGTCCAGACACCGGCCGCCAGACCGAAGATGCTGTCGTTGGCGATGTGCAGGGCTTCTTCAACGGTGTCGAAGGTGATGAGCGACAGCACCGGGCCGAAGATCTCTTCCCGGGCAATCGTCATCGCGTTGGTCACGCCATCGAAAATCGCCGGCTCAACGTACAGGCCGCCCGTTTCTTCGAGGGTGCGCTTGCCACCCGCGATCAGTCGAGCGCCCTGCTCCTTGCCGACTTCGATGTAACGCAGCACGGATTCCAGCTGGCGCTGATCGACCACTGCGCCGACCGTTGTCGCCGGGTCCAGGGCATGCCCCGGTTTCCAGGCTTGCAATGCTTCCACCAGCAGCGGAATGAACTGCTCGCGGATCGAACGCTCCACCAGCAAACGCGAACCTGCGGTGCAGACTTCGCCCTGGTTGAAGGCAATGGCGCTGGCCGCTGCCTGTGCTGCCGCGCGCAAATCCGGCGCATCGGCAAACACCACGTTCGGGCTTTTCCCCCCCGCTTCAAGCCAAACGCGTTTCATGTTGCTTTGCCCGGCGTAGACCAGCAGTTGCTTGGCAATCGCGGTCGAGCCGGTGAACGCCAGCACATCGACATCCATGTGCAAGGCCAGGGCCTTGCCAACGGTGTGACCGAAGCCCGGCAGGACGTTGAACACCCCTTTGGGGATCCCCGCGTCCAGCGCCAGCTGAGCAATCCGGATCGCCGTCAGCGGCGATTTTTCCGAAGGCTTGAGGATGAACGAGTTACCCGCCGCCAGGGCTGGCGCGAACTTCCAGCTGGCCATGATCAACGGGAAATTCCACGGCACGATGGCCGCGACCACGCCCGCCGGTTCACGAGTGATGAGGCCCAACTGATCGTGCGGCGTCGCCGCCACTTCGTCGTAGATTTTGTCGATCGCCTCGGCGCTCCAGCGGATCGCATTGGCGGTCGCGGGTACGTCGATGGCCATGGAATCGCTGATGGGCTTGCCCATGTCCAGCGTTTCCAGCAGCGCCAGTTCTTCCTGGTGATCCAGAATCAGATCGGCGAAACGAATGAGGATGCGCTTGCGCTCTGCCGGGGCCAGTCTGGCCCAGACGCCGGACTCAAACGTGCGACGCGCAACCTGCACCGCCACATTCGCGTCGGCTTCGTCGGTGCTGGCGACGTTCGCCAGAAAGCGACCGTCCACCGGGCTCATGCATTCAAAGGTGTCGCCGCTGAGTGCCGAGCAGTATTGGCCGTCAATGAATGCCCGGCCTTCTAGTGTCAAGGACTGAAAGCGTTGCTCCCAGTCGCTGCGAGTAATTGCCATTGAAGTGACTCAACGCAGAGAAATAAGTAGTCGTCGGACTGATGCCCTGTAGGAGCTGAGCTTGTTCCGGGCGGCGTTCCGACGATGGCGGTGTGTCAGGCGACATCAATGTTGACTGACACACCGCCATCGCGAGCAAGCTCGGCTCCTACAGGGGTTGTGTGTCGGGCACAACAAATGTGAACGACAGCTCCTACAGGTTGTTCGCCTCAGACCGTGTGCAAGTACCAGTTGTACTCAAGGTCTGAAATGGAGTTTTCAAACTCGGCGAGTTCGCTTTCCTTGCACGCCACAAACACATCGATGTACAGCGGGTCGATGTAGCGAGCCATGACTTCGCTGTCGTCCAGCTCGCGCAAGGCATCGCGCAAGTTGTTCGGCAGGCTCTGTTCGTTCTGCTCGTAGCTGTTGCCTTCAACCGGTGCACCCGGCTCGATCTGGTTGGTCAGGCCGTGGTGAATGCCGGCCAGGACCGACGCCATCAACAGGTACGGGTTAGCGTCGGCGCCGGCGACCCGGTGCTCGATACGTACGGCGTCAGCCGAGCCCGTCGGAACGCGTACCGCAACGGTACGGTTGTCGATGCCCCAGCTCGGCGAATTCGGCACGTAGAACTGTGCGCCGAAACGACGGTAGGAGTTGACGTTCGGGCAGAGGAAGGCCATCTGCGCCGGCAGGGTCTCGAGCACACCGCCGATCGCGTGACGCAATGCGGCGTTCTGCTCGGGATCCTCGCTGGCAAAGATGTTGTTGCCTTCTTTATCAAGGATCGAAATGTGCACGTGCAGACCGTTGCCCGCCTGGCCCGGGTAAGGCTTGGCCATGAAGGTGGTGTCCATCTCATGGTCGTAGGCGATGTTCTTCACCAGACGCTTGAGCAGCACCGCGTAATCGCAGGCTTTCACCGGGTCGGAAACGTGATGCAGGTTCACTTCGAACTGCGCCGGCGCACTTTCCTTGACGATGGCGTCGGCAGGGATGCCCTGCTCTTTCGCGCCTTCAAGGATGTCTTGCAGGCAATCGACGTATTCGTCCAAATCGTCGATCAGATACACCTGAGTCGACATCGGACGCTTGCCGGACACCGGCGAACGTGGCGACTGCGGACGACCGTTCACGTTGTCCTGGTCGATCAGGTAGAACTCAAGCTCGAATGCGGCGCAGATGGTCAGGCCCATTGCATCGAACTTGCTCACGACCTGACGCAGCACTTCGCGAGGATCGGCGAAGAAGGGTTCACCTTCGAGTTCGTGCATGGTCATCAGCAATTGCGCGGTCGGGCGCTTCTGCCAGGGTTCGATGCACAGGGTGCCGGGGATGGGATAGCAGATTCGGTCAGAGTCGCCGATATCCAGGCCCAGACCTGTGCTTTCTACTGTAGAGCCGTTGATATCCAGGGCAAACAGCGAGGCCGGGAGGTTAATGCCTTTTTCGTAGACCTTGTGGAGACTGGTGCGCTCGATGCGCTTACCGCGCACCACGCCGTTCATATCCGCAATCAGAAGGTCGACGTACAAAACCTCAGGATGTTTCTTAAGGAATGCGTTCGCTTCGTTGAGCTGAACGGCACGCAGGGGTACCGACATGATGCACCTATTATGTTAATTATTATGTTCACCGCCCTTTCACGAGCCCAGTCAATCCGAAAGGCAAAGTGAAGTCAATAGCGAACAGAGCACCATCAGCGTTGAATTTATTTGCCGTGTCAGCCGCTCATCGACCGTTTTACTGCCTAAAGCCCGCGCCAGCTCAGATCCTCAGCTCCTTTTCCGTTTAGAATTTTTTACATGAGAGTTGTTAATTAAAATCAACAAGGCTAAGCTCCGGAAAAGCTCGTTCAAGTGTGAAACTTCGAGGTGATAAAAATGGCACTCAAGCCATTGATCGGCGTTACTGCGTGCGTCAAAGATATTGGGCTGCATCCCTACCATGTCAGCGCAGACAAGTACGTACGTGCTGTCAGCGTTGCTGCACTGGGGCTCCCGGTAATCATTCCTTCCCTGGCTGAACTGACCGATATAGACGGTCTGCTCGAGCATCTGGACGGCCTGCTGTTTACCGGCTCGCCTTCCAACGTGGAGCCATTCCACTATCAGGGCCCAGCCAGCGAACCGGGGACGGCACACGATCCTCAGCGCGACGGCACCACCCTTCCCTTGTTACGTGCAGCCGTGGCGGCGGGCGTTCCAGTGCTCGGCATCTGCCGCGGCTTTCAGGAAATGAACGTGGCGTTCGGTGGCAGCCTTCATCAGAAGGTCCACGAAACCGGCACCTTCATGGATCATCGCGAAGCCGATCATCCTGACCTGGCCGTCCAGTACGCCCCGGCGCATGCCGTCAATGTTCAACCTGGCGGCGTGTTCGCGGCACTCGACCTGCCCCCGGTGATTCAGGTCAATTCCATTCACGGCCAAGGCATCGACAGGCTGGCACCCGGTTTACGGGTCGAAGCCATCGCGCCCGATGGATTGATCGAGGCCTTCTCTGTTGATAGAGGGCCTGTCGAGCACGGCCAGGCATTTGCCGTTGGCGTGCAATGGCACCCGGAATGGCAGGTCCTGTCGAACCCTCCCTACTTGAGTATTTTCCAGGCGTTTGGCGACGCGTGCCGGCAACGCGCGGCGCTGCGTAATACGCGCTGACTTAAAACTCGATTAATCAATTTACTGCCCTCGTGAGTCTGGCGGGCGCGCCCTTGCGCATCCGTGACTCACGAAAACAACAAACCGCAATAACAACAAGTACGACCAGGCAGCCAGGACGGCGGCGCCGAATTAGCCCGACCGGCACGGGTAACCCTGTAGGAGCCGAGCTTGCTCGCGAAGAGGCCCTGACAGTCGACATCAATGTTGACTGTCAGGCCGCCATCGCGAGCAAGCTCGGCTCCTACAGGGGCCCCTGGCGCGGGTTTGCAATCAACTATTAAGTCAGGCCGCTTTGGCCGGACTACTGACACCGGTTGGGAGTTTTACATGGCAAACGCCTCCAGCACTTACAGGAAGGCTCTAGAAGGCAACCCGCACCCAAAAAAGGTGCTGGTTAAAGTCGACCGCGTAACCAAGAAATTCGACGAGACAACTGCCGTCGACGATGTCTCCCTGGATATCCACCAGGGTGAAATCTTCGCGATGCTGGGTGGCTCAGGCTCAGGCAAATCGACACTCCTGCGGATGCTGGCAGGCTTCGAGCGCCCGACCGAAGGGCGGATCTACCTCGATGGCGTAGACATTACCGACATGCCGCCCTATGAGCGGCCCATCAATATGATGTTCCAGTCCTACGCCTTGTTTCCGCACATGACCGTGGCGCAGAACATTGCCTTTGGCCTGAAGCAGGACCGGCTTCCCGCCAGCGAAATCGAAGCCCGCGTCGAAGAAATGCTCAAGCTGGTTCATATGACCCAGTACGCCAGACGCAAGCCGCATCAACTCTCTGGTGGTCAGCGTCAGCGAGTGGCGCTGGCGCGCTCCCTGGCCAAGCGACCAAAGCTGCTGCTGCTCGACGAGCCCATGGGCGCACTGGATAAAAAGCTGCGCTCGCAGATGCAGCTCGAACTGGTCGAGATCATCGAGCGGGTCGGCGTGACCTGCGTAATGGTGACCCACGATCAGGAAGAGGCCATGACCATGGCCCAGCGCATCGCCATCATGCACCTGGGCTGGATTGCCCAGATCGGTAGTCCGGTCGATATCTACGAAGCACCCGTCAGCCGCATGGTGTGCGAATTCATCGGCAACGTGAATGCGTTCGACGGTTTCGTCACCGAAGACCAGGAAGGTCACGCCATCATTCAGAGCCCGGACCTCGAGCAGAAGATTTACGTGGGCCACGGCGTCAGCACTTCTGTGCAAGACAAGTCTGTCACCTATGCCATTCGCCCAGAGAAGTTGCTGGTGTCCACGATCAAGCCCGAGACCCGCTACAACTGGTCCAAAGGCAAGGTTCACGACATCGCCTACCTGGGTGGGCATTCGGTCTTTTATGTGCAATTGCCCGGTGGAAAGATCGTTCAGTCGTTCATGGCCAACGCTGAACGCCGCGGCGCACGCCCGACGTGGGACGACGAAGTCTATGTGTGGTGGGAAGACGACAGCGGCGTGGTACTGCGCTCATGATCACTATCAACAAGCGGATTCAGCGCCTGATACCGAGTGGTCGTAAAGTCGTCATCGGTATTCCCTTCCTGTGGCTGTGCCTGTTTTTCATGCTGCCGTTCTTCCTGGTGATGAAGATCAGCTTCTCCGAAGCAGCCTTGGCCATTCCTCCCTACTCGGAGATCTACACCTTCGCCGAGCAGAAATTCCAACTGTTTCTGAACATCAGTAACTATGCGCTGCTGGTCGGTGATGAGCTGTACATCTCTGCCTACCTGGGCTCGCTGAAGGTCGCTTTTTTCAGCACGCTGATGTGCCTGTTGATTGGCTTCCCGATGGCCTATGGCATCTCCAGGGCCCGCAAGGAGACGCAGACCGTGCTGATCCTGCTGATCATGATGCCGACCTGGACGGCGATCCTGATCCGGGTTTACGCCTGGATGGGTATCTTGAGCAATAACGGTCTGCTGAACGCATTCTTGATGTGGACAGGTCTGACTCAGCAGCCCATAGAAATATTGAACACCAACACCGCGGTGTACATCGGGGTGGTGTACGCCTACCTCCCCTTCATGGTGCTGCCGCTCTACGCCAACCTGGTCAAGCATGACCAGAGCCTGCTGGAGGCCGCATCGGACCTGGGTTCGAGCACTTTCAACAGCTTCTGGAAAATCACCGTGCCACTGGCCAGGAACGGCATCATCGCCGGCTGCATGCTGGTGTTCATCCCGGTGGTGGGTGAGTTCGTGATCCCGGAACTGCTCGGCGGGCCGGAAACCCTGATGATCGGCCGCGTGCTGTGGCAAGAGTTCTTCAACAACCGTGACTGGCCGGTAGCGTCCGCCCTGGCCGTGGTGATGCTGGCGATCCTGATTGTGCCGATCATCCTCTTCAACCGCAGCCAAGCCAAAGAGATGGAGGGACGGGCATGAACCGTTTCGGGTTTTCAAGACTGATGCTGGTACTCGGCCTGTTGTTCATCTACGCGCCGATGCTGATTCTGGTGATCTACTCGTTCAACGCCTCCAAGCTGGTGACCGTGTGGGGCGGATGGTCGGTGAAGTGGTATGTCGGCCTGCTGGACAACACCCAGCTGATGGGCTCGGTGGTGCGCTCGCTGGAAATCGCCTGCTACACCGCCATTGCGGCGGTGGCGTTGGGCACCCTGGCGGCCTTCGTGCTGACCCGCGTGACCCGCTTCAAGGGACGCACGCTGTTCGGTGGCCTGGTGACCGCGCCCCTGGTGATGCCCGAAGTGATCACCGGTCTGTCGCTGTTGCTGCTGTTCGTGGCCATGGCGCAGCTGATCGGCTGGCCCCAGGAACGTGGCCTCGTCACTATCTGGATCGCCCACACGACGTTCTGTGCGGCCTATGTGGCGGTGGTGGTCTCGGCACGCTTGCGTGAGCTGGACCTGTCCATCGAAGAGGCGGCCATGGACCTTGGCGCGCGGCCGTGGAAGGTGTTCTTCCTGATCACCATCCCGATGATCGCGCCATCGCTGGGGGCGGGCGGCATGATGTCCTTCGCCCTGTCGCTGGACGACCTGGTGCTGGCCAGCTTCGTGTCGGGTCCGGGTTCGACGACCTTGCCGATGGAAGTCTTCTCGGCAGTGCGTCTGGGCGTGAAACCCGAGATCAACGCCGTGGCCAGTCTGATTCTGCTGGCTGTCTCTTTGATCACGTTCCTGGTCTGGTATTTCGGTCGCAGGGCCGAAGCCAATCGCAAACGCTCGATTCAAGAAGCCATGGAACAGACCACGAGCGAATCCTGGAAACAACCCGAGCAACAACTAGCGGGTGCGGCAGCCTAGTGGCCCGTGTGGCCAGTTCTGTTAGTCAACTTCGGCGCCAGAAGCCCATATCCTGCGTTGCTGTTCCTCGCCATAGCGGGCTATGACTCGTCACAGCGCCTTGGCTATGGACTTCTGGCATCCGAATTTGAGCTAACGAACTAGCCGTACAGGCCACTAGCAGCCGCGTTTCAATGATGGTGCCGCGAATTACACGATAAAAATGGAGTTGTACGCATGAAAATGTTTGGCAGGACTCTGCTTACACTGTCCTTATTGGGCGCGGTCGTCACTTGCGCCCAGGCCAATGACAAGGTGCTACGCGTCTACAACTGGTCGGATTACATTGCACCGGACACCGTCAAAAAGTTCGAAGACGAGACAGGTATCAGTGTCGTCTACGATGTGTTCGACAGTAATGAAACCCTTGAGGCCAGGTTGCTCGCCGGCAAGTCGGGCTACGACATCGTCGTGCCCTCCAACAGTTTTCTGGCCAAGCAGATCAAGGCCGGGGTCTATCAGCCGCTGGACAAGTCAAAGCTGCCCAACTGGAAAAACCTCAACCAGACACTGTTGAAAAATGCCTCCGTCAGCGACACCGATAACAGCCACGCCTTCCCCTACATGTGGGGCTCGATCGGTATCGGCTTCAACCCGCAGAAGGTCAGGCAGGCCTTGGGCAAAGACGCTCCGGTGAACTCCTGGGACCTGCTGTTCAAACCGGAAAACGCGGCAAAACTGAAATCCTGCGGCATCAGTTTCCTGGACTCGCCTACCGAGATGTTGCCGGCCGCCCTCCACTATCTGGGCTACCCGGTGAACTCCCGGGACAAGCAGCAGATCGCCGAGGCCGAAGCGCTGTTCATGAAAATCCGCCCATCGGTGGCCTACTTCCATTCATCCAAATACATCTCGGATCTTGCCAACGGCAACATTTGCGTAGCCGTTGGTTACTCCGGTGATGTGCTCCAGGCCAAGGCGCGCGCCAAGGAAGCGGGTGACACCGTGAACATCGCCTACAGCATCCCGAAAGAAGGTGCGGGCAGCTTCTATGACATGGTCGCCATCCCCAGGGACGCGGCAAACGTCGAAAACGCCTACCTGTTCATGAACTTCCTGATGCGCCCGGACATCATGGCCCAGATCACCAACAGCGTGGGTTACAGCAACGCCAACTCAGCAGCCACGCCATTGGTTGATGAGGCGATTCGTGACGATCCAGGTTCGTATCCACCGCAAGAGGTAATGGCCACGCTCTATGCAATACCCGACCTGCCCATCGCTACCCAGCGGTTGATGACGCGCGGATGGACACGAGTAAAACTGGGCAAATAGACAACCTGCGCGCCTTTGCGGGCGCGATACGCAACTCCGTTCATGCAGCGACTTACCAACGCGGCATCAACATGAACGGCTTAACCTGGCCTCCCTCGGTTCAGGTGTTTTTTTGGGCGCCCTCGGGCGCCTTTTTTCCCTTTGGCCCCGAAACCCGGGACGACTCAGGCGGACATCGCTGACTGATCACTGAGGAGCGGCTTCAGAGCAGCCGGACTTGTTGTACATCCCGGTATGCTCTGGGGAACCTTTATGGATGTCCTCCGTTGAAACATACATTTCGACCTGCGCCTGACAGTGCCCGCTTTGCGTCAAGACAACATTTCCGGGCGCGTGGTCAATTGGGCAGGCACTGCCTCTTTTGAGCACGATATAGGCGTGTTTTTCATCATGACTCAGCAGGCTCTGCACAGAGAAGGCACACTGACCCAGGGTGATTTTCTCACCTGACAGCTGGAACTCGGGAAGTGCCTGCTCCTTCGAAGAAGGATTCCATGTCCCTTCTGCCCAACTTCCAGAGACAGACTTCTCGATGCCAAACGAAGCCTTCTCAGACGTTTCGTTTTGATTGCAGGCGACTGAAAAAAGGACGCCGAGCAAAACGAAAGGCGCGACTGAAAACCTGACGGCTCGGCTCATGTCCTGCCTCCGGCATCGGATGTCTCAGACCCTACTAGCCAGTGTGTCCGGAGCATCCGTTGCTCTTGCGAGCACCCGACCGGGTTCTCCAGTACACGACAGTGCTCCATCCGGCAATTGTCTGACATTGCCGGTTTAGCTGGAGCGACCGGGCGCCCTACTGCTTCATCGTGTCTTTGCTCATATCATCCTTTTTTTCCATGCTGTCTTTTTTCATGGCGCCACTCTTCATCTTGTCGCCCTTGGTCTTGTAGTGGTGCTTGGTCTTCGCGGTAGAGCTTTTCATTTCATCCTTTTTCATCGTCCCCTTGTCCATCGACTCCTTGTACATATCACCCGTACCTGTTTCAGCTGCAATCAGCGGGGCGGCGGCCAGCCCCAGAACAACGGCGGCAACCGCAGTAGCAATCAGCTTTTTCATGTCACTCTTCCTCTATAGTTCGCGTTAACGACAGCCGCAACGCGCCGATTTTCAGGACAGTCGATCACTCAACTGCCACTGAACCAGTTGTAACCCTGATCCTCCCAATAGCCACCGGGGTAATCATTGGTCACAAAAATCTCCACAACATGTTTGGGGTTCTTGAAACCCAGTTTGGTCGGCATACGCAGCCGCAGGGGGTAACCGTATTCCGCCGGCAACACCTGATCGTCATAGCTCAGGGTGAGCAGAGTCTGCGCGTGTAGAGCGGTGGGCATGTCGATGCTGGTGTAATAGTCATCGGCGCATTTGAGTCCGACATATTTGGCACGGGTGTCGGCGCCCACACGTTGCAGAAAAGTAGAAAAAGTCACCCCACCCCATTTGCCGATGGCGCTCCAACCCTCCACGCATATCAGGCGCGTGACCTGACTGGTTTGCGGCAACTGGTTCAGCTCGGCGAGGGTCCAGCTATGTTTATCCTGGACCAGACCGCCAACCGCGAGTTTGAAATCATCGCCTTCGATGTCCGGAATGCCATCGCGGTCGTAATAGGCGTTGAACGGAAAGGGGCGTGTCATCATCGACTCAGGATAAGTCGGTGCCAACCTGCGCGGATCGAATAGCGCCGCCTGCACCTTGTCGTTGAAGCGCGAGACCATTTTCAGCATGGACTCCACGGAGTCGTCGTCATCGAGACGACAGCCCGTCAGCAGGGCAATCCCACCCAGCGTCCAGACATGGCGAAGAAATTGTCTACGCGCGGGCAGGTCGAGTTCCAGCGCCACCGACTGGATGATGGCGGACTCATCAAGCCCGTCTTTTTTAATTTTCCTGACCATGGTTCAGTGTCCGCGCAGCATGGCAACCAGTGTGCGCGGCACGAGGGCCACCATCACCAGATGCACCACGATAAAGGCGACCAGCAAGGCCATGCAGACAAAATGCACGATACGCGCCGAGTCATAACCCCCCATCAGCTCCCTGAGCAGCGGAAACTGCACCGACTTCCAGATCACCAGGCCCGAGAGCACGAGCACAATCAGATCGAGTACGACAAAGAGGTAAGCGAGTTTTTGCAGGGAGTTGTATTGCCGCAAGTCAGCGTGGGCGAGTTTGCCCCTGAGGGCGGCCAGCAAATCATGAAAGACTTCGCCAGGGCGTATCGGGAAAAACTTGTAGGCGATGCGCCCGGAAAAAATATTGAGCAGAAGGTAAAGAATGCCATTAATGACCAGTACCCACATCGCCGCAAAATGCCAAAGCAGTGCACCCGCCAACCAGCCGCCCAGAGTGATGCCAGCGGGAATCTGAAAGGAAAAAATCGGAGAGGCGTTGTAGATACGCCAGCCGCTCATCACCAGGATGATGACCGCGATGACGTTGACCCAGTGGGTCAGCCGGAGCCAAATCGGGTGAATAGTCTGGGAGCTACTCATAATCCCTATCCTGCCGGTACAGTGCCGGCCAATCCCCCCCGGCCACCACGAAGTGTGCTGGCTCAATCCCCCCTTTTTAACCGGCGACTCCACTGGAGTCGCAAACAGCGCCGACCTGTCGACGTATCTACCAAGACTAGCATCGGCTTTCAGGTGCCGTTTTTTATTATTCGTCCGGGCATTTGGCGCACTCAACGCCACACCGCAGGCTAACCCAGGCCTGCGACTGATCAGCTGTGCGGATGACGCTCAGCCGATGAAAATAAAAAAGGTGCCTGACGTCGGCACCCAAGACCAGCCTCTCAACCAAAGGAGTCCATAGAGAGGAGGCAGTACAACAACTGTAGCTCACAGAACCTGTGACGGTGAGTCCGCTGCGTGAAGTTGTGCAGCAGATCCAGCTCGACTCCGTTGCCGAAGCCGCAATAGTAGCGCGCCGAAATCAACCCGGTTGCCGCCGACCTGCGGCGAATGCAAAAAAACACCTCGATGACGTTTTTTGATTGTGTGTGTGCCGCTTTGGTCCTTGCCCTGTTGGCGTATCTCTACGATTCTGTATAGACCGTCAGGGCGGTTCGCGGCCGCCCCAAGTTCAGCACTGGAGAGGCCCGCATGAAGACCGTTGCCCAACTTCTGAAGTTAAAGGTCAAGCACAACCAGCAAGTCCACACTATCGCCCCGGACCAGATGGTGCTGGAAGCCCTCATGATGATGGCCGAGAAAAATGTCGGCGCACTACCAGTGTTAGAGCATGGCCTGGTGGTCGGCGTTATCAGCGAACGCGACTATGCGCGCAAGCTGGTCCTGCATGGGCGGTCCTCGGTCGGCACGCCTGTCAGAGACATCATGAGCTCGCCCGTGGTGACGGTGGACTCCCATCAAACTATCGAGACCTGCATGGGCATCATGACCGACAGTCATTTGCGCCATTTGCCGGTGGTGGAGAACGGACAACTGCTGGGGTTACTGTCCATTGGCGACCTGGTCAAAGAAGCCATCGCCGAGCAGGCCGACCTGATCCGGCAACTGGAACAGTACATCCGCGGAGATTAGTTGAGCGTCCAGTGGAACATCCCGTCGTCGCCAAACGCTGGGGAATGACACGCACACGCTGCGCGAGCAAATCAACGTCGGATCGATTGTCGCTGGACGCCTCCAGGAGCAGATTGGAACTCGCTGAAGCAGCGAACCACCGGCTCGTTCACAGATGCCGGCTGTTGATCAGCGTCGGCTCAACGACAGTGGGTGATTGCAACGATGAAGCGCTTTCGCAGACACGCGGAGTCCCATAGAAACGACCGGATCGGCTGGCTTCGCGCCTCGGTACTGGGTGCCAACGATGGCATTGTATCGACCGCGAGTCTTTTGATCGGGGTTGCCGCGGCCCAGGCCACCCACAGCACATTGCTCATCACCGGTATTGCCGGGCTGGTGGCGGGTGCGATGTCGATGGCGGCGGGAGAATACGTCTCTGTGCACTCCCAGGCGGATAGCGAACGGGCCGATCTTTTGCGCGAACAAACAGAGCTTGAGACCAACCCGCTGGCTGAACACTATGAGCTGGCGAGCCTCTACATGGATCGCGGCGTTGAACCTGAGCTGGCCAGAAAAGTGGCTACGCAATTAATGGCACATGATGCACTGGGCTCCCATGCTCGCGACGAACTGGGCATTTCCGATGCGTTCAGCGCCAAACCGCTGCAAGCGGCATTGGCCTCGGCGGCCAGTTTTTTTGTCGGCGCAGCATTGCCCCTGGCCGTCACGTTCCTCGCTCCGACTCAGAGCGTTATTCCATGGATATCAGGCATGTCACTGGTATTCCTGGGAACATTAGGCGCTATTGCGGCCAAGGCTGGCGGTGCCAGCCTGCTGCCGGGGGCATGGCGAGTGACACTGTGGGGGGCCCTCGCCATGGCGATTACTGCGCTGGCGGGCATCTCATTCGGTGCAGCGGTCTGACTGAACCGGACTGGGCGCCATAGCGATCATCGTGATCGACCGCACGTTGACCCCCATCCCGGCAACGCCCACCCGCCTAGAACACCGACCACCCGATTCTCTGACTCAGCAACTCCAGAGCGGCCATACCGGCCAGCGAATTACCGGCAGCGTTCAGTTCCGGTGACCAGACGCAGACGGTAAACCGCCCCGGCACCACCGCCACGATGCCACCGCCCACACCACTCTTGCCCGGCAAGCCGACGCGATAGGCGAAGTTGCCGGCTTCGTCATAAAGGCCACTGGTGGCCATGATCGAGTTGACCTGCTGGGTTTGACGCGGGGTCAAAATTTGCGCGCCGCTGTGTTTGCAAAAACCGTCGTTGGCCAAAAAGCAGAACGCGCGGGCCAGATCCACACAACTCATGCGCAGTGCGCAATGGCTGAAGTAGCTGCGCAGCACCGCTTCAACATCGTTGTGGAAGTTGCCGAACGATTGCATCAGGTAAGCCATGGCCGCGTTTCGGGCGCGGTGCTGGTATTCCGACTCAGCGACCTTCCCGTCAACCAGCACCTGCATATTGCCGGACAAACGTCGGACGAAATCACGCATCGACAACGCCGGTGCAGCAAAACGTGACTGGTTGATATCGCAGATCACCAGTGCGCCAGCATTGATGAACGGGTTGCGTGGGCGTCCGCGCTCGAACTCCAGCTGCACCAGCGAGTTGAACGGCTGGCCGGAGGGTTCGTGTCCCAGTCGCTCCCAGATCGCTTCGCCGGAATGATCGATGGCCTGCACCAGACTGAACACTTTCGAAATGCTCTGCACCGAGAACGGTGTATGCGCATCGCCCGCGCAAAAAAGCTCGCCGTCATTGCCATAGACGGCAATGCCCAATTGTTCGGCCGGCACATTACTTAACGCCGGGATGTAATCAGCCACCTTGCCCTGTCCGATCAGGGGGCGAACTGCATCAAGGATTTCGTTCAACAGCGCTTGCATGCTTGGGGTCCGTATCCACTCCCCGTGCGGCTGCGGGGATACTTTCACTAGACGCCGGGGACAATCTCAAGATCACAGTTGTGGTTGCATAACGAAGGCGATGGACCGACCCGTAGCAGCTGCCGAAGGCTGCGTCCGGCTGCGCAGCAGTCGTAAATCCTGCTTCCACGGTTTGTCTGGAATACCGCAGTGCCTGATTTTACGACTGCTGCGCAGACGAACGCAGGCTACGCCAGCTGCTACGGATTGATGCAAGCCCGCAGCCGCTTCGCATTGGCTCCAAAGCAGACTATCTTTTCCTGCCTGCACCTTGTTCTTAAAGCGGTTCATATCCGGTATTGGAATAGGTATTCAACATGATCGACGGCCAGCTCAGCAACCCTCTTGACACCCTTTACCACATGATGGCCGAGCAGCCATTGCTGGTCCTGACCGGCGCGGGCATCAGCACCTCTTCCGGGATACCGGACTACCGGGACAACGAGGGCGTACGTCGAGGAAAGGCACCGATGATGTATCAGGAGTTCCTCAGTGCACCGGCATCGCGGCGGCGCTATTGGGCGCGAGCGATGCTGGGCTGGCCACGGATCCGCCAGGCTCGACCGAATGCCGCCCATGAGGCGCTCGCCACGTTGCAAGCAAAGCAACGTATCGCCGGGCTCATCACGCAAAACGTCGATACCTTGCATGATCAAGCGGGCAGCCAGGATGTGATCGAACTGCACGGCAGTCTGCATAAAGTCGTTTGCCTGGATTGCGGACAACGTATTGATCGGCATGCGATCCAGATCGTCATGGAAGCGCAAAACCCCTATCTGGCCGGGGTCGACGCCGTTCAGGCACCCGATGGCGATACCCTGCTGGACCCGGCTTTCGAAGCACGATTCCAGGTCCCCCACTGCCCCCACTGTGACGGCGAACGGTTAAAGCCGGACGTGGTGTTTTTTGGCGAGAACGTCGCTCAAAGCACCGCCGCCAAGGCCATACATTGCGTCGAGCAGGCTGCGGGATTGCTGGTGGTGGGATCGTCGCTGATGGCTTACTCGGCCTTTCGCTTATGCCGCGCGATGGCCGAGCAGCACAAGCCGCTGATCGCGATCAACCTGGGTAAAACCCGCGCCGACGATCTGCTGGACCTGAAAATCGAGGCATCTTGCGAGCAACTGTTACCGCTCATGGCGGAACGTCTCAGCCACTGAAACCGTGGGTCTCCTACGGCCAGAAAGCACGGATACAGTTCTCAGGCGCGTGATCGGCAAGCCACCGACTGGACATACCGAGCGAAATCGTCATCGCCGACACGAGGGCAGGCAAGGGTGATCAACGCATCAGCCTCGGCCGGCAAAGCCAGTAATTTCCAGCGCGACTTCACCGGGCCACGGCCCGCGCTTGAATACCGTGTCCCCCGCTTCCGGGTGATACAGCGCCACGTTAGTGTCAGCTTCTCTAAATTTGAATGACCGCTTTCAGGGTTTGCGACTGGCGACAATGGGTCGATTTCGGTCGGTTGTGACAGGCAGAAATCGGCCAAAAGCTGCCTGCTGGAACCGGCTGAAATCGACCCGAAGCAGTCTTCGCTAACGATTGAACTCACAGGCCTGAACAGCCGTTCGGGCAGGTCCGGCGGCATGATGGGTCAGCCCGAAAATAAGTACTTGCCTTTGATTTTCCTGGGGGTGACGAAGACGAAGTCTGGAAAGATTTTTCCTCGGACGTACCAAACAAAAGCCAGGATAGCGATACTTATAGCTAATGCGATAGCGGTTGTTGCCGGACTCGATGTAAACCCCGCAAGCGATCTTGGGAATTGGGGAAGCGCAAGGAGTATGTACGCGTTGTAGGCGCCGACGCGATGGTTGTAGAAGCCCCATACCAAAAACAAGGGAATCAAGGTCATTGAAACACCCATAACCCATTTGGCCGTTGGTCCCATCCTGGCGCCGATATCCAATCCCAGAATGAATGCAATCAAAGCCTGAGCGAGCATTATCGTGATGAGAATGTTGACCTTGCGATCGTGCTCGTCACAACGAATTGGATCTGCATACGAGGCTATAAAGTAAGCAAGTTGACTGTCTTTTACACCCCGCCCGGAGAGTTGTGAAAACACTTCCGACTTTGCAGTGCCGGCGGCGAGTAGCTCGCGAACTTTTTCCTGAACTTCTTTCTTGCTCAAAGTTGAATGTGAAATGCTTTCTCTTTGCGTCAACTTGACAGATTTCTTAGCAGGAAACACCAGGACAGCTACGGCCCCGATAAAGGTTAGCGTGCCCAAGAAAACGCCGATGTAAAACCCCCCACCTAGTGAGTAAGTACCTGGCTTCACTCTACCCTGCTTTGCAGGGTCGACAAGAATTTCGATCACTTTTCCTTCCCTGAATGTTGCAACTGATCTTTCGACCGACTCCAGGCTGGTCCTGCAGGGCCGCAGCGATATTTCGAGCGGATAAGTGTATTGCTGTCCGTTCAACTCAAAGGTCACGTTAACCAGAGGGCAATAGGTCATACCCTTACTGCGCATCTCCTCAGAAATGGAGACAGTGGCGACAGTGGCATTCAACTTCTGCCAAGTCTTCGTCTCGTCCACCTCCTTGTACGAGGAAAGAGACACGAGAAGGCAGAGCAAGGCAAAGAAAAATAAAACAACGAACAGGGCCGTCCTTAGCAAGAAGGTCTTCATAAGGCTCCTTGGCCAACGTGAAATGGAGGTCAGTTGGGAAATGACACCTTGGCGGCAAGTCCCCCTGCGCGCGGTGTCATGATGCACTGAGGTTAGTCCGTAGATACTCAAATGCAATGCAACTTCCCGCGCTTCCGCTCCTGGCCGGTTTCTGCCGGTTCCCACCGGCAGCTTCACGCCCTGAGGAAGTCAGTCAACCTAAATCAAGGCTCTTGAGAAGCGGCGAGCGACGATTCCTCTTCCCCGCCACGCGCTCGCGTTTCGCGTCAGCGTATTCGCGAATCATGTCGGTCAGTGCGCGTAGTCCCGCTGGCACATGATGCCGGCCCGGATAGTACAGGCATAGCCCGTCTAGCGGCGGCGTCCAGTCTTCAAGCACCCGCACAAGCGTGCCGGCCTCCAGATCCGCGTTGACGTGCCATTCGGTCAAATACGCGAGGCCGAGGCCTGCGCGCGCCGCCGCCAGCATCAACCCCGGCTCGTTCAGCGTCAGCGCGCCGTCACCGTCGATGCGCACCGTCTCGCCGTGCCGTTGGAATTCCCACTGATAGATTGACCCGCTCGGCATCCGGCTGCGGATGCACCGGTGTGCACTGAGGTCCACAGGCGCGCACGGCGGCTTGTGCTGCGCAAAATACGCGGGGCTGCCAACGACGGCAAACCGCTGCCTGTCGCCAAAAGGCACCGCGATCATGTCCTGCGGCACGCTTCCCATCAGGCGGATGCCCGCGTCGAACCCTTCGACCACGATATCGATCAGCCGCCCTTCAGTGACGATGTCGAGCTTCATCTCGGGATAGCGCTGCAGGAATGCGATGAAGGCCGGCATCACCTGATTCGCCGCACCCACTGACGTATTGATCCGCAATGTGCCCGACGGCGTGTCGCGGAAGCTGCCGGCCTGCTCGAGCGCGGCATGAATGGTCGACAAAGCGGGCGCGATGCTGTTCACGAATTGCGCTCCAGCTTCCGACAGCGACACGCTGCGGGTCGTACGATTGAAGAGCCGCACACCGATACGCGCTTCGAGCGCCGCGACTGCGTGACTAAGCGCGGACGTCGACACGTTAATTTCGTTTGCTGCGGCGCGGAAACTGCGATGGCGTGCGACGGCCAGAACGGCTTCCAGTTCGCTCAGACCGGATGTCCTCATTGTCCTAAATCCTTCAACAGGTCATCCTCAATTGTACGGCTAGTCAGTGTAATGGCGACGATCTATCTTGTGCCTCTGACAACATTTTTCGGGGCCAACCATGCAAATCATCGACAAAATCTACATCGACGGCGCATTCGTCACACCGCATGGCAGCGAGTTCTTCGACCTCGTCAATCCGTCTACCGAGCAGGTAATTGGCCGCGTGCGCCTTGCCGACGCCGAGGACGCGTGCGTCGCCATCGCTGCGGCGAAGCGGGCATTCCCAACGTTCTCCCGTACGGACAAGTTCGAGCGTGTTGATATGCTCAAGCGCATGCATGCGGCTGTGGTCGCGAAAGAGAACGAGCTTTTCGAAGCCATTGTTGAGGAATATGGCGCACCTGTGTCTCGCGGCCGCTGGATGGCCCAACACGCGAGCAATGTGCTGCTGGAAGCGGCGAAGGTGCTTGAAGACTACGCGTTTGTCCGCCGCGCCGGGTCCGCCGAAGTGGTGATGCAGCCACTCGGCGTCGCCGGACTGATTACGCCTTGGAATAGCGACGCGGGCTTTATTTGCGGCAAGCTCGCGGCGGCGCTCGCCGCCGGCTGCACAGCCGTGGTCAAGCCAAGCGAGATGAGCGCCATTCAGACACGAGTCATCACAGAGGCGCTGCATGAAGCGGGGCTCCCACCGGGGGTGTTCAACATCGTCACGGGACTTGGCGAAACGGTAGGCGCGCAGATCAGTTCGCACCCCGACGTCGCCAAGCTATCGTTCACAGGATCAACGGCAGTCGGCAAGACGATTCTGCGCACTGCCGCGGAGACGCTTAAGCGCGTGACGCTGGAGCTCGGCGGCAAGTCCCCGGTGATCGTGCTCGACGATGCGAACTTCGACGAAGCCGTGCCGCTTTCGCTTCAGGCGGGCTTCTTGAACAGCGGGCAGGCGTGCATTGCCGGCACGCGCATTCTGGTGCCGCAGGCGCGGCTCTCAGAGTTCGAGAAGAAAATCGTGGACGCAGTCGCAGACATTCAGTCCGGCGACCCGCGCGACCCGCGCACGAGTATCGGCCCGATGGTGAGCCAGAAACAATGGGACCGAGTGCAGCGCTATATCCGCATCGGCATCGACGAAGGCGCGCGCCTGATCGCCGGTGGTGAGGGGCGTCCACACGGCGTCAACAGAGGCTGGTTCGTACGCCCTACCGTCTTCAGCCATGTGACGAACGATATGACCATCGCGCGTGAGGAGATATTCGGTCCGGTGCTCTCGATCATCGCGTACCGCGATACGGAGGACGCAATCGCGATTGCCAACGATACGACCTACGGCCTGCAAGCCTACGTATGCTCATCCGACGCCGGTCGAGCAAGCGCAGTGGCCTCGCAAATCGAAGCGGGACGCGTGCTTGTCAACACGCTCGCGCACGAACCGGCTGCGCCCTTCGGCGGGTTCAAGCATTCGGGTATCGGCCGCGAGAGCGGAACGTTCGGGCTTGAGGCGTTTCTCGAGCCGAAGGCGCTGCTTGGCGTATCGTGATCGAATGCGCGCCGGGTGGCCTCTGGACCTGACAACCTTGCCCTCCGAAGGGCCGGTCAGGCGACGCGGAGCGGACATTCGCCAATGTTGAGCCGAATGACCTCGAAGGGGCAATAGGCGCCCTTCCTGATAGACAGAAATCTGCCACTAGCGGGCGTTGAGCGTTGTTTCTGGCTTTTCTCCAAACCGGGCATTGATGCGGATTTACTGCCTTCAATGGTGTCCGGTACATTAACCGTAATATCGAGACAGCTCGGAAAGGACTCGCCGTGAAAAAAAAGCTTACGCGCGACACAATTTGTCCCTACTAATAAGCATGTCCGAACGCCGGCGTCCGCTGATTACCTGCCAGGCGTCCAAACGGAGGCAAACGATGACTCGGGTTCGCGTTGAGGGTTTCACCATCTCGCTCGACGGATACGGAGCAGGTCCGAATCAAGACATCAACAATCCGCTCGGCGTTGGCGGGACGGAACTGCACCAGTGGCTAGTCCCAACACGCACGTTCCAGCGGGCCTTGTTCGGCAAGGACGGCGGTACGACCGGGGTTGACGATGATTTCGCCGCCCGTGGCTTTCAGAATGTCGGGGCCTGGATTCTTGGGAGGAACATGTTCGGGCCCATTCGTGGGGACTGGCCGGACACAAACTGGAAAGGCTGGTGGGGAGATAATCCACCGTATCACGTTCCAGTCTTCATCTTGACCCATCATGCTCGTCCCCCCATCGAGATGGAAGGCGACACGACGTTCCACTTCATAACAGGAGGCATTCGCGAGGCGCTCGACCGTGCACGCGAGGCCGCTGCCGGAATGGACGTTCGAATCGGCGGTGGGCCGGACACAATCCAGCAGTATCTTCGTGAGGGCCTCATTGATGAACTGCACATTGCTATCGCGCCGGTCCTGCTCGGCCGGGGAGAATCGCTGTTCGAAGGGGTTGACTTGCGGGCTCTGGGATACGAATGCGTTGAATTCGTAGCGTCGGGAAAGGCCACGCATGTCGTCCTGCGACGCCAAGGGCACACGGACGCCTAACCACTCGCTGAAGACCGACGTCCCTGACGGGCAGCGGCCTTAGCTCGGACGTCAGTGTCAGCTTCTCGAAATTTGAATGACCGCTTTCAGGGTTTGCGACTGGCGACAATGGGTCGACTGCGGCCCTTGGTGACAGGCAGAAATCGGCCAGAAGCAGTCATTCACCGCAACAGTGAAATATCCTTCAGCTCAGTCCCACCGGCACGCTATTCCAGGCTGCCAAGACAGCCGGGCTGGAGGAGTGAATACATAGTGCCAATGAACGGACCCCGTCGGTCACTTACCTGCACCAAATTGCTCTGTAGCAAACTCCAGAAAGCTCCTCAGCTTCGGTGTCATACGCCGATCAGGGGCATACAGAATGTGCACCGGTCGTGTTGGCGCGCTGTATTCCGGAAGCAGGACAACCAAGCGTCCGCGATCCAACTCGTTTTTCACCAGATCAAGAGGTTGGAGCATGATCCCGATCCCTGCCAGCGCAGCCGACAGTAGCGGCTCCCCGTGATCGGCCATGAATCGACTTGATACAGGTACGGAAACGCGTCCATCCGGGCCATCAAACGTCCAATGCGTTCTAAGATCCGTGTGCATAAATCCCAGACACTCATGATGCTGAAGGTCGCTGGGATGCCTTAGTGGAGCACTAGAGGCTAAATAGGATGGAGTTGCGCACAAGACCAGCCGATAGGGGGCCAGTGACCGCGCTATCAAACCGCTGTCTGATAATTCACCAACCCTGAAAACCGCGTCGTACCCCTCTTCTATCAGATCGACAGCGCGATTGGACAACGTGAGTTCTACCGCGACCTGCACAAATGCCTTCATGTACTGCGGCAGCTTCGGCGCCAAGGTGTTCATGCCGAAGCTCACCGGCGCATTGACCTTCAGTCGCCCACTAGGCACCAATCTTGTCTCGGCTGCGAGGCTTTCGGCTGCCTCGACCTCAGCAAGGATAATCCTGGTCCGTTCGTAAAACGCTCGGCCGATATCGGTCAGGCTTTGACGCCGTGTTGTGCGGTTGATTAAACGCACCCCGAGATGCTGCTCCAGCACCTGCACATGCTTGCCTACCAATTGCGGGGACATCTGGAGCGCGTCTGCTGCGGCCGTGAACGAACCCAAATCAACGGCCTTGACGAACACACTCATGCTGCTAAGTCGGTCCATTACAAACATTCCATTTGGAATGTCTAAAAATAACACGTATTTATCATGTATCACTTCCAGTTCTAAACTTTGGTCATCCCACCGCAATGCGAGCAATGATCATGACAACCGAAACCAACAAGACGGCGATGATTCGCTTCCTTGATTTCATCAACACCGCGAGTGAAGCGCTTGCCCAAGAACTCATTTCCCCCGATGCCGTCTTCCATGTGCCGGGACGCCCCGAGCCCGTGAAAGGACCGCAGGGTTACCTGGAAATCATCGACATGATGCGTTCCGGCTTTCCTGATATTCAATGGACACTCGAAGAGATGATCGCCGAGGACGATAAAATCGCTGCCCGTTTCATCATGCGCGGGACTCACCAGGGAGCATTCTTCGGTGTCCCGCCGGCCGGCAAGCCAATCGAGGTCCAAGCGATGAACTTCTATCGCTTGGCGGGCGGGAAGTTCATTGAGGAGCGAGGTCAACCAGATCTGCTGACCCTGTTGCAGCAAATCGGCGCAATCCCAGTCTAATCTCGAAAGTCCTATATCGGGTCGATTCGGTCAGTCGTGACAGGCTGGAGTCAGCTGTGGATTCAACCGGTCGATGCAACAAATTCGAAGGTGCCGGCTTACCCTATCCAAGACAGTTTCTCGAACCTCTCGGTGAGGTACGTGTCGGCACTCCTCAAGGATCAAACATTCGCTGGATGCCGTCGTCAGCTTGGCTATACGTGCTGGGTGCAGAACAGACCCGTACTCGTCGTCTTCGCCATGAATGGCAAGCAATGGGCAGTGAATCGAGGCGATACTGCTTTCAATTGTCCAGCCCGCGAAGGTCTCCGATAACCAGGTCTCCGTCCAGGCCGACAGCACCCATTGTGCCTTGTCGCCGTGGTACTTCTGGAGTCGCTCCATCTGCCCCGCGTTCGCGAATAGCGCCTTGGCGACCCGAATACCCTGGAGTGTCCGATCTTCAACGAACGCCTGTGCGGACTCGGTGATCAGTGCCGTGCAGCGTCCGTGCAATTACCCAGCTCCCGGCCCATTTCCTGATGAGCTGATTAAAGCAAAGGGTTTTGGGAAAGCAATCACGACACTGAAAACCGCTCCCCCAGCCTTTCATCCTGCAAGATATCAAATAGCGCCTGAGCCGCCGCCGATAACTCATGACCCGGTTTGGTCAGCACACCGATCGCTCTCATCAGCGGATCGCGCAGGGTGATGCAACGCGCGCCCAGCTCATGCATCTGCCCGGCACACAACGCCGGCACCGCGCTCACCCCCAACCCGCTGGCAACCATCCGCCCGACCGTCGCCAGCTGGTGACTCTCCAGTTCAACCGGGAGTTTCATGTTGCGGGCCTGCAGGTGTTCCTCAAGCATGACGCGCACCGTCGAGGGCCTTTGCAAGGTAATGAAGGGCAGCTTCAACAGGGATTCCCAGTCGGTTTCCCCGCAGTCCGCCAGCGCTGAATCACTGGGCACCACGGCCACGAACCGGTCGATATACAAGGGCGTGAACGCCAGCGACGAACTCTGCTGCGGTTCGAAGGCCACCCCCAGCTCCACCTGACGATCGCGGACCATCTCCAGCACCTGCTCGTTGATCACGTCGTTCACCGTGACGTTGACCTTGGGGTAGCGCGCACGAAAGGCTTTCAGGATCGGCGGCAGCAGATTGCCGGCAAACGATGGTATCGCCGCAAGAGTCACCCGGCCTTGTTGCAGGGTGAAGCGTTGACGCAGTTCGTCCTCGGCGTTGTCCCAGTCGGCAATCAGTCGTCGAGCCAGCGGCAGCAGCGCTTCGCCTTCCGGGGTCAGCGTGACATTGCGTGTGGTACGGCTGAACAGTCGGCCACCCAGGCCTTCCTCCAGCGCCTTGATCGTCAGGCTGAGGGCCGACTGCGAAAGATGCAGACGCTCGCAGGCCACGGCAAAACTGAGGCTTTGCGCCACGGCGAGAAAGGCGCGGATCTGCTTGACGGTCATCAGTGACGCCTCCAGGGATCGATTGTTTAATTTTATCTATTAATCAACCTTAAAAATCAACTTAACAAATAAATAATCCAGAGCAACACTCTTGCCCATACGGCTAGCCAGCCGCCCACAAAGAATAAAAGAGGATGGTGCATATGGCAGGTTTCGATAAGCGCGTGGCTTCCTACGAGGAAGCGTTGGCCGGCCTGGAAGACGGTATGACCGTCATCTCCGGCGGCTTCGGTCTGTGTGGTATTCCGGAAAACCTGATCGCCGAGATCAAGCGCAAAGGCACTCGCGAACTCACCGTGGTCTCGAACAACTGCGGCGTCGACGGTTTCGGCCTCGGCGTGCTGCTGGAAGACCGGCAGATCCGCAAGGTGATCGCGTCCTACGTCGGCGAAAACGCCCTGTTCGAGAAGCAACTGCTCAGCGGTGAAATCGAAGTCGATCTGACCCCGCAAGGCACCCTGGCTGAAAAAATGCGCGCAGGCGGCGCTGGCATCCCGGCGTTCTTTACCGCCACCGGATACGGCACCCCGGTTGCCGACGGCAAGGAGACCCGCGAATTCAAGGGTCGCCCGTACCTGATGGAAGAATCCATCACCGGCGATTTCGCCATCGTCAAAGGCTGGAAAGCCGACCACTTCGGTAACGTGATCTACCGCCACACCGCACAGAATTTCAATCCGCTGGCCGCCACCGCCGGCAAGATCACCGTGGTCGAAGTCGAAGAAATCGTCGAACCGGGCGAGCTGGACCCAACGCAGATCCATACCCCTGGCATCTACGTTGACCGGATCATTTGCGGCACGTTCGAGAAGCGCATCGAACAGCGCACCGTGCGCTCCTGATCCCTTCCCTTCCAGCCCGAAGCTCTTGATAACAGAGCATGGAGAAAAACAATGGCTCTTACCCGCGAACAAATGGCTCAGCGCGTCGCCCGCGAAATGCAGGACGGCTTCTACGTTAACCTCGGCATCGGTATTCCGACCCTGGTCGCCAACTACATCCCGGAAGGCATGGAAGTCATGCTGCAATCGGAAAACGGCTTGCTCGGCATGGGCTCCTTCCCCACCGATGCTGAAGTCGACGCCGACATGATCAACGCCGGCAAGCAGACCGTCACCGCCCGTATCGGCGCGTCGATTTTCTCTTCGGCCGAGTCTTTCGCGATGATTCGCGGCGGCCATATCGACCTCACCGTGCTCGGCGCTTTTGAAGTCGACGTGCAAGGCAACATCGCCTCCTGGATGATCCCCGGCAAGCTGGTCAAGGGCATGGGCGGCGCAATGGACCTGGTGGCCGGTGCCGAAAACATCATCGTCACCATGACCCACGCCTCCAAGGACGGTGAGTCAAAACTGCTGCCGCGCTGCAGCCTGCCGCTGACCGGCGCAGGTTGCATCAAACGTGTACTGACTGACCTGGCCTACCTGGAAATCCAAGACGGTGCGTTCCTCCTCAAGGAGCGTGCACCCGGTGTCAGCGTCGAGGAAATCGTCAGCAAGACCGCCGGCAAGCTGATCGTACCTGAGCACGTCCCGGAAATGCAGTTCGCCTGAACGCCGACTGAATGAGGAGAGATTCGATGCAAGAAGTCGTCATTGTTGCCGCAACCCGCACTGCCATTGGCAGCTTTCAGGGCTCGCTGGCCAGTATTCCCGCGCCGGAGCTCGGCGCGGCCGTGATCCGCCGTCTGCTGGAACAGACCGGCCTCGCCGGTAGCGAAGTGGATGAAGTCATCCTCGGCCAAGTGCTCACCGCAGGTTCAGGCCAGAACCCGGCACGCCAGGCGTCGATCTTCGCCGGCCTGCCCCACGCAGTACCGGCGCTGACCCTGAACAAGGTCTGCGGTTCGGGCCTCAAGGCCCTGCACCTGGGCGCCCAGGCGATTCGTTGCGGCGATGCGCAAGTGGTCATCGCCGGCGGCATGGAAAACATGAGTCTGGCACCCTACGTCCTGCCCGCAGCCCGCACCGGCCTGCGCATGGGCCACGCAAAAATGATCGACAGCATGATCAGCGATGGCCTGTGGGATGCCTTCAACGATTACCACATGGGCATCACCGCCGAGAACCTGGTGGAGAAATACGGGCTCAGCCGCGAAGAGCAGGATGCCTTCGCCGTAGCCTCCCAGCAAAAAGCCACGGCGGCCATTGAGGCCGGTCGCTTCGCTGACGAGATCACACCGATCCTGATCCCTCAACGCAAAGGCGATCCGCTGTCCTTTGCCGTCGACGAACAACCCCGTGCCGAGACCACCGCAGCATCGTTGGCCAAGCTCAAACCGGCGTTCAAGAAAGACGGCAGCGTCACCGCGGGCAACGCTTCAAGCCTCAATGACGGCGCTGCGGCGGTACTGCTGATGAGCGCCGACAAGGCCAAAGCATTGGGCTTGCCAGTCCTGGCGCGGATCGCCAGTTACGCCAACGCCGGTGTCGACCCGGCGATCATGGGCATCGGCCCGGTATCGGCGACCCGCCGTTGCCTGGAAAAGGCCGGTTGGAGCCTGGGTGAGCTGGACCTGATCGAAGCCAACGAAGCCTTCGCCGCGCAGTCACTGGCGGTCGGCAAGGAGCTGGAATGGGACGCGAGCAAGGTCAACGTCAACGGTGGCGCGATTGCCCTCGGCCATCCTATCGGTGCCTCGGGATGCCGGGTGCTGGTGTCCTTGCTGCACGAAATGATCAAGCGTGACGCCAAAAAAGGTCTCGCCACGTTGTGCATCGGTGGCGGTCAAGGCGTAGCGCTGGCGATCGAGCGCAACTGATTCAACGAGCAACATGGACAAGGCCCGGCTCCACGATAGCCGGGCCTTTTCTTTTCCCACTCGACACACGCCAATCCCCCCGTAGCAGTTGCCGAGTAATGCGAGGCTACGTTCGGCGGCGAAGCCGTCGCCAAGTCTGCACGCGCGGTGTTCCAGAAAGACCGGGGTGTCCGGTTTTACGACGGCTTCGCCGCCGAACGCTGCCTCGCATTACTCGACAGCTGCTACGGGGGGATGCAGGCGGGGCTGTCTTCCATCATCCGCATCGATGTTCACCATCGACCCAATGAAGTTCTCATAAAAATCCTGACGCGTAACATCTGCTCCATACCCAACCAATAACACCCCGGAGCACACCATCATGAAACGCCAGATCATCCTCAGCATCGCTTTCTCGGTACTTGCAGCCAACGCTTTTGCCGCTTCCTCCACTCACCCGGTCATCGCTGAAGGTGGCTCGGACCGTCTGATCGAAAGCCGCGTCGCTGAAGGTGGTTCCGACCGTCTGATCGAAAGCCGCGTCGCTGAAGGTGGTTCCGACCGTCTGATCGAAAGCCGCGTCGCTGAAGGTGGCTCCGACCGTCTGATCGAAAGCCGCGTCGCTGAAGGTGGTTCCGATCGTCTGATCGAAAGCCGCGTCGCTGAAGGTGGTTCCGACCGTCTGATCGAAAGCCGCGTCGCTGAAGGTGGTTCGGATCGTCTGATCGAAAGCCGCGTCGCTGAAGGTGGTTCCGACCGTCTGACTCAGAATCGTGCATGAATAGCCTTACTGCGGTACTCAATCAAAAAGCCCGGCTTGATCAGCCGGGCTTTTTTATGGGTGTTCTAAACGTGGGAATTGATCGTTCCCACGCTCCCGCGTGGGAATGCATCCTGTGACGCTCTGCGTCACCTCTACAGCGGACGCAGAGCGTCCGGGGCGGCATTCCCACGCAGAGCGTGGGAACGATCAAGACCATGAACGTCGCCTAAGGCGAGTTCAGCGTCATCGAGCGTTAGGGTGAAACAGGTGTAAACCTATTTCAGGACTAGACATGTTCCAAACGTGCAGGAAGCCGCTCCCCCCCGTCAGCCACCCGAAGCCTGTGCCATGCAGCGCTGATGGCGTTCATCGACCCGTTTGGCAAACCAGGCAGTGGTGAGTTTGCGGGTGATTTTCGGGCTTTGCAGAACGATACCTGGCAGCATCGCCCGTGGCAGTGGCTTGCCTTCGGCCTTTTCGGCCAGAGCAAAGACTCGCTTGTAGAGTGTGCTGTCTTCGAATTCAAGACTATTGCCCTGCTCCAGCTGGCTTCTGATGGTCGGGTTACGCATGTCCAGTTGCTTGCCCAGGGTTCGCACTGCCAACTCGGTCGTTCCGGGCATGATGGACCCAAAGGCAATCAGGTCGCCATCGAGTGCCAGCCCGATCCCCGAAGCGCGACTGACAGCGCTCTGGAAGGCGGCATTGCGGCTGGCGTACCAACCGGCATTGAAATCGGCGAAGCGGTACAACGGTTTGGAGTAACTCACCGGATAACCCAGCAAATGTGCAATGCCGAAGTACATGCCGCCGCGACGGCTGAACACTTCGTGGCGAATCGAGCCGTCCACGGGATAGGGATAGGCTCGCGTCCGGGTTTCGGCAAACGCGATGCTGACTTGCATCGGCCCGGCGGTGTGCACCGGATTGAAGTTCCCGAAGAGGTTGCGCCCCATCGGCACCATGCCGATGAAGTCGTCAAAAATGGCGCTGAGATCCTTTTCGGTACGCGCGGCACTGAGCCGATCACTGTAACTCTTGCCGTTTGGCGAGCGAACCTGCAAAGCCGCGCTCACCAATAGACTGGGGACATGCACCTTCGCCGCACGGCGGTCGATTTCATCTCGCGCAATTTTTCCCAGCCCCGGTACTGGCGGGTCAACCTGAAAAGTGGACTCCTGCTCGGTCACTGCCAGTACTGAACAGAGGTTTTCCGTGGTCGGGGCAATGCCTTGCGCCGCGAACGCGGCGTAGATGTCGGTGGCCCACCCCTCTCGATCAACCGTCTTCGCCGGTAACAGTCGAACAATCTTCGCCCTCACCTGCTCCGGTCGCGCAGGCGACTCCTGAGTGCGCTGGCTACCGCAACCAGCCAGCACCAGCAGTGTGGCGATACTCGCAATGAGTCGAATTGATCGCATGCTTCCTCGAATGATCGCGTTGGGCTGATGGAACGACTATGAACAAAGCCGCCGCGGATATCGACCCTTGAGTCGAGCCGCTGTTCAATGCCGGTCAGTCAAGTAGTTTGTGGCTCCGCACATTCCCCGTAGCAGCTGCCGAAGGCTGCGTTCGGCTCTGCTCCCTTAATCATCCGGGATTCACACGTTCCCTCACAAACCGCTTTTACCCAGCTGTCAGCTGCTCAACATCGGCGCACACTCTACGGCATGAAATTGATCTCTACCGGAGGGCAACGACATGAAGCGCTGTGACGTTCTGATCATTGGGGCCGGCCCGACCGGTCTGGTTCTGGCGCTCTGGCTCAGCAAGCTGGGGATCAAGGTGCGGATCCTCGACAAGACCGCTTTGCCAGGCACAACATCGCGAGCCCTGGCGGTCCAGGCGCGAACCCTCGAGCTCTACCGTCAGCTCGACCTCGCAGACGCCATTGTGCAACGCGGTCACACGGTGCCTGCGGCCAACCTCTGGGTCAAAGGCGAACCGGTTGCGCGTTTGCCGTTCGAGACTATTGGCAAGGATCTGACGCCTTATTCTTTCCTCGAAATGTACCCTCAGGACGAACACGAACAACTGCTGATCGAACGTCTGGAAATGTTCGGCGTTTCGGTAGAGCGCGAAACCGAACTGAAGAGCCTCGAGGAGGCCGACGGATACGTCACCGCGCACTTGATCAACGCTCAGGGGCAGGAAGAGACCTGCGAAGCCCGTTACCTGGCGGGTTGCGACGGCGCCCGTTCGACGGTGCGCAAAACCCTTAATACGGGTTTTCCCGGTGGCACCTATCAGCAGGTTTTCTACGTCGCCGATGTGGACGCAGCAGGTCCGCCGATCAACGGTGAACTGCACGTGGACCTCGACGAAGCAGACTTCCTCGCAATCTTCCCCCTGGCAGATGCAGGTCATGGACGTGCCCGGTTGATCGGGACGGTACGAGACGAGCGCGCCGAACACGCCGAGACGCTCAAGTTCGAGGACGTCAGCAGCCGGGCCATCGAGCATCTCAAGGTTCAAGTACTCAAGGTGAACTGGTTTTCCACCTATCGTGTGCATCACCGGGTGGCGGACCACTTCCGCAGCGGACGAACGTTCCTGCTGGGCGACGCCGCGCATGTCCACAGCCCCGCCGGCGGTCAGGGGATGAACACCGGGATTGGCGATGCGATCAATCTCGCCTGGAAACTCGCTGCCGTGCTGAAGGGCAGCGCTTCGGACACGCTGCTGGACAGTTATGAAACCGAGCGCATTGAATTTGCCCGACGACTGGTGGCAACCACCGATCGGGTGTTCAGCTTCGTCACCGCCGATGGGCCCATTGCCAATATTGTGCGGACACGCCTGGCACCGTTTCTGCTAGCCAAGGCCACCTCACTGGCAGCGGTACGCGAGTTTATGTTCCGCACGATTTCGCAGATCACCCTGAACTATCGAGCAATGCCCCTGAGCGCCGGCAGCGCCGGCGACGTTCATGGCGGTGATCGGTTGCCCTGGGCACACGATGGCGATATCGACAATTTCAATACGTTGTCGGGGATGTCCTGGCAGGTCCATGTGTACGGCCTTGCCAGCGACGCACTCGTTGCATGGTGCGCGGATCACTACATTGCGTTGCACATTTTCCCTTGGGGACCTGTCCATGAAGCCGCCGGCCTTGCGCGCGATGCGTTCTATCTGTTGCGGCCCGATACCTACGTGGCGCTCGCTGAACTGTCCAGCGACCCAACGGTTCTCGAACGCTATTTCAGCGAGCGCGGGATCCGGCCCGGGCCTTAGTCATCATGACGCAGACCTTGGCTGCAGCCACTTGCTGAACAGCCGGGTCACCGGTGGCATGAACACATAGACCACCAACAGCACGATGCTCAAGGTGATCAGCACGTTGCTCTGCACGTAACCACCCAGCCACGGCTGCCGGACGAACAGTGGCGTCCACAACATCGGCACCAGAAAGCTCAAGGGCAGGATCACCAGAAAGGTGACGCAGGCCTGCTTCCAGCGCGGTGGTGGAGCCTGCCCGTCAGCATCGACCGGCGTAAACCAGAACTCACGGTCGGCGTTGACCTCGGTCTGATCACCATCGGCCAGCATTGGCTGCGCTTCCGCTACCAGACGCTGACGATCTTCTGAGTCCAGCCAGTGCTGCAATTGCCCGGTCGTGGCGAAGCGCAACACACTGGTGAAGAGTGCCAGCCCACCGTCTTGCCCGCGCACCACATCGATTCCCAGATGCCCCGGGTAATTGCGGGCAATAGCGATAGTGCGGCGCAACCAGGCTTCATACTTCTCATCCTGGCCCTGTTTGACTCGGTGCCGCACCAGCAGCGTTACCACCCCATCCGACGGCTCGATGTTCATGCCTGGCTCCTCCCGATCGTGAACGTGGATCAGCTTAGTCCAAGCCAGGAGACATCAGGCTTCAAATCCCGCTCAGCGCCAGATCCATCGCAAAGTAGCTGAAGATCAGGTCCGCACCCGCGCGCTTGATCGCGCCCAGGCTTTCCCGAACGATACGTTCCTCATCTATAGCACCCGCCGCCGCGGCGAATTTGATCATCGCGTATTCGCCACTCACCTGATAAGCCGCCAACGGTAGCCGCGAGGCCTCGCGAATATCGCGGATGATGTCCAGATAAGCGCCCGCTGGTTTGACCATCAAGGCGTCGGCGCCTTCTTGTTCATCCAGTAGCGACTCGCGCACCGCTTCGCGGCGATTCATCGGGTTCATTTGATAGCTTTTGCGGTCGCCCTTCAGCGCACTGCCGCCGGCTTCGCGGAACGGGCCGTAAAGCGCCGATGCGAATTTGGTCGAGTAGGCCATGATCGCCGTGTTACTGAAACCAGCCTCGTCGAGGGCACGACGGATGGCCTGGACCTGCCCGTCCATCGCCGCTGACGGTGCGATGACATCTGCGCCGGCGCGCGCGGCGGCGACCGCTTGCTTGCCCAGATTGATCAGTGTCTTGTCGTTATCGACCTCACCGCCGTGCATCACGCCGCAATGGCCGTGATCGGTGTACTCGCAAAAGCAGGTGTCCGACATGACGATCATGTCCGGCACGGCGTCCTTGCAGATGCTCGCCATGCGCGAGACCAGACCGCGCTCATTCCAGGTGTCGCTGCCCGCGCCATCCAGATGATGCGACACACCAAAGGTCATCACCGACTTGATACCTGCCCGCGCATAACGCTCGATTTCGCCTGCCAGTTTCGACTCGGGAATGCGCATCACGCCGGGCATGCTTTTGATCGGGACAAAATCATCGATTTCCTCCTCGACGAAAATCGGCAGCACCAGATCATTGAGCGTGAATTCGGTTTCCTGGAACAGGCTGCGCAGGCTGGCGGAACGTCGCAGACGACGTGGACGTGCTTCTGGGAACTGGCTGGACATTGGTTTTCCTGAAGGTAGGCCAAGGGTGTAAACGAGACGAACGTCTAAAGGGATGAGAGCTTATGCCCGCATCCCGGAACGACACAAACGTCACTTCAGAAAGAGTTTGTTACAGACTTCGCAACAATGACGAGTGAGGTCGTAGGGACGGTCTCGTGCTCATGCGCCGATACCCAGCGAAGCAATCCGTCCCTGCTGCAGGACAAAGCGGTAAGTGACCTCGACCGGGCTACCCGGAAAATTTCCGACGAGCCGGGCGCGCACCAGCGTAGTGCCTTTCTCTTGCGAGACGCTCAGAGGCTCGACGCTATATTGGTACTTGGCCTGTGCCGCTTGTTTCCAGGCTTTAATGGCTTCCAGTCCCTGATACACCTGCCCTTCATCGCGGACGTTGGCGTCGTTGGTGAAACAGCGTTCTAATGCAGTGGAATCTGTGGTTTTCTCGCCCGAAAAATAATCGGCAAGGGGTTCAGGCAGCACAATGCTCATCGTCTTTTCCTCGATTGCTCAGTGAAACCGCCGAGCAGCTGAATATTCGGCGGCGCCTTGACGTATGCCTAAAGCACTGACTTAGGGATTTCCAGCCCCCGAACAACCGCCGGCCGCGCCACAAATCGCTCCAGCACCCGCAACACGTTGGGATAGTCGTTGATTCCCACCAGATCCCCGGCCTCATAAAACCCGATCAAATTTCGCACCCACGGGAACGTCGCGATGTCGGCGATGGTGTAGCGCTCGCCCATGATCCAGTTGCGGCCGGTCAGCCGCGCTTCAAGCACATTCAGCAAACGCCTGGTCTCTGCGACAAAACGATCGCGGGGGCGCTTGTCTTCGAAATCCTTGCCGGCGAACTTATTGAAGAAGCCGACCTGGCCGAACATCGGGCCGATCCCCCCCATCTGAAACATCAGCCACTGGATCGTCTCGTAGCGCGCTGCCGACTCCTGCGCCAGCAGTTGCCCGCTCTTGTCGGCCAGGTAGATCAGAATCGCCCCGGACTCGAACAGTGCCAGCGGTTGGTCGCCCGGGCCGTGAGGGTCAAGGATCGCCGGGATCTTGTTGTTAGGGTTGAGCGACATAAACTCGGGAGACAGTTGATCATTGGTGTCAAAGCCCACACGGTGAGGCTCGTAAGGCAGACCGATTTCTTCAAGCATGATCGACACCTTGACGCCGTTAGGGGTCGGCAAGGAATAGAGCTGAATCCACTCAGGGTACCGGGCAGGCCATTTTCGGGTGATGGGAAAGGCAGAAAGATCAGTCATGGTGAACGTCCAGTGACGGTGTCGTTTGAGGATTGTCCGCTCGTGCCTGGTTATCACGGCGGGCTGATTATAGATGCAGCCATATTCGGCCAATGCCAGTCAGTTAAGGAATTTCAGGTTCAGCACTGTCCCCCGTAGCAGCTGCCGAAGGCTGCGTCCGGCGGCGAAGCCGTCGCAAATCCTGCTTCCACGATTTGTCTGGAATACCGCAGTGACTGTTTTACGACTGCTGCGCAGCCGGACGCAGGCTTCGCCAGCTGCTACGGTTCGCGCAATGTCTTGACTGACTGGCATCAGCCATATTCGGCCCCTCTTGAATCCGAAACATCTTGTCGCTAACAGTTCCGTTCCGCCACCCTCCGCCCCGGATAAAGTGCGGTGAATTGACCGGGAGCGAACCAAAGGCTTTCCAGGGACGGTGAGAAGGACCTTCCGGTACACGAACCAGCTGATACTCTGTCAACGCCATGGACAACCACACACAGCAGGAAGCTCGCGGTGGTGAGGTTTGTCAGCCTTAATCGAATGCGCTGAAGATCGACTATTCAATGAACAATCCTCTGAATTTAGTTAAACGTTTGAAACATCGCCCCTATGTTTTGGGAACTGCGCTGCTGGTAGCCGGTGCAGTGTTCCTGGCGCTGCAAGCCCGTGAACGCCTTGCGCCGCCGGCTGACGGAACCCAGACCCTGGTGTTCCTGCGCCACGCGGAAAAACCCGCCGGCGGCCTCGGGCAGTTGAATTGCCAGGGCCTGAACCGCGCCATCAATCTGGCGACGCTGCTGCCGGAAAAGTTCGGCAAGGCCAATTACGTGTTTGCCGCCAACCCGACTCGTAATGTCCAGGAAGGCGAAGATGACAACTCTTACAGTTATATCCGGCCGTTGATGACCATCAGTCCCAGCGCGATAAAACTCGGATTGCCGGTGAACATCAACTACTCGGTCAATGACATCGGCGACCTGGCTGACGAGTTGCTGCAAGACAAGTACCACAACTCGACTATCTACACCGCCTGGTCCCACGGCTACCTGCCCGAACTGATGAACAAAGTGGCTGAAGAAGCCATAGGCGAAAAACGCACTATCACTGAAGACTGGCCGTCCAACGATTTCGATTCGCTCTATGTGCTGACGCTGACCTGGCATAACGGCAAGGCAACCTTGCTCAGCAACAGCTATAAGCAAGGGCTGGACAACGGGCCGCAGGACTGTCCGATATAACCGATTGGCTGCAGCCCACACGCAGTGGGCTGAACAGAGTTAACGACGGTGAGCTATCATGCACCGTAATTCCCTACTGCCCGGACCCCTGCCATGCCCATCTCCTCCGCAATCCCCGCCCGGGGCTTGTCGCTCTGGTGGAAACCCGCCCTGTTCTTGCTGGTGGCCTTCATTGGCCTCTATTACGTCAAATGGTCTCCCTACTACCTCAAAGCCTTCGTAGCCGCCGACAATCACAGCATTGGCGCCTCGATCCTCAACGATGAACAGACGGCACCACTGGCCGCTGCGTTGACCTACGCCAAGGTGTATTTCCTGGCGATCTGGAAAGCCGCCGTACTGGCGGTGATCCTCGGCTCGCTATTGCAAGTGCTGGTCCCGCGAGACTGGCTGCTGCGGTTGTTCGGTCGCGCCGGCTTTGCTTCGACCCTGCGCGGTGGGTTGTTCGCGCTGCCGGGGATGATGTGCACCTGCTGCGCCGCACCCGTGGCGGCGGGCATGCGTCGCCAGCAAGTGTCAGTGGGCGCGGCGCTGGCGTTCTGGATCGCCAACCCGGTGCTGAACCCGGCGACGCTGGTGTTCATGGGCTTCGTGCTGGGCTGGGGCTTTACCGCACTGCGATTGGTGGCTGGCATCGTGTTGGTGCTGGGCGTGTCGTTGGTGGCCCAGCGCATCTCTCGCCCCGAAAGCGTGCCTGAAGCAGCACTGGAAGCCGTGGCTCAAGCCAGCACAACGGACTCGCAATCATTCCTGGTGCGCTGGGCGCGAACCTTGTGGCAACTGTTCTGGAGCACCATTCCGGTCTATATCGTGGCCGTTCTGGTGCTGGGCGCCGCCCGGGTCTGGATGTTCCCCCACATCGATGGCGCGATGGCCAACAGTTTGCTCTGGCTGGTGCCGCTGGCCATCGCCGGCACGCTGTTCATGATCCCCACCGCCGCAGAAATCCCGATCGTGCAAACCATGATGGCCCTGGGCATGGGCACCGCCCCGGCAGTCGCGCTGCTGATGACCTTGCCGAGTGTCAGCCTGCCGTCGCTGCTGATGCTGCGCAAAGACTTCGACACCCGGGTGCTGGTGACCGTGGCGGTGCTGACCATGTTGATCGGTGTGATCTGCGGTCTGGCAGGCGCAACGCTGCTTTAACCCTCAGCCACGCTGGCTGCCGCGCTCACGCAGATACTCGAGCACGGCAGCCTGCTCGCCGGCGAATTCGATGCGCTCGCCTTTGTGCTCCCGCTGGAAGGCGTACATCGGATCGTAGTATTCGCTCAGCAATCCTTCGATCCAATCGCGGTGCAGATCCACTGCCCCGCTACGCGCCTGCTCTGCCAGCGCCGTTTCCATGAGTGCCAGCATCCGTTGGTGGCGCTCGCCACCCAAGCGCTTGTGAATATTATTCAAACTCGCCAGCATTCGCTCGCAGAAGAGTGCGAAGCCCTGCTCGCCATGCACCGCAGTGAACTCCGCGCACAGATTGACCACGTAATCACGCAGGATGCGCTCGACCCGCCCTTGCAGGCTGTCTTCGAGCCAGACCATAGGGAAACGCTGCATGCCCTGATAAAGCGGGAGCGGCAAGGCGCAGCCGCCGACCATGCGACTCTCATCCTCCAGGACGAATCGCTCGATGCCCCTGGCGCGCTTCTTCAGCACATCCACGGCCAGACTGTTTTCAAAATCGATGTTGGAGGGTTGGCCGGTCGCGCGTTTGCCGAAACTGGAGCCGCGGTGATTGGCGTGGCCTTCCAGATCCAGCGCGTTGCTCAACTGAGTGAGCACATCGGTTTTGCCCGTACCGGTCATGCCGCCGAGCACAATGAAATCGCACTGCGCGACTGCCTGATCGACCGTTTCCAGCAGGAAGGTGCGCATCGCCTTGTAGCCGCCAGCGACGCGCGGGTAATCGATGCCAGCCTCGTCCTTGAGCCATTGCTGGACGATCTGCGAGCGCAAGCCACCGCGAAAACAATACAAACAACCATCGGGATTGGCCCGGGCAAAATCAGCCCAGGCCTGGACACGTTTGGCTTTGATTTCGCCGGACACCAACTGATGGCCCAGGACGATGGCCTCCTGCTGACCTTGCTGCTTGTAGCAGGTGCCGACCCGTTGCCGCTCGCTGTCGGTCATCAGCGGCAGGTTGATTACCCCGGGAAAGGAGCCCTTGGCGAACTCGACCGGCGCACGGGTATCCATCATCGGCCGGTCGTTGAGGAAAATATCGCGGTAGTCGGTGATGTCGATGGGCATCAAAACACCTCTACCGCGTTGGTCTGTCGTTCAACCAGTTCACCGATCGGCTCGAGCGCCAGGCCCAGTTCGGCGGCAACCGCCAGGAACTGCTGTTGGCCCTCAGGCGTCACGGCGACCAGCAAGCCGCCGCTGGTCTGCGGATCGCAGAGAACCCGCTTGTGCAGCTCTTGAACGCGACCGACCTTGCCGGCATAGCTGTCGAAGTTACGCAGGGTTCCGCCCGGCACGCAGCCTAGATCGAGGTAGTACTCGACGCCGGGCAGGCGCGGCACGCGCTCATATTCGATGCGCGCGGTCACACCACTGCCATCAGCCATTTCCACCAGATGCCCGAGCAAACCAAAACCGGTGACATCGGTCATTGCCGTCACGCCGGCCAGCTTGCCGAAGCGGCTGCCAGGTTTGTTCAGGGTGCACATCCAGTCGCGCGCCAGGCCGACATCGGCGGCGCGCAGTTTGCCCTTCTTCTCCGCCGTGGTAAGGATGCCAATGCCCAAGGGTTTGGTCAGGTAAAGCAGGCAACCGGCGGTGGCCGTGTCGTTACGCTTCATATGGCGCTTTTCCACCAGCCCGGTCACGGCCAGACCGAAGATCGGCTCTGGAGCGTCGATCGAATGACCGCCGGCCAGCGGAATTCCCGCCTCATCGCATATCGAACGTCCGCCGCGAATCACTTCCCGGGCGATCTCCGGTGCCAGGACATTGACCGGCCAGCCAAGGATCGCAATCGCCATCAAGGGATCGCCGCCCATGGCATAGATATCGCTGATGGCGTTGGTGGCGGCAATACGCCCGAAATCGAAGGGGTCGTCGACAATCGGCATGAAAAAGTCGGTGGTCGACACCACACCGCGCTCTTCGTCGATGGCATACACCGCCGCATCATCACGGGAGGCATTGCCCACCCAGAGTTTGGGGTCGAGGTTCTGCGCACCACTACCGGCCAGAATCACCTCCAGCACCTGGGGCGATATCTTGCAGCCACAACCCGCACCGTGGCTGTACTGGGTCAGGCGAATCGGCTCGCTCATAGGAATACCTCTTGATTTCAATGTGAGCGATTCTAACAGAGCGGTTGCGGCGAATGGCGTGCCAGAGGCCTGAATGAAGTCTCCTGTAGCAGCTGGCGAAGCCTGCTGCTACAAAAACCGGACCGATCACGGCAATAAGATCACCTTCTCACCGCTGCCCTGATTCACCTCGGCATACCGCTCCAGCCCTTCGGCCAGCGGCGATTCAAATAACCCTTCAGGCAATGGCAGCAGCCCTTCATCGAAGAACCGACCGAACTGCTCAAGCATGGCCGCACAGGCCTCAACGCCGTACAACAAGGAATTGATCCCGACCACCGAACCACCCCGGCGATACAGCGCCAGTGCCGGCAACTGCACATAGCCGTCCACCGGAGCAGCGATAATTGCGATGCGCCCGAAATTGGCCAGTGCCGGTACTGCCGACGGTAACCAGAAACCTGTGGTGTCGAAAATCACGTCGGCGCCCCCGGCATAGACGGCATTGACCTGGGCCGCCAGATCTTCCGGCTTGTCCAGGTGGATTGCGTTGAAACCCTGGGCCTGCAAGGCCTTGACCTGTTCGGGCCGACGGGCCGCTGCCAATACCTGTGCGCCACGAATCTTCGCCAACGCCAGTGCAGCGCTACCGACCGCGCCGCTACCAATCACCAGCAAACGCGTCTGGGCAGTGACCAGGCTGCGTTCCAACGCATCCCACGCCGTGGTGTATGGCACACCGAGGCTGGCGGCCTGGGCAAAGCTCAAATGTGCAGGCTTGCGCGCCACGCCCTTGGCCGAAAGGGTCACGAATTGCGCATGGGAGCCGTCGGCGAAAAAGCCCAGCTCTTTACCCGTGCCCCAGACTTCCTGACCCAGCAGCGCCTGCGGGCCTTCCACAACTACGCCTGCAAAGTCACGACCGGGAATCCGTGGCAGGGTGGTGTACGGAAAGCGCCCCAGTACATTCTTCACATCGCTGGGGTTCAGGCCTGCGGCTTTGATCTGCACCAGCACCTCGCCGGCGCCCGGTACCGGCATTGGCACGTCGACGTACTGCAGCGCCGCGAGGTCGCCGGTTTTGGAGAATTGCAATGCGTTCATGGGGATTTTCCACCGAAGTTAAATGAGATCACTCGCCCCTCAGGAGAGCCAGCCGGCAACCAGTTGCCGACCCATGGGCCACAACTGCTCGCCCGCCAACATGCCCAGTAACCCGACCAGCGCAATGGCCGGTGGCGCGGGCGAACGGAAGTCCAGCGCGCCGTAAAGCAGGCCGACACCCAGCCCGATAGCCAGTGAAATGAGGTAGTTCATGCTCGACTCCGTGCACAGGGTGTCGCCGCCCATGAGGGGCGTGCGACGATGTTAAGGTAAGCACAGAGTGTAAGAGTCAGCCGCCGAAGGGATCGGCCAAGGACTTCTGGTTTTCGGTCAAAAACCGCTGGCCTGACGGTTTAGAGCGGGCGATTGCCCAGCGGATAGTGCGAAGGTGGCATGCCCAGTTCGCGACGGAACATGTCGCTGAAACTGCTCGGGGAATAGCCCAGCGAGCGCGCAATCAAGCTTACTGGCACCCCCTGAATCAACTCAGCCACCGCCGTCGCCAGCTGCACCTGCCGCCGCCACTCGGCGAAACCCATCCCCAGCCCGACCTTGAACAGCCGTGCGAGGGTGCGCACGCTGGCGCCGGCATTTTCTGCATGTCGTTCGAACGGAATATCCAGCGAAGGCGCCGACATGACCGCCTGACACAGGCTTGTCAGCCGCCGGTCGGAGTCGTCGGGCATGGGGATCTTCAGCACTGAACGCCTGGCTCGTTTGAGCTCCAGCAATGCCAGGTGGACCAACGCTTCGTAGTAATCCTGTTGCTGATCGTCACCCTGCTCCACCAGCCCGAGGATCAGTTCACGCAACAATCCGCCCACCTCGATCACCTGGACGCTGCTGTCCAGCGTCGCGGCCAATGCCGGTCGCAAATAGATATTGCGCATCTGCAGATCCGAGACCACGCGGATCCCGTGCACCACCCCAGGCGGTAACCAGACCGCTCGTTGCGGCGGCACCACCAACGCTTCGTTTGGTGTTTCGACCCACATCACCCCGCTCATCGCATACAGCAACTGGCCCCAGACATGCTCGTGCGGCTCGATATACAAGCCACGAGGATAGGTGCGCGACAACGGCTGCACGGGCACATCGGTGTCACTGAGATCGGGAGGCGCAGCAAGGGCCATGGCGAAAGATCGGGATCGTTTGAAGGATGCCCTATCGTAACGAGGCCTCAGGATTGTTACCACTTGGCGAAAAAAAACCGGATGCCACTCAAACGGATGTTAAATTCAAAAAAAAAACCATTTGCACAATAAAAAGTCATGACACTGGCCAACCAGCCTCTGCCAATGGAAGTGGAGCCGCCCCAGACTCCACTTCAGCCTGCACTGTCAGCCATGGGCGCCCTTGGCACACTGGCAGCCTTCAGAGACACAAGGTTTACCGTCAGCATGATGTTCGGCACACGCCTGGCAGCAATAGTGCTTGCCGTGGCGGACGATGGAATGCTCGCCGATTTTGCAGGTGCAGCTTTTACAGGCGCAGGTGTCATTTTTCATAGGTTGGACTCCATTGTTGTGGTCGTCGAAGCGTGGCCGCAACGCCACACTTTACGTAGTAACCGCCCACGCCGAAGCTTGCTTGCAGTAGTTTGCGCGAGCGCTTTTCACTCATGGGTAAGGTTAGTCGACTGTGGCACGGTTACTGAGAATGCAAGGCGGGTATCAGGGCTAGCCCCCTCGCCAAAGCAATTGCTTCCACACAAAGCATGGGGAGGATCAAACCTGAAAGTGAAACGCTCAAAAACATCTCACTGGAGTGATTCACTGCGCCCATGGGATGATCGCCTCCACAGCGCGATTACCCTGGAGAGTTGGAATGTCATTGTTTGGTAACAAAGCCATCGTTTTGCTACTGGCCGCCGCAGCCAGTTTCGGCGCCATGAGCGTTTACGCGGCGACCCAGCCAGCGGCAAAAACCTCGACCGCGCAAAAGGTCTCAACCTTGGGTGGCAAATTCACCTTCAACCTGCCCCAGGGCTTTGAGGCCAACTCCTTGCCCCCTGGCGACTCAGCCAATGGCACGGCCGGTGCAATGGGCACCATGTACACCAACCAAACCAGCAAAACCGTGGTGATCGTTGCCGAAAACATCCGTACCGACGGCGTGCAGACCAAAGACAACGACAGCGAATTCCTCGACGGTGCAGTCGAAAGTTTCCTGCAGAAACAAAGCACGGCGCTGCCTGACTTCAAAAAACAGGATGAAAAGAAACTGACCATCAAAGGCCTGGGCCTGCGTCAGATCGACAGTGCAGCTACCATGGGCGGCGGCAAGACCCTTGGCACGACCTTACTGGCGGGTTCAGGCAGCCGCATCCTGGTGATCCAGATCATCTCGCGCGCCGATGACCAGGTTGGACACACGGCGCTGGTCAAACAGATTACTGGCGAGAAATAAGCCGGACGCGAGCGCTAAACACCGCTCCAGGCTCACCGATTGAGTGTCAGCAGCCAGTTATTCAAGTCTTGCATTTCGGTTGCGCTGATGGTGTGGCCGATACCCGGATAGGCATGGAACCTGGGGTTGAGCGCCAGGCGTTGCAGCAGGCTGTTGGCATCGCTGCCATCGGTATACGGAAGCCGTTGATCGGCAGTGCCATGGCCGATAAAAATCGCCAGCTGCTCAAGGTTTTTGTCGGGTTTAAGCTCAGATTTCAGCACCGGTAAAACCTTGCCGCTCAACGCGGCGATCCCGCGCACGATCTCTGGATGGCGCAGGCCAACCTCGTAGGACATGATCGCCCCCTGGCTAAAGCCCACCAGAAAGACCTTGTCGCTTTGGGTGTGATACTTCGCGGTGGCCTGGGCGATGAAATCGACGATCAGCCTGGCGCTACTGTTCAGGTCATCGGTTTCGCCGTCGTATGCACCCTCGCCTTTTTTGTGAAACCACTGATAACTGTCCGCATCCAGCACCTGCGGCGCCCGCACCGAGACATAGGTGTACTGCGCGGGGAGTTCATCCTTGATCCCGAACAGATCCTCCTCGTTGCTGCCGTAGCCATGCAGAAAAATCACCAGCGGCTGGTTGCGTGAATCGGGGTCGGCCTGCTCCAGATACTGCAACGGCAGATCGGTTTGTATCTCGGTTTGCGCCTGCACGGCGGTGGATGCCAACAGCAGCGCCATGGCCAAAAACTTGAACATATATCTTCCTGTTACTGAGTAGCGGATTCGCGCAAGAGCCTAGCACTGCGAAGGTGGATCACGAAGGTTGATCGTTCCCACGCGCAGCAAAGGAATGCAACCGTGACGCTCTGCGTCACAGAAGCAGACGCAGAGCGTCCACAGAGGCGTTACCACGCGGAGCGTGTGCATTGATCGTTCCCACGCTCTGCGTGGGAATGCAGCCCGTGACGCTCTGCGTCACAGAAGCAGACGCAGAGCGTCCAGAGAGGCGTTACCACGCGGAGCGTGGGAACGATCATCCAACGATCAGCTTTGCCCTGTGCCCTCAATCACTACTCAGCTTCCCACCCCGACACTTTCGGCTGCCAGATCCCCAGTTGTGCATTGATCGCTCCCACGCTCTACGTGGGAATGCAGCCCGTGACGCTCTGCGTCACAGAAGCGGACGCAGAGGCGTTACCACGCGGAGCGTGGGAACGATCATTCAACGATCAGCTTGCCCTGTGCCCTCAATCACTACTCAGCTTCCCAACCCGTATCGCCTCCCGCCCTGCCACTTTCGCCAACCAGATCCCCGGTTGCGTATAGCGCCCGCGATCAATGGCAAACAACACGCCACTGGTCCCGGCGCAGACGGTGCTGACCCGATCATTCAGTGGGTCGACCACTTCAAACAGTGCATCGCCCTTCTCGACCCATTCACCGGCACTGCGCAGGAAGCTGACCACACCGTGATGTGGTGGGAACAGGTACTCGGTGCCTGCGAACGGCATGCCTTCGCAGCACTGGCTCGGGGCTACGGGCCATTGACCTGCGATGAAGCCTTGTTCGGCGAGGAAACCGAGGATGGCTTCGCAATTGGCCTGGGCCTGGTCGATGCGCGTGTCGCCTATGCTGCCCAGTTCCAGGGTAGTGGCGAGGTTGGCCGCAGGGATAGCGGCGTGCGGGTATGCCTTCGCCAGTCGCAGCCAGGGCGATGAGCAGGATTCGTCGAAGGAGTTACCGCCGGAGTCTTCGGCCAATAGCGCGACGCCGGCCTGCAAGCGTGCAGCCAGGGATTGCCATTGCGGCCAGTGCTGCGGCAGTGCATAGAGGTGAATCGCCGCGTCGAAGTCGCAATGCAGGTCGAGGGTGATGTCGGCGTCGCAAGCGTGGCGCAGCAGTAACCGGTGCAGGGCTTCGAGTTGTGAGGCCGGCGTGGGCAAGTCGTCGAGCACCTGGCCCATGGTTTGGCGAATCAGCGCGATGTTGGCCTGGGCATCGTTGCCCAACCGGTCACCGATCAACTCTCCGACCGGGCCGCTGAGTTCATAGAAGGCGCGGTTGAAGTTTTTGCCGCTGCCCAGCTCGAAACGCCCCAGGTGGCTGCCTTGCAGGTGCTGGTCCAGACCGATGGGGTTGGCCACCGGCACCAGTTCGACGATGCCCTTGAGCTGGTCTTGGCTCTCGAGTTCGGTGAGGCGTTTTTTCAGCTCCCACGCCGTACGCATGCCTGGCAGTTCGTCCGCGTGCAGGCTGGCCTGGATGTAGACCTTGCGGGTGCCGACGCCGAAACGGAAGACGCTGAGGCGCCGCTCCGTGCCCAGGTGGCTCCAGGGGAGTGAGTGGTCGATGCGTTGCATACGTAAGACTCCGAATGATGGAGATAGGGATGCCCTAGAAGATCGTAGCCTTTGGCAGCTCCTTCGGGGCGCGACTCACAGCACATGGAAAAGGTGGCAGCCGCGTTAACGATTGCCACCTTTTTTTGATCGGGGAGATTACTCGCCGAATACGTCGAACTTGGAGTACTTGTATCGAGGTTGACCGCGCCGGCCATGGCGGACACGAACAACACCGACAGTGCCGGAACACCGAGCAGTGCTGGCTTCTTCATCTGTAGTTCCTGGTGCGCAGGTTCTTATCAGGACTTTTCGATTGGCAAACATCGAAGTGACCGGCAGTCTAGAAAAGCGCAATCAGCGCAAATTGTGCCGATACGGCAATTAGATATAAAAAAAAATAACGTTCGTATCACCGACTGAAACTGAGGAGTTGCCGTGTCGAACAATCCGACTTCATTGAGCCTGATCCAGCACCATCCCGCCGAGGGCCCCGGCGCTATTGCCCAGTGGGCCGAGGCTCGCGGGCTGACGCTGAACATCTATCGCGCCGACCTCGGCGAGCTGCCGCCCATCAGCGCCGCACCGGTGATTATTTTGGGTGGGCCATACGAGTCCAACGCCGGGCCGCAATGGCTGGCCGAGGAACGCAAATGGTTGGCCGCAAGCCTCGCCCAGGACGCGCCAGTGTTCGCGATTTGCCTTGGCGCGCAACTGCTGGCGCGGGGTCTTGGCGCAGATGTGCGGCGGATGGCCGATACCGAGACGGGCTGGACCGAAGTGACCTTTGCCGATGGCAGGGTGTTGAAGGTGCTGGAATGGCATGAGGATGCGATCGATCTGCCTCCAGACGCTCGCTTGCTGGCCAGCAGTGCCCGGTGCTCGCAGCAAATGTACTCGGTCGGTCCGACGCGGGTGGGTTTGCAGTTTCATCCAGAGTGGAACAGTGAGTCGGTTGCGGCACTCAACGCCCACTTCGCCGAGGAATCGCCCCTGCCCCGCGATCAGGATGACAGCGACGCCTACGAACAGGTTTTCGACTGGCTGCAGGAGACGCTGGATGGCTGGTGGGCGGCTCAGCAGTTCTGCTGATCGCTGAAAAGCCGGGAGCTTGAGCGGTGGTTGACTGAAAAGCGCCAAAGCCGACCGTCGCTGAAGTTGCCGAATACCTTGCGGGGCGTAAAATTGTTACAAGGTAGCGGCCCTCGCTGAAGCCGCGCCAGGAGGTGTGTTATGCGCGTCACAGGCGCTTGCACGGCGGTCCTGCTGATGCTGATGAGCAGCATGGCGCAATCGCTCGCCGCAGCGACCTCGGTCGAGGTCAGCTTCAAGAATCCCGAGACGTTCCGTGATGCCAGCCTCAACGTTGCAGGCTATGAGCGCGGCGCCGACGATTTCGTCATGAAAGAGTTGCGCAGCTATTTTGAACAGCTCGGCAAACGCTATCTGCAATCGGGCCAAGTGCTGCAGATCGAAGTCCGCGACATTGATCTGGCCGGTCGCTATGAACTCTGGAATACCTATTCCAGTAATGTGCGCTTTATGCGCGACATTACCTGGCCATCCATGCAACTGCATTACGTACTCAAGCAAAACGACCAGACGCTTCGCCAGGCCGATGCCCATCTAAGCGACAAGTTCTATCTGCAGCGTCCCGGCCGCGCCACCAGCAGTGACCGGCTCTACGCTGAAAAAGCCATGATCGCAGACTGGTTTCGCACTCAGTTCAAGCAGCCAGGGTCTTAGCGGTCTACATTGATAATCCATACCCCGCTCGCCCAAACCTTGATGTGCAAAGGCGTTGGGCGCACCAGGCAAACGTGGGAGCCCGGTCATGTCCAATCTTCTACTCGCGACCTTTTTTGTACTGGCAGCATTGGCGGCTTGCGCCCCCCCGCAAGAGCAGATTTTCCGGGACCAGCCGTTGGTCGCGCGGGTCAAGGAAGGCATGAGCAAACAGCAGGTCCTCGACATCGGGGGGCAGCCTGCATCGGTGAGCAAGCGCACGGTAAACCCCGGGGCCTGCCTCGACTACCTGCTCATTCAGGGCGGACAGCAACAGACCTACCACATCAGCCTCGATGCAACCGGCAAAGTGGACCACAAGGGTTTTATCAGCTGCGCCGGTCGGGAAAGCCTGGAACAGGCTGCCAAAGAACGCTCCGAGCACAGTGGCGGGGGCTATTGACCCGGTAAGGCCGTGGCGCGCGGAGGTTTCAATCAGGTATTCGCTGGTCGATCCCGGTGCTATACGGTCTGGGTGATTAACCGCGCAATGATCTGCTTGAGCTCAGGATGTTGCGGAACACGGATCCCGAACTCACCTTGTAGCAGCTCGATGATCTCATCGGCGTCAGTGAGCTGCCGTCGTTCACTCTCACATCCCATACGATGGAGGGCATAACTGCCATTGTTCAGCGTACGGCGCAGCCCTTCCCCCGTCCTCGCCACCACCAACTGCCCAAGAAACGGCGAGTCCTTATGAGTCGAGACGTACCAGTTACCCACCTCGTAATCGATCGCTGACTGCGCTTGCAGATCAAATACATAGAGGGCACGCCAGTCGCCGGCGACCTTCGCACGCAGGGTATAACTGCCTTCATGGTGCGTTATGCGGTACGGCTCATGGGGTGTTGCCTGCTCTTGTTCAGTGTCCAGTCGAAGTGGCGTCGTGGGTACCATGCCGCCGAAACCGACGTCCGAGATATAACGGGTTCCGTCCAGCGTCAACAAACTCAAGCGATGAGTGCGGGCAGTCAAAGCGTCTTCAGGACCGCCCATCACCACGCGTCCGGTAATGCCTCTGGCCTGGAATCCAAGCTGTTGAAGCAACGCCAGGAACAGGTTGTTGAGTTCGTAGCAATATCCTCCACGCCCCTCGTGCAGGACTTTGCGTTCCACCGACGCAAGATCGATTGGAACCGGAACCCGCAACATCGTAGAAAGCGTTTCAAAGGGAAAAACGCTGGTGTGGCGCAACTGAAGCTCGCGCAGTGTTTCCAGCGTCGGTGGCGGCGGCGCGTCGTAGCCCAGGCGTTGCAGGTACAAATCAACGTGGGTCAGTTGTGGTTGGCTCATGACTCAGTCCTTATGCATGGGGGTCTCATGGACAGCGCTCATCATCCGATCAGGTTCTGATGGATGGAGAGCGACCTGTCGATGCGCGCCAGGTATAAGCCATAAGTGCGCAGGGCCGACAATTGATTTATCCAATCACCTCGAAAACCAGAGCAATCCTTCACCCGCCACTCAACGCTGCCTTCGCGATGCCAAACAGTTCAGTCGTATTCGGCTTCCTGGTGCTCTCCCAGCAGGCGCAGTTGTCGCGGCGTGGCGGCGGCCAGCACGGCAGGGTTGAAGCGCCAGTGCAGGTATGGCGCGAACTTCTGCGCCACCATTCGCCTGCCGTAGTGCACCTGTAACAGGTAACGGGTGCGGTCTGGCGTGCGGTTACTGCTGCCGGCGTGCCACAGTTCACTGCGAAACATCAGCACATCGCCAGCCCGGCACAGCACTGGCTGAGCCGGGCGGCCCTGCCACTGGCTCTCGCCGGCGATAGGCGGTCGTCCGGCCCGGTGGCTGCCGGGGATCACCAGGGTGGGACAGAGATCGGCGTCGATATCGTCGAGGTAAAGGTGCGCAGTGCAGATCTGCATCGGCAACTTGAATGCGGGATCGTCCAGCAGACTTTGTGGCAGTTCCATCACCAGATAGTCCAGATGCAGCGCGGCACCAACGAAGCCCGGATGGCAGCGCCAGGCGGTCTGGCCGATCACGTGGCAATCGGCACCAAGGGCCATTTCGGCCAGCTCGATAATTGCTGGCAAGTCGAGAAACGGCAGCCACAGCGGATCACGATTGAACACGCATTTGTAGTGCTCGAGCAGGCCGCTGTAGTCCCAGTGTTGTGGCTTCAGGCGGTCAATGGCATTGCGCAGGGTTTCGATCCGCGCGCTATCGAGCACCCCTGGCAGCAGGACGAAACCTTCTCTATGCAGAGCCCGCAGACGGTTGGCGGTCAGGCGTGGCGAACGTTCGGTGGTGGCCATGGCACGCACCCCGGCAAACGCAGATGACTCCAGACATACTTGCACGGTGCACGGTGTTTGGCCACGCAAGGGTATTTGAACCTGACGTCGCGTGAGTACAGATGGCGGCAGGTTACACGGGCGGTCCACCTGAGAATGGCTCTCGTCTGCAAATCAACCGAGGTCGTTCCCTGCGATATACTTAAACAGTCATTACCCTCGATGCGAAGCGCAATCGTGTTCAATGCCCCCGCGTAGCGCCGCAGCCAGGAAATAGATAAACAGCAAGCGAGCTCAGGATGACGACGCCCACGCTTAGATTAACCACCGTCACACTCGTCGGAACCCTGGCCTACCTGGGACTGGCCATTCTCGGCGAAGGAGGATTTGCCGCGTTCTTTGCACACGGGGCCTTGACCGCTCTTACCCTGGTACTTTTCGTCCTCTATGTTACGGGGCTTTTTTCCGAAGGAAATCTCAGTTCCGGAGAGTACGAAGATCGCTCCAACCGCTGGGTCATTGTCGTCATTTCGCTGATCGGATTGCTGAGCGCCTATCTACCGGCCTATACCGATCGCCAGGACCTATGGACGTTGGGCGCAGAGACAATGCGCTGGTTTGGCGTCTTACTCTTCGCCGTCGGTGGAGCGCTACGACTCTGGCCGGTATTCATACTGGGTCGACGCTTCAGCGGGCTGGTCGCCATCCAGCCGGGGCATCAGTTGGTCACCGATGGCGTGTACAGCGTCATTCGCCATCCCAGCTACCTCGGTTTTCTCATCAATTCGCTGGGATGGGCGCTGGCATTTCGCTCCGTCATCGGCGTGCTGCTCACCGCGCTGATGCTCCTGCCGCTCATCGCGCGCATACGCGCCGAAGAAGCGATGTTGAGCAGGCACTTCGGCGACGAGTACGCGGCCTATCGTGCCCGCACGTCGCGGCTGATTCCCGGAATCTATTAAGGCAATCCCCCGCCCTCTCCCTGATAACAGCGGCGAATTCCGTGAAGAACCTTTTTTCGTGGCCATCGCTGTATTCACTGACGGCCTTCATCTACTACGCGCTCGGACTCTTCTCCGGCTCTCTGGCCGATCGCATCTCGACCCGGGCCGTCGTCAGCGCCGGCATTGTCTTGCTGGCGCCGGGATGCAATTTCGCACCTGAAAACGATTGGATGCTGATTGACACCCCAAAGGGAACTGACGAGATGCGGGATTAATGCAACAGCGAGCGGCGTCTCGCATAGGCGAAATAGATCACCAGGCCAATTGCCAGCCACGCTCCAAATGCCAGCCAGGTCGTCTGCTTGAGGAAGGTCATCAAGGTCACGCAGAACCCGATAGCGAGCAACGGGACAATGGGCACGCCAGGGCATCTGAATGCGCGAGGAAGATCGGGGCGGGTCTTGCGCAATACGATCACTGCCACCGAGATCAGACTGAATGCTGCCAACGTACCGATATTGATCAGTTCGGCCAGGACGTTCAGCGGAATCAGTGCCGAGATCAGCCCGAAGATTATTCCCACCATCCAGGTGGCGAAATATGGGGTTCCAAATCGTGGGTGAACCCTGGAAAGGCGCTGGGGAAGCAGTCCGTCCCGCGACATCGCGTAAATGATCCTGGTTTGACCGTAAGCCATCACCAGAATGACGGTCGTCATGCCAACGATCGCGCCTAAATCAACGAACCCGGCAACCCAGCTTTCACCGGCATATTGCAACGCCAATGAGACCGGATGATCAACGCCAAGGAATTGGGCATAGGGCACGATGCCGGTCATGATCATTGAAACGGCAACGTACAGCACCGCGCAAACGGCCAGGGAACCGATAATGCCGATGGGCAGGTCACGCGCCGGTTTTTTCACTTCTTCGGCGGCAGAAGAAACCGCATCGAAACCAATAAAAGCAAAAAACACCAAGGCCGAAGCGCTAAAAATGCCATGGCCGCCGAAGGGTGCGAAGGGTTGCCAGTTGGCCGGCTGAACATGTCGCACACCAACGGCGATAAAGAGCAGGACCACGGCGATTTTGATGATCACCATCACGTTGTTTACACGTGCCGATTCCTTGATTCCTACCGAAAGCATCCAGGTGATTGCCAGCATGATCACCAGCGCTGGCAGGTTGAACCAGGTTTCCACACCGGGCAACGAGCCTGGAGCCGCGGTCAGTACAACCGGAAGACCCAGCCCAAATCCGCTCAACAGGGACTGGAAGTAACCCGACCACCCAACAGACACCGCCGAGCTGGCCAGTCCGTATTCGAGCATCAGATCCCAGCCGATCATCCAGGCCACCAACTCTCCCAGCGTCGCGTAGCTGTAGGTGTAAATCGAGCCTGCTACCGGCACAGATGAGGCGAACTCGGCATAACACAGCGCGGCAAATGCACAGGCCAGCGCCGCTATCAGGAATGAAACCGTGAGGGCCGGTCCCGCAGTCAATGCGCCGGTTCCGGTTAATACAAAGATACCCGTTCCCACGATTGCACCGATACCAATCAGGACCAGATCCATCGGCCCCAGCACTTTTTTCAACCCGGCAGGAGCTCGGGCAGCAGCAATCATTGCGTCCAGGTCTTTTGTTCTGAATATGCTCAAAATTGCCTCCGTTTTTACTTGTTTTTATTGTCTGAGCCAGTGGCTTGGGTGTCGGAAACGACAAGAAATTGTATTTCAGGGCCTTAAAAATTAGCTTTCGAAACGCCTCTGTAATGAATTATTTTTCAGACGTTAATTATCCAAAATGTGTTCTTCAGGTAATTTTCTTTCTAATATTTTCAATTTGCAGAAATGGATGCTTGATCAAGGGCCCACGAGGTGGGACCAATCGCCCTACCACGTACTCATTGTTAAATGGAGAGAACACATGGCGGAAATGGACAAGGTTGATCGTTCAATTCTTGAAATTCTGCAGATGAATGGCCGCCTGACGAACGCCGAGATAGCGCTTCGTGTTTGCCTGTCGGCGCCAGCCTGCTGGAAGCGCCTAAAGCGCCTGGAGGAGGAGGTGATTATCGGGTATCACGCGCACTTGAACCCAAAGAGCATGGGGCTGGGGCTTTTTGCGTTCATCAGCGTCACCCTCGATAGTCACTCCCAGGAAGCCATGGAGCAATTCGAGGCGGGTGTTCTGGCGCTGCCCAACATTGTTGCCTGTCACAAAGTTTCGGGGAAATACGACTACCTCTTGCAGGTAGTCGTCAAAGACATGGAGGCATTCCATGAACTCGCCATGCATCGCATACGTACGCTCGGCAATATCAAGGAAATGTACACCGGGTTTTCACTCAAGGAGATCAAACACTGTAATACCTTGCCCCTGTAGGTGCCTGGACTTGCCCGTATTTTTCACACCAGCCGAATGAGCAAAAATACCAAAAGCACATTCAACACCGCCAGTGAGCTCAAGCCCGCGAGCACACCACCGGCGCCCAGCGTCTGCAAAAGGTAACCGCCAGCGAGGGGGGTCAGCGCTTGTCCGATGAGTGACGGTCGAGCCATGCGCCCCATCAGCAGAACATACTGCGATGGCGACATAAGGGTCAGTGGCAGCAGACCCCGGACGATCGCACGCAGCCCATTACCAACGCCATAAAGCACAAGGCCAAGAGCGGTCAACGCCGGAGCCAGGGTCACAAGCAACAGACCCATCGCCACAAATACGACACAAATCAATGTCGTCCAGATGGGGTGTCGCTTTCGCGAAAGCACCTGGAGAACACGTGAACCCACCTGGCTGGGACCCAGCAAAGCGCTAAGTCCAATGGCGGCTGCGAGGGAATACCCCTGCCCCTGCAATAATGAAACAAGCTGGACGGACAGCGCCGTCATGATCACTGCGCCCAGCGCAAAAATCATCGTGAGGAGCGCATAGATCCGCCGGTCGATCGAGGCGCTCTCATCAGCTAGTCCATTGCTTTTTGCCAGTAGGCCCACGCCTCGGGGCAGCACCCACAGATAAGTCGGTGCAACGGCAATCGCCAGCAGTCCCCCATAGGCCAGGCAGGTGTTGCGCCAACCAAAGTGTTCGATAACGAGCGCAACCGCCGGCCAGCAAAGCGTTGTCGCAAATCCTGAAATGAGCGTGATCCCCGTAATCGCACTCCCCGCCCGTTCCCCGTATAGAGCGCCCAAAGAGGCGAATAGCGCTTCATACAGCCCCAGCGCCATCCCCATACCGATCACGGCCCAGGACAAAAGAAACATTGGCAGTGAGGCGCAGTTGGCCATCAAGAACAAGCCGATTGCGACACCCAGGCCGCTGCTGGCCAGTATGGTGCGACCGCCGTAGCGGGCAATAAGCCTGCCGGTCAGCGGTGCCAATACTGCCGAAACAAGAATGCTCAGAGAAAGTGCGCCATAGACCCATTGGCTGGCCCAACCCGTCTCTTTCATGATCGGATCGGCCATGACGGCCATCAGGAAGAAAGAACCTCCCCAAACCAGAATTTGCAGCATCCCTAATAGAAAGATACCCACTACGCCAGGTAATCGAGTTTGATCGTTCAAAACAGTGTCATCAGTGGTGGAGAACATGAAAAGCCGCGAGGCAATGAGCAACTGGATGCTCATCGTCAAGCCACCGACTCAGCAGCCGGGTGGTGAGTTCCGGATGTTCCAGAGGCGGCAGGTGCCCACATTGAGCAAGCACAACCAGGCTGGAGTGCGGTATGCCTCGATGAATGATTTCAGACTCTACCGGGGGGGTGATTTGGTCGTCTTCACCCACAACGATCAAGGTCGGTACAGCAATCGTCTCAAGGACCGGCCGGTAGTCAGGACGCTCCAGGATCGCCAGTTGCTGTCGAACGAATCCCTCCTTTCCTACTGCTTCGGCCATCGCCTGGACGGTATCCGCAATCGATGTTCCGATGCAGCGTGGATGCATGAGTCTGGGCAGCAGTTGCGGCGTCACGCCCCTGAACCTGCCCATCTGCGCCAGGTCCAACAGGCCGCGTCGAGCCTTGGCTCTGGCTTCATCGTCGGGTCGCACCATGGTGTCTATCAGGGCCAGCTTCGTTACACGCTCAGGCGCCTGCCGCATGATTTCCATGGCCACATATCCGCCCATGGACAACGCAGCGAGGGCAAAAAACGGTGGAGCTTCGTCCAGTGTTCTTTTGGCCATCTGCGCAATACTGGCGTCGAGTGAGACATCTGGAATGCAGAGGTGCCTTGAGTGTTCCAAGGCAACTTTTTGCTGTGCCCATAGGCGCTCATCGCAGAGCAATCCGGGGATGAGCACGAGCGGAGTGTTTTCGAAAGCCAACGGTGGCCTCCCTCTAAAAATCCGGTCAAGGTTGTGCGGCTGTTGCATGGGGAGGTACCGACGAATCGGGTTCGTCGGTTGTTCAGAGCATGTGTCCCGCCCAGATCTTGCGATTGACCAGATCGGCGGCAATCTCGATGAAGGCATCCCCGACAAATTTGGCTGCCGGACTGACTCGCCTGTCTGCAGGAAACACCTGAACCAGTTTGCGCATGGGGACGGGGTCGACCAACGGGGCCGCACACAGCACGCCGGATTCGACTTGAGTGTAAATCGACGCCAGAGGCAAAGCCGTCAAACCAAAGCCATTGCGGACCAGGTCGATCATTGCGCCGAACGAGTCTGCTTCAACGCTGGTCTTGAGCTTGATCCCGACCTCTCGAGCACAGTTATCCATAATCACCCGCAGGCCATGTCGAGCGCTTGGCAATACCAGTTGCTGCTCGGCCAGAGACGCAAAGGCTACCGGCGTATCGATGCGCAAGTTTGCGCTGGGGGGACCGACCAGAAGGAGGTTCTCCATCATCACCGGCACGATTCGCAGCGTATGCAGGGGTTGGGGGTCATAGGAAATGGCCAGTTCCAATTCGCCGCGCTGCACCCAGTCCAGCAGATAGCCGCTGAAGGCCGAGGAAAACCTGACGGCCAGATTCGGATGGGCCTCTCTGATCTTGCGCACCAGGGGCACGGTAACGATTTCCGCGACCGTCGGGGTGGTACCGATGACTACCGTTCCCCGAAAAGAAGACCTTCCGCCGACCACCGAACTTCGAATGGACTCCATCTCTTCCATGATTCGGGTGGCATGCGCCAACACTTCTCTACCGACATCGGTAATCACCATCCCTCTTCCGTGTCGCTCGAACAGGTAGGTGCCGAGTTCTTTCTCCAACAATCTGATTTGTCGGCTGAGTGCCGGTTGCGCGATGTGCAGCCGATCCGAAGCTTTGCTGAGACTGCCTAGCTCGGCGACATGAATCAGGGTTTTGAGTTGAACGACATCCATTACCAGGCCAGCCAGGGTCGGGGGGTCGGCGCGTTATGCGTCGAAGGGTAGTGTGAGTGTAAACGCATTTGCGAGCCCTTGAATGCCCTGCAAACCCCGTGGCATGTGGCTCGACGTCTTTTGAGCCGGCTGTATCCCCCAGCCCGCCGGGGCTGCGGGCCAAGCTATAGAATTTAGGTATATCAGTTAGGCCTGGCTGACGGCTTATTACCCTCCTCACTCTGCGGTAGCTTGCAATCAACGTCGGCGCCAGGAGCGCTCGACTCACTACAAGAATAAGATACGAGGACTTGCGCCATGATTTTTCATCTTTCGCCTGACCTGACCTGTTCGATTTACGCCGACAACGAACAGCAGGACTCCCACGTGCAACCCCCTTCGGTTCTCTCTTCAGAAAACCTGACCGTCAGCAGGTTCATCCCCCTGCGCTAAGCACATCAACTCATCGAGCCAACTACAGAGCAAACGCCTCAGTGTGCTCCTCGTATCGTCTCGCCTTGAAGAAAGGGTGAACATCATGTCCGCATCAAGCACAAACCAGACAGACCGCGCTGCCGGGACCGATCCGGTGAAAAGTCCGAATCGCGTCAAAGCCATCATGGGTGCCTGCTCGGGCAATCTGGTGGAGTGGTACGACTTTTTCATTTACGCCTATACCGCCATCTACTTTGCCGCTTCGTTTTTCCCCAAAGGCGACACCACCAGCCAACTGCTCGCAACCGCCGGGGTATTCGCCGTCGGCTTTTTCATGCGCCCACTCGGCGGCTGGATCTTCGGCTGGATTGCTGACACTCGCGGCCGCAAGGTCTCGATGATTATCTCGGTGTTCATGATGTGCGCAGGATCGTTGCTGATCGCGGTCATGCCGACGTACCAAACCATCGGTGTGGCTGCCCCGGTTCTGCTCGTGGTCGCCAGGCTGATTCAGGGCCTGTCTGTCGGCGCAGAGTACGGCACCGGCGCCACCTACATCAGTGAAATCGCCACACCGGGTCGTCGTTGTTTCTATGGATCCTTTCAGTACTTCACCATCATCGCCGGTCAGCTCCTGGCCTTGATGACCGTCGTCATTCTTCAACAAACCCTCACCGCCGAGCAATTGAGCGCATGGGGCTGGAGGATTCCATTCTTCATCGGCGCCTTGAGCTCGGTCGTCGTGGTTTACCTGCGACGCTCCATGCATGAAACCGCCTCCCGGAAAGATATGAACCACAAAGATGCCGGCTCTCTGCGCGGAATGTTCAAGCACAAACGGGCGGTCGCGCTGGTGGTTGCTTTCACCATCGGAGGTTCGCTGTACTTCTACACCTTCACGACGTACATGCAGAAGTTTCTGGTGATTTCCGCTGGCTTCAGCCCAGAAGCGGTCAGCTTTATCATGACCGCGGCCCTGGTCTGCTTCATGTTCTGCCAGCCACTCTTTGGCATGCTGGCCGACCGGATCGGGATCAAGGCACACATGCTGATGTTTTCCGGGTTGGCCATGCTGCTGGTGATCCCCCTGCTCTATTCGCTGCAGTCGGTCAGCAGCCCGTTCACGGCGTTCCTGCTGGTGTTTGGCGGCCTGGCCATTGCGTCGCTCTACACCCCCATTGCCGGGATCGTCAAAGCCGAACTGTTCCCGCCTGCGGTGCGTGCACTGGGCGTGGGCTTTCCTTATGCAGTCGGCAATGCGGCATTCGGCGGTACCGCCGAATACGTCGCCTTGTCGCTGCGCTCACAGGGTATCGAAGAGTATTTTTTCTTCTATGTCGCGGCCGTAGTGACCATCACCTTCATCGCAGCGATGCTGATGCCGAACCTGTCTCGCTATGGGTACATCAGCGGTTGCGGCGAGATCGAAGAGCGTACCGGTTTGAAGGGCTGTGCAAAGCCGCACGCTGCGAGGGTTTGACAGGCACAGCTGCACTATTGAAGGAAATGAGGCCCCTGTAGGAGCGAGCTTGCTCGCGATGGACGTTAACGATAACGCGTGTCTTCTGAATGAACGCGCTGCCCTTGAGTCCATCGCGAGCAAGCTCGCTCCTACAGGGGCCCAACGGGCCCTTTTTGCATCAGTGTGCAGTGCTCGCCTGGAACTCGGCGATCTGCTGCCACATGGCGATCGGATTGGAATACATGGGGAAGTGTCCGCAGGCCGGAATTTGCGCCAGACGGACACCTTCGGCCTCGATATGCGACAGATAGGACAGTGACGCGTTCTGTTCGCCGTACATGAACATACGGGGGCACTTCAACCCGAGGAATTTGCTCATCAGGTCGGCGTTATCGGAAAGCTCGACCATCGACTGGAAAATCCCTCGCACGGCACCGGCGCGAACCTTGTGCCTCAAGCTCGATGAATAGAGCGCACTGGCATAGGCCGGAGCATGCCGGGCACGTTCGATGAAGGCGGCGAAAAACGCCTCGGGATCATTGCTTGGATAGTCGACGATCTGCCGGCTGAGGAAGCAGTCTTCCGGGGCGATATTACCCTCGATATCGACGAAGCTGAGCACTCGATCCGGGATCTGGTGAGCCAGCATCAGCGCAGTCAGCCCGCCCATGGAGTGGCCAATCAGATGGAAGCGCTCGATGCCCAAATGCGCCAGCACCTGTAGCGCCGTCTGCATCAGGAATGGAATGGAAATCCGGGAAAGGTCGCTGCACTGGCTTTCGCCGCAACCCGGTGCGTCGTAAGCGACAAAAGGGTGACCGGCGAATGCGGGCTGCTGCACGATGTCGGCATAGTCTTCTTTGGTCGAACCAAAACCATGCAGGAACACAATCGGCGCCAGGACGCCGTCCCGCTGAAGGGCGGCAACATTCAACTGGACACCCTCCACCATCAGAGGGAGTTGAACTTGAGTGAACGTTTCTGGTGAGGGCACGTTATTGACTCCTTGAACGAAAAGACTGCCGCTCGGCTGGGGTTGCCGACAGCAAGACAGACAATTTCAAGGGAATCGAGCCTTCTGTAAATTCCTGATTCGGGAAAGCTTTCATACGCCAAACCTATCAAGCCATATTCGCTTACAGGCCTTGGTCGACTCACGCCCTGGACTGGAGCCGGGCGACCAGCGCCTCCACCAGCGGGTTGGGCCGTTCCGTATTCCAGGCCACCGCGGTGGTCACGACATTGAGCTTCTGGCTCAGCGCGCGAAACACCACATTGTCGGGCGCCAGCTTTTTCAGTGACGCCGGTACCAGTGCGATGCCCTGGCCACAGCTGACAAAGGCGATTTGCGAGGCGACTGAGCGCACTTCATGCAGCACGCGCGGGGAAAAACCGCTGGCCCGGCAGGTCGCAATCAAATTGTCGAAGTAGACCGGACTGACCTTTCGAGAAAACATTACCAAGGGTTCTGTGGCCAGGCTGGACAGGCTGATTCGCGTGCGCGAAGCCAAGGGGTGATTACTGGGCAGGGCCACCACCAGGCGATCCTCCCTCAGCGGCAGTGATTTGATCGAGGCCCCCAGGTCACCGTCCAGCCGGGCGAATGCCAGGTCTATGTCCCCGGCCTCCAGTGCCGGGACGGCTTCGACGCTGTCGATTTCCCGCACGGAAACGGTGAGGTGCGGATAATCGCTCTTCAACTGCTCGATCAAGCCCGGCAAGACATCGAACATGGCCGTGGAAATCGCGCCGATGGTCAACATCCCCGACTGCCCCGCCACCGCTTCTTCCACAGCCAGTTCCAGGCGCTCCAGCTGCTCGGCGAACTTGCGCACGGCCGGCAGGATCGCCGCCCCCACGGGGGTCAGGTTCGCGCCGCGCCGCGAGCGGTCGAACAGCTTGACCTTGAGCGCCTGCTCCAGCACCTGGATCTGCTCGCTCAGCGGCGGCTGGGACATCCCCAGGCGCTTGGCGGCGCGGCCGAAATTCTGTTCCTCGGCAACAGCCAGGAACAACCAGAGGTGACGAATCAGACGAAAATTGATCATGGCTAATCCATAGGTTTAACGTATCTAACGCTTCTGTGATTAGTAATATACCTATCAAATTGTCTCACCGACACTGGGCGCCTCCGTAACCACAGGGGCTCTCCCATGACTAATAAGAGCATGACCAACAAGAGTTTGCTGGATCGCTTGGCGGCGCTGGATACCAACACGGTTTCCGATGCGCTCGACTTCCTCGGCCTGCCGGGTGCCACCGTGGGACTGTGCCCGCTGTGGAACTGCCCGAAAATCGTCGGCCGCGCCAGCACCGTGCTGCTGGCCGCCAAGTCCGACAACATCCCTACCGTGCACCTGATTACCCCCGTGGTTGAACAGATCGACAGCGACGATCGTGTGCTGGTGATCGCCGGCGGTATCGAGGGCATCTCCTGCTGGGGCGACATCCTCGCCAATGCAGCGGCCGGCAAAAAAGTGCGCGGCACGGTGATCGACGGTTTCAGTCGCGACATCGACGGCAGCGAGTCGATTGGCTACCCGGTTTACGGGCGCGGGGTGACCATGATCAGTGCGCGCAATCGGCTGGTGCAAATTGATGCGGCCGTGACGATCAAGGTGGCCGGTGTCGACGTCAACGAGGATGACTATGTCATCGCCGATAGCTGCGGGACGGTGTTCGTACCCCAAGCTGAAATCCAAAAGGTACTCGACCTTGGCGCGCGCATCGCCCGCCGCCAGGACGGCATGCTGGCGGCTGTTCGCAGCGGCCGCTCGGTGGCCGAGGTGATGCATGACACCCAGTTCGAAGCGATCCACGTGGAGCACGTCTGATGAATCTTGAAGATCAAGCACTGGTCGCCTTGTTCGAGGGCCTGGACACCCCTGGCGTCTCCGATGCCCTGGACAAACTCGGGCTGCCCGGCCAATGCCTCGGCGTGATGCCGCTGGACAACTACGGCAAGGTTGTCGTCGGACCGGCATTCACCGTGCAGTACGTGTCGGCCGGCGTGCCTCCAGGCACCGTGGGTGATTTCATCGAAGACGTGGCGCCTGGTGACGTGGTGGTGATCGACAACGCTGGTCGCACCGACTGCACCGTCTGGGGCGACATCATGACCCAGTACGCCGGGACTCGACAGATCGCCGCCACCGTCATTGACGGTGTGTGCCGTGACGTGAACAAAGCGCTGGGCGATGGGTACCCGATTTTCAGCAAAGGCCGCTTCATGCGCACCGGCAAAGACCGCGTGCAAGTTCAGTCGGTCAACCAGCCGGTGTCCATCGGCACGGCGCGGGTCTGTGCCCGCGACATCGTAGTGGCCGACGCCAATGGCGTGGTGATCGTTCCTCGCGCTCGTGCTGCTGAAGTGGCGGCGACCGCTCGCCAGATTGAATCCATCGAAGCCGATATTCGCGCCCTGATCAGTCAAGGCAAAACCCTTGAAGAAGCCCGGGCCGCCCTGGGTTACCACAGCCTGCAGAGGAAAGCCTGATGAGCTCGTCCATTCTTCCCTTTCCATCGGATTACCACGAGCGGGCAAAAATGCTCGGCAGCTCGACGCTGTATGAGGCGTCCCACCTGGCCTGCGCCGTGGACAGTGCCATCAGGCCGATCTGGGACGGTGCGTTCATCGCTGCCCCCGCCTACCCGCTGGAGTGCTCACCGGGTGACAACCTGGCCCTGCACCTGGCCATGGAACGCGTGCCCCGTGGCAGCGTGCTGGTCGTGGGCACGGGGAGCTTCATCGCCGGCTACTGGGGCGAGGTGCTCACCGTTGCGGCCGAAGCGGCGGGCGTGGTCGGCCTGGTCATAGATGGTGGCGTACGCGATATCGCCGCCCTGAAGAAACGCCAGTTCCCGGTGTTTGCCCGCGGTATCTCGGTAAAAGGCACCGTCAAGGCCTGTGCGCCCTCGGTGGGGCAACCGTTCAATTTCAACGGCGCTTTCGTGGCTCCGGGCGATCTGGTGGTGGCAGACGACGACGGCGTGATCATCATCCCCAAGGCTGATGCGGCACGTACCCTGGCCGAAGGCGAGGCGCGGGCGAACAAGGAAGCACAGATGATGCAGGCGCTGACCGAAGGCCGCTCGACCCTGGAACTGATGAACCTGACCGATTGGAGAACCCGGGCATGAGCGCCGATATCCAGCGCCTGAACCAACGCCTGGCCAGCGCGCAGCCATCGGCCACCTACCGCATCATGGACCGCGTGGCGGAACGCCGGGCGCAAGGCGCGCAGATCATCTCGCTGTGCGCTGGCGAGCCGGATTTCGATACCCCCAAACATGTTCGCGAGGCAGCCATAGCCGCGATCGAGCAGGGCCACACCCGCTACACCCAGGTGGCTGGCGTGCGTGCATTACGTGAAGCGGTGGCCGCCAAGTTTCGGCGCGAGAACGGCCTGGACGTCAGCTGGCAGGACACCCTGGTGTGCAACGGTGGCAAGCAGGTGATCTACAACGCCCTGGCCGCGACCCTCAATGAAGGTGACCAGGTCATCGTGCCGGCGCCTTACTGGGTCAGTTACCCGGAGATGGTGCAGTTGTGTGGCGGTGAAGCGCGGATCGTCACTTGTGATGCCGCTGCGGGGTTCAAGCTGACACCCGCGGCGCTGGCCGCCGCGATCACCCCGCAGACCCGCTGGCTGATCCTCAATTCGCCGTCCAATCCCACCGGCGCGGTGTACAGCCTGGACGAGCTCAAAGCCCTGGCCGAGGTATTGTTGACCCATCCCCAGGTGCTGATCCTGGCCGATGACATCTATGAGCACCTGCTCTTCGACGATCAGCAGTTCCACACCCTGGCCCAGGTGGAACCCCGACTGGCCCCGCGCACCCTGACCATGAACGGTGTTTCCAAGGCCTATGCCATGACCGGCTGGCGCATTGGTTTTGCCACCGGGCCACGCTGGCTGCTTGAGGCCATGGAAAAACTGCAAGGGCAGCAGACCTCCGGCGCCAGCTCGATCTCGCAGCAGGCCGCACTCGCCGCGCTGGAAGGGCCCAAGGACTTTATCCGCGAAAGCCGCGCCGCCTTCCAGGGTCGTCGCGATTTGATGGTGGCGCTGCTGAACGCCACGCCGGGCCTCGAATGCGTCAGTCCAGCGGGAGCGTTCTACGCGTTCGCCTCGTGTGCGGGGCTGATCGGCCGCACCTCGCCGGGCGGTCGCGTGTTGCTCACCGATGAGGATGTCGCCCACGCGCTGCTCGACGAAGCGGATGTGGCCGTGGTGCATGGCAGCGCCTTTGGCCTTGGCCCCTACATTCGCATTGCCTATGCCCTGGATGACGCCTCATTGCAGAAGGCCTGCGAGGCAATACGCGCGTTTTGTACTGCCCTGCGTTAATTCGGATGTGAACAAACAAAACCCGGCCATGGCCTAATGCCGGTCAGTTAAGACATTCCGCGAACCGTAGCAGCTGGCGAAGCCTGCGTCCGGCTGCGCAGCAGTCGTAAAACAGTCACTGCGGTATTCCAGACAAATCGTGGAAGCAGGATTTGCGACGGCTTCGCCGCCGGACGCAGCCTTCGGCAGCTGCTACGGGGGACAGTGCTGAACCTGAAATTCCTTAACTGACTGGCATTAGGCCATGGCCGGATTTCGTTCAGAAACCCAAAACCACCCAGCTTTCGTGGACTGGGTGGTCCTGGGGTTGTCTTTCGACAACTCGTTCAGGGCTGTGCCTCCACTTCCCGGGCACACCCCTTGTGCAGTTCGACCGCCAGCCTCTCTGCGTCCAGCGCACCTTCCCACCTGGCAATGAACAGCGTGGCGACACCGTTGCCGATGACGTTGATCAACGCCCCGCCCTCGGAAATGAACCGATAGACCCCAAGCACCAGCACCAGCCCCGCCGCCGGAATCACATCCAGGCTACCCAGGGTGGCCGCCAGCGTAATGAACGCGCCTCCGGTGACACTGGCCGCGCCCTTGGAGGTCAGCAGCAGAATCAATAACAAGGTGACCTGATGCCAAAGGTCGAGGGGGATATCCAGCGCCTGGGCGATGAAAATCGCCAGCACTGTCATGTTGATGCAGCTGCCATCGAGGTTGAAGCAGTAACCCGAAGGCACCACCAGCCCCACCACCGACTTCTCGCACCCCAGACGCTCAAGCTTGCCCATCAACCGCGGCAATGCCGACTCCGAAGACGAGGTACCCAGCACCAGGAACAGCTCATCGCGGATGTACTTGAGAAACTGCCAGAGGCTGAAACCCGCAAGGCGCGCCACCAGATTGAGAATCACGAACACAAAAAACAGCGCCGTCACGTAGTAGCAGATCAACAAATTGCCATAGGCCCCCAGGGATCCCACGCCGTACTTGCCGATGGTAAAGGCCATACCGCCGAAGGCCCCCAGCGGCGAGACATACATCACGATCCTGACCATGCGGAAAAACGCCTGGGCCACCAGGTCGATCAGGTTCAGCAGCGGCTTGCCGGCAGCACCGAGCATCTGCAAGGCGAAGGCAAACAGGATGGAAATGAACAGCACCTGAAGGATATCGCCCTCGGCAAAGGCTCCGAATACGGTACTGGGCACGATATGCGTCAGAAAACCCACCACACTCTGCTCATGGGCCAGCTTGCTGTAGCTCTCGACGGCATGGCCGTCGAGGGTCGCCGGATTGATGTGCATGCCCGTACCAGGCTGCATCAGGTTCACCCCGATCAGCCCGATCACCAGCGCCAGGGTGGTCAGTACTTCGAAGTACAGCAACGACTTGAAGCCGACCCGGCCGATGCGCTTGAGGCTCTGCATGCTGGCAATGCCGCTGACCACGGTGCAAAAGATGATCGGAGCGATCAGCATCTTGATCAGCTTGATAAAGGTGTCGCCCAGGGGCTTCATTTCTTCGCCGAGGCTGGGGTAGAAATGACCGAAGATGATGCCCAGCACAATCGCCAGCAGCACCTGCACATACAGGTGGCGGAACACTCTGCGCAGTCGCGGACGGCTCGGTTTATTTTCGGCAATCGAGGGTGTAATTGTTGTTGTCATGATGGCTTCCTCGCAGGCGTGATGCATTTCCCCAGGCAGCCGGTCGCGATACAGGTGCGCGGCCAGTCGCCAGGGAAAGGTTGTTTCGGGGGAATGACTACGGCTGGATGTACTCGGAAATCTCGATCAGGTTGAGATCGGGATCACACAGGTACACCGAGCAAATCGTCGCTTGCGGGTCGGGGCGATTGTTATTGTTTTCATCAGTGGACCTACTTGTGGGGTGGTGAAGCGTTTACGACACCAGGTTGATCGGCTTTCCCGAGTGATAGCCCTGCAGGTTGCCAAGGATGCCGTCGGCCAGCCGCTGCAGGCTGCTCTGGCTGGCCCAGGCCACGTGGGGAGTGACGATCAGGTTGGCGTGGCGGCTGTTGAGCAACGGATGGTCGGCCGGTGGCGGCTCCTGGCACAGCACATCGAGAGCTGCCCCCCCGAGGCGACCGCTGTCCAGCGCATCGAGCACCGCTGCCTCATCCACCAACGGCCCGCGGGCGGTATTGATCAGCAAGGCGCCGGGTTTCATCTGTGCCAGTTCCGGGGCCCCGATCAGGTGACGGGTGCTCTCGGTCAACGGACAGTGCAGCGAGATCACATCGCTTTGCGCCAGCACCGTTTCAAAGGCCTGGTAACCCTTGCGCACCGGGATCGCGCCACGGTGTTCGGCAAAGATCAACTGCATGCCCAGGGCACTCGCCAGACGCGCCGTGGCCAGGCCAATACCGCCCTTGCCGACGATGCCCAGCACGCTGCGCTGCACATCCTGGATCGGCGCGCGGTGCACGCAAAAGTGCCGCGAATCCGGCCAGTCCTGCTGCGCTGCAGACTGGTAGGCGAACAGCTGTCGACGCAGGGCGAAGATTGACGCGATCACCGACTCGGCGACGCTTTGCGCCGAGTAAGCCGGAACGTTACACACCGTCACGGCAAAATCACGGCAGGCCGCCAGGTCAATGCAGTCATAACCGGTGGCCGCGACGCAGATAAACCGCAGGTTCGGCAGCTGTTCAAGCTCGGCCCGGCCGATGCGCACCTTGTTGGTGATCACGGCTTCGGCATCCCGGGCGGCTTCCACCACTTGGTCTGGCATTGTGTCGGGGCGGTCCTGCCAGTCCGTGACCCAGGCCGGCCGGGCAATGCTCACAGGCAGGCTGTCGCTGTCGAGAAATACCACTTTCATGCTGCACGCTCCGGCTGCACGGGTTCGGAAATCTCGATCAGGTTCAGGTCCGGATCACGCACATACACCGAACGGATCGGCCCCGTGGCACCGGTGCGCAACACCGGGCCTTCGATAATGGGCCAGTCGACACGGGTCAGGTGCGCAATCACCTGATCCAGGGTGATCGAGGCGATAAAACACAGGTCCAGCGCCCCCGGCACGGGCAAGTGCGCCTTGGGCTCGAACTCATGGCCACGCACGTGCAGGTTGATTTTCTGCTGGCCGAAGGCGAACGCCTTGCGCCCGTCACCGAAGGTTTGCAACTGCATGCCCATGACCCGCACGTAGAAATCCTCGGCGGCCACGGGGTCGATGGTGGTCAGCACCAGGTGGTCAAGATGGTCGATCATGGGTGCAGCTCCCGGGTTCTGGCCGACGGCACCTGTTTTTCCAGATTGGCGACGTGGGCAGGTATCGGGTGCAGGTCCAGGCGCTTGCCGGCCTTGAGGATCTGGCTGGGAATATCGTGGCCAATCAGGCCCGGCAGCTGCGCAGCGACCGCCAGCACCCGGTCCAGGTCGATACCGGTTTTGAAACCCATCAACTGCAGCATGTGCAACAGGTCTTCGGTGCACACATTGCCGCTGGCCCCCGGCGCATAAGGGCAACCGCCCAAGCCGCCAAGAGACGAATCGAAACGATCGACCCCGGCCTCGATGGCCGCCAAAGCATTAGCCAGGGCCATGCCCCGGGTGTTGTGAAAATGCAGGGTCAGTTGCAGCGCCGGAAAACGCTCGCGCACCGCCCGGGACAGCGTCTCGACCTGACTTGGATACGCCATGCCAGTGGTGTCGCACAGGGTCACACCGCGGGCGCCCAGCTCGGCAAAGCGCTCGACCCAGTGCAACACCTCCCCCACCGGTACATCGCCCTGCATCGGGCAGCCGAACACCGTCGACAACGACACATTGATCGCCACCGGGCCCTGACCAATCACGCTGACCACTTCGCTGAGCTGGGCGAATGACTGCTCGCGACTCATGCGCAGGTTGGAACGGTTATGCGGTTCGCTGACCGACATCACCAGGTTGGCTTCATCGATGTTGCACGCCAGAGCCCGCTCGGCACCGCGCACGTTAGGCACCAGCACGGTGTACTCCACCGCCGGGTTACGGCAGATGCCCTGCATCACCACTTCGGCGTCGCGCAGCGCGGTGATGGCCTTGGGCGAAGTGAACGAGGTGACCTCGATCTTGGCGAAACCGCACTGGCTGAGTGCGTCGATCATGGCGATCTTGTCGGCGGTTTCGATAAAACGCGCTTCATTCTGGAAGCCGTCACGGGTGGCGACTTCCTGCAGATAGAGACGTTGCATGTGCATTCCTCAGATTCAAATGATGCCGCGTTGGCGCCAGTCGGCTTGCTGTGCGGCGTCGATGCCGAGCTCGTCGAGGATCTCGGTTGTGTGCTGACCCAGGGTCGGTGCCGGGCGAGTCACGCCGCCAGGAGTGCTGCCCAGCTTGGGGACGATGCCCGGCAAGGTCACTGGAGTGCCATCGTCCAGCTGGCTGGCGAGCAGCATGTCTCGCGCCCGGTAATGCGGGTCCCGGGCAATGTCGGCAGCGTTGTAAATCTTGCCGGCGGGGATGCGTGCCTCGGTCAGAATCGACAAGACTTCGTCGAGGGTGAGCCGTGCGGTCCATTGCGAGATGGCGGCATCGATGCGCTCAACCTGCAACACTCGACCATGGTTCTGCGCAAGCTCAGGGTCAGCCCCCAGATCAGCGCGACCAATCACCTCCATCAGACGTTGATAGATGCTGTCGCCATTGCCGGCGATCAAGGCAAAACCACCATCGCGGCAACGATAGGCATTAGTCGGAGCGATCCCTGGCAAACTGCTGCCGGCGGGCTCACGAACGGAGTTGAACACCGAGTATTCGGGCAACAGGCTTTCCATCATGTTGAACACCGACTCGTACAGCGCAACATCGATCTGCTGACCATCGCCACCGTTCTGCTCGCGATGACGCAGGGCGAGCAGAATCCCGATCACCCCGTGCAAAGCCGACAACGAGTCGCCAATGGAAACGCCCACCCTGACCGGCGTTCGCCCGGGTTCACCGGAAAGATGACGCAGCCCCCCCATCGCTTCACCAATCACACCAAACCCGGGGCGGTCACGGTAGGGCCCGGTCTGACCGTAACCGGAGACCCGGAGCATGATGAGTTTCGGATTAAGCGCGTGCAGCGTGTCCCAACCCAGCCCCCAGCTTTCCAGGGTTCCCGGACGGAAATTCTCTATCAGCACATCCGCATCGGCCACCAACCGGCGCACCACCTGCTGAGCCTCACACTGGCGCAGGTCGAGGGTAAGCGAGCGCTTGTTGCGCGACTGCGCGGCCCACCAGACGGAAGTACCGTCGTGCAGCAAGCGCCATTTGCGCAGCGGATCGCCAGTGACCGGAGGCTCGATCTTGATCACCTCCGCGCCAAACTCACCGAGCATTTTCGCCGCAAATGGTCCGGCAATGAGTTGACCGAGCTCCACGACCTTGACACCTTGAAGAGGTAACCTCATGACGTTTTCCGTTCTTGTTGAGTACTTGTGCGTGGATAATCGACGCAAACATGGCGGATGAAAATTTCATATTTCGCCATTACTCTTTCCAGACTGGAAACCCTCGGACCCCCTTGATGATCAATCCCCTGCATTTCGATCTGTCGTCATTGCGCCTGCTGATCTTCGCCGCCGAATCCGGCAATCTGACTCGCGCAGCTGAAAAGGCCAACATGACGGTTTCGGCCGCCAGCAAACGTCTGGCGGAGCTTGAACGAACGACCCAGTGCCCGCTGTTCGTTCGCTTGCCAAGAGGACTTGAGCTGACGGCAGCCGGCCAAGGGATGGTTGAACACGCGAGGGTGATTCTGGAGGGCGTGCACCGCATGGCGTGCGACGCCAGTGACTACGCCGTCGGTGTGCGCGGGCATGTACGGTTGTGCGCCAACACCTCCGCCGTGGTCCAGTTCCTGCCTGATGATCTGGCAGCGTTCCTGCGAGCAAACCCGAACGTGCGTATCGGGTTGGAAGAAGCGCTCAGCGAGCCCATTATCCAGGCCGTGGAAAGCGGGCGAGCCGATATCGGCATTTTTGCCGATAACGTACCGGCTGAGGGTCTGTACAAACTGCCCTATCGTGACGACCGACTCGTGCTGCTGGTACCTGTAGGACACGAACTGGCCGGTGAAAGCAGCGTGTCCTTCGCGGATACGCTCGGCTTTGATTATGTAGCGCTTAACCAAGGTAGTTCGTTGCTGCGCAGAATCACCGATGCAGCCGTGAGTGCCGGAAAAATTCTCAAAGTGCGCATCCAGGTCAGCAGCTTCGACGGCATCTGTCGCATGATCGAAGCGGGCTTGGGTATCGGGATACTGCCGTTGTCATCAGTACGTGCCGAATTGCTCGGTACCCGCCTGGTTGCTGTCGATTTGGCCGATGACTGGGCTCATCGCACCTTGTTCGTGGGTGTCGGCAGTCAGACGCAACTTTCCCCGCAAGCGGCTAATTTATTCGAGTATCTAAGCAGCGTGCACGGCTGACAATGGCGCAGGGTGACGTCTGGTCACTCACACTGCCTCAACTCGCTTCAGTCGCGAAGGGTGAGCAGCCACCTTGGTGAATGCCCACCCTTACCTCTTGAACAACCGCCGTGAACAGGTCAGACCGTCAGCAGTTTCCCACCCGGAACATCCTGAGCCGCGGCGCTTCGCTCGGCCTCATCCTCACTCACCAACGCGCCCTCCCATTTGGCCACCACCGCGGTTGCAATGGAGTTGCCCACCGCGTTGGTCGCCGAACGGCCCATGTCGAGGAAGGTGTCGATCCCCAGGATCAGCAGCAAGCCGGCTTCGGGAATATCGAACTGGGTCAGGGTCGCGGCGATCACCACCAGCGAAGCGCGCGGCACGCCGGCCATGCCTTTGGAGGTGAGCATCAGCGTCAACAGCATGGTGATCTGCGTACCGATGGACATCTCGATGCCATACGCCTGAGCGATGAACAGCACGGCAAACGTGCAGTACATCATCGAGCCGTCCAGGTTGAAGGAATACCCCATGGGCATGACGAAACTGGAGATCTTGCGCTTGACCCCGAATCGGTCCAGCGCGTGAAGAATCTTCGGGTAAGCCGACTCGGAACTGGCCGTGGCGAAAGACAGGATGAAGGCCTCCCTGATCAACACCACCAGTTTGAACACACGCCGCCCCAGGAACATCCAGCCGGCAAACACCAGCATCGCCCAGAGCACGATCAGCCCCAGATAGAAGTCGCGCATGAAGACCGCGAACTTGACCAGAATGGACAGCCCGTTGATCGCCACGGTCGCCGCCATGGCGGCCATCACCGCCAGCGGTGCCAGTTTCATGACATAACCGGTGACCTTCAGCATCGCGTGGGACAGATCCTCGATCACCTTCACCAGGCCCTCGGCCTTCTTGCCCAAGGAGGCCAAAGCCACGCCGAAAAACAGCGAGAACACCACGATCTGCAGAATTTCGTTGGTGGCCATGGCCTCCGCAAAGGACTTGGGCACCAGATGCGTCATGAAATCCTTGAGGGTGAACACCGACGTTTGCAGGTTGGTCGGGCTGGTGACGTCCGGCAGCGGCAACCCCAGGTTGTGCCCGGGCTGCAGCATGTTGGCCATGACCAGCCCCACCGACAGTGAAATCAATGAAGCGGTGACGAACCAGCCCAGCGCTTTGCCGAATACCCGGCCGACAGCGCTTGCATCCCCCATGTGAGCGATGCCCACCACCAGGGTCGAGAACACCAGAGGGCCGATAAGCATTTTGATCAGACGTAGAAAAATGTCCGAGATGATCGAGATGTAACCGGCGACCTTGGTCGCCATCGCTTTGTCCGGGAAGTTGAGGAAAATCATGTAGCCGATAAGGATCCCCAGCAGCATGGCGATCAGAATGCCAGCTGCAGCCGGTAGCCTGTTTTTCATAACGCACCTGTTGTCGTGTTTTCTGGAAGGTAGCCTGGGCAAACGTCCGCTTTATCAGCCAATGGCCTTGAAAAGCGGGTGTGCGACCGCAGTGCTACGCAATGAAAATGGCAAGTGCAAAATTCCGGTACCGGCAGGCCGAGGCTGGATGCGACCCAAACAGGTCATGGAGGACAGGACGGGGCGAGCCAACTGCAGGAGGCTGTCATACATAGGTGCAACCCTCGGATCTTATAGTTGTAGTTGCGTCGGTTACACGCCGTAACGACGTTGCCGGAAAACTACCCTAGTCCTGCTCACTCAATAAGTGCGGATCGCGCTCTAACTGATATGCCCAAATGCTATGACGACACCCTCAGGCCTGGAACCTGGTGCGCAGACTGATCATGGTTTTTCACTTCCTATAATGCGTGGCTATCGCAGTTCTTCTGTGCTGCACCTATTCGCTGTCGAGCTATAGAAAATCGGCATATCTCAAAGACAAAAACGGTAGTCGTCGTTCCCTTCCATCCCTCCCAGAATGTGTGAAAACACAAAAGCAGCACTGCTTGGGAGACTGGCATGTCTACAGAAGGTGAACAAACCGTGGGGCAGGATTGGCAGGAGGACGTGTTCCGCGTGCTCAAGGCCCACGACGTCAAACACGTGGTCTTCGTACCGGATGCCGGTCATTCGGCGGCCATCCGCATGTCGTATGCAGATCCGGACATCAAAGCTGTGGTCCTCACCACCGAAGAAGAAGGCATCGGTTACCTCGCCGGCGCCTGGCTCGGCGGTGAACGTGGTGCCCTGCTGATGCAATCCAGCGGTGTCGGCAACTGCATCAATACCCTGGCACTGCAGGTCTGTGCAGGCTTCCCGCTGCTGATGGTGGTCACCATGCGCGGCGACTGGGCCGAATTCAACGCCTGGCAGAACCCCATGGGCCAGGCCACCGAAGCCTCCTTGAATCTGATGAAGGTCATGACCTGGCGTGCCGACGTTCCCGAAGACGTCGCGCCGCTGCTGCACGGCGCCGCCACCATGGCCTTCAACGGTGACTCCGCCACTGCCCTGCTGCTCGGTCAGCGCCTGATTGGAGAAAAGAAATGGGTCAAGTAAGCGCCAACCACACCCTGTGCCGCCGCGAGGTGGTCAAGACCCTGCTGGCAGACCGCAAAGACCTGCTGGTCGTGACCGGTCTGGGTTCGGCTTCCTATGACGTCATGGCCGCTGGCGACCATGATTCGAACTACTACCTCTGGGCTGCCATGGGCAGTGCGATCACCGTCGGCCTGGGCCTGGCCAACGCCCAGCCGGACAAGTCGGTAGTGGTGGTCACCGGTGACGGTGAGTTGCTCATGGGCTTCGGCGCCTTGGCTACCGTCGCGCTGCAAAAGCCGGCCAACCTGACCATTGCCGTGCTGGATAACGGTCACTTTGGCGAAACCGGCATGCAAGTCAGCCACGCGGGGTTTGGTATTTCCCTGGACCAGGTGGCGAAAACTTGCGGCTTCAGCTGGACCGATGAAATCCGCGACATGGAAGGCGTACACGACCTGCGCGAGCGCTTCGCGACGCGCGATGGCGTCAAGCTCGCGACGATCAAGATCAAAGCGGAAAACCCGCCACGGGTGCTGCCACCGCGCGATGGTCACTACATCAAGAATCGCTTTCGTGCTGCGTTGGGTTTCGACCCGATCTGATTGCTCTATGCCCGGACCCGGTCACGCAAGGCAGATGCCATGCGTGACGCGTTGAGGAGAATAATAATGACCGACCGCAACTCTGAAGAACTCAATGCCATCCGCGAGGGCGTGCGTGCCCTGTGCGCCGAATTCGATGCGGCCTACTGGCGCAGGATCGACGAAGAAAAAGGCTTCCCCGAAGCCTTCGTCAAAGCCCTGACCGACGCCGGCTGGCTGGCGGCGATGATCCCGACCGAATATGGCGGCTCCGGCCTGGGGCTGGCCGAGGCTTCGGTGATCCTTGAAGAAGTGAACCGCTGCGGCGGCAACTCCGGCACCGTCCACGGGCAGATGTACAACATGTTCACCCTGCTGCGTAACGGCAGCGAGGCGCAGAAAAGCTACTACTTGCCCAAACTGGCCAGCGGTGAATTGCGCCTGCAATCGATGGGTGTGACAGAACCCACCACCGGCACCGACACCACCAAGATCAAGACCACTGCGGTCAAACGTGGCGACAAGTACGTGATCAACGGGCAGAAGGTGTGGATTTCACGGATCCAGCATTCCGACCTGATGATCCTCCTGGCACGTACCACGCCGTTGGCCGAGGTCACGAAAAAGTCCGAAGGCATGTCGATCTTTCTGGTGGATCTGCGCGAGGCCATCGGCAACGGCCTGACCGTGCAGCCCATCGCCAATATGGTCAACCACGAGACCAACGAGTTGTTCTTCGACAACCTGGAAATTCCCGCTGACTGCCTGATCGGTGAGGAGGGCAAAGGCTTCAGGTACATCCTCGACGGTTTGAACGCCGAGCGCACCCTGATCGCCGCCGAATGCATCGGTGACGGTCGCTGGTTTATCGAAAAGGCCAGCGCCTATGCCCGCGACCGCGTAGTGTTCGGCCGCCCCATCGGGCAGAACCAGGGCGTGCAATTCCCGATCGCCGAAGCCCATATCGAGATCGAAGCGGCGGACCTGATGCGTTGGCGCGCTTGCGAAGAATATGACAGCGGCCAGAACGCCGGGGCCAGCGCCAACATGGCCAAGTACCTGGCGGCCAAGGCCTCCTGGGAAGCGGCCAACGCCTGCTTGCAGACCCACGGCGGCTTTGGCTTCGCCTGCGAGTACGACGTCGAGCGCAAATTCCGTGAAACCCGTCTGTATCAGGTGGCCCCCATCTCCACCAACCTGATCCTGTCGTACGTGGCGGAACATCTGCTCGAGCTGCCGCGTTCTTTCTAAGCGATCTGCAGCGTAATAGCCCAGTGCGTCGGCCCAGGCAGGCGCAGCTGGGGAGCCATGACAAGAGAGATAAAAAATCATGAGCCAGCCCAACGGTACACGCCCGCTCGATGGCATCACCGTCGTCAGCCTCGAACATGCAATCGCCGCGCCCTTCTGCACCCGACAACTGGCCGACCTCGGCGCCCGCGTGATCAAGGTCGAACGTCCAGGCACAGGCGATTTCGCCCGGGGCTATGACCAACGCGTCAACGGCCTGGCCTCGCACTTCGTCTGGACCAATCGCTCGAAAGAAAGCCTGACCCTCGACTTGAAGCAGGACTCGGCCATCGAGGTGCTGGACGCTTTGCTGGCCACCGCCGATGTGCTCGTGCAGAACCTGGCACCCGGTGCGGCTGCGCGAATGGGGCTGTCATTCGAGGCCTTGCATCAACGCTTTCCGCGCCTGATTGTCTGTGACATTTCAGGCTATGGCGTCGGTGGGCCCTATGAAAAGAAAAAAGCTTACGACCTGTTGATCCAGAGCGAAGGTGGATTTCTGTCGGTGACCGGCGGCCCGGGTGAAGAGGAAATGGCCAAGGCCGGTTGCTCGATCGCCGACATCGCGGCGGGCATGTACGCCTACACGGGCGTCCTGTCCGCCCTGTTGCTGCGCGCTCGAACCGGCGAAGGCAGCCACATCGATGTGTCCATGCTGGAAAGCCTGGTCGAGTGGATGAACTACCCGATGTACTACGCCTACAACGGCGCACCACCGCCACCTCGCGCGGGTGCTGCGCATGCCACCATTTACCCCTATGGGCCCTTTCCCATCGGTGACGGCACCACCGTCATGCTGGGCTTGCAGAACGAGCGCGAATGGCAGCTGTTTTGCGACAAGGTTCTGCTCCAGCCCGAACTGGCTGAAGACGAACGCTTCTCTGCCAACTTCAAACGTGTCGAAAACCGTCATGCGCTTCGGGATCTCATCGTTCAATCGTTCTCCACGCTCAACTTCGATGCGGTGATCGATCGGCTGGACCATGCGCAGATTGCCAACGCCCGGGTCAATGACATGCAAGGTGTTTGGGATCATCCACAACTTCAGGCCCGTGATCGCTGGCGGGAAGTTGAAACCTCTGCCGGGCACGTCCCAAGCCTGATACCTCCTGGCACCAACAGCGCTTTCGAACCACGCATGGACGCTGTGCCGGGCCTTGGCCAACACACCGAACAGGTGCTCAGGGAACTGGGGTTGGGAGCGGACCGCATTGAACAAATGCGCGCAGCCGGGGCGATTTAGCCGCGATCCGATAACAAGCAGCCTGACTGCAACGATCAAAGATTTTCGAGAGAACACTGCCCAATGAAGATCCTGGTAGCTGTGAAACGCGTGGTCGATTACAACGTGAAAGTTCGCGTCAAAGCGGATAACACCGATGTCGACCTGGCTAACGTCAAGATGTCGATGAACCCTTTCTGCGAAATCGCCGTGGAAGAAGCCGTACGCCTCAAAGAGCAAGGGGTTGCGACTGAAATCGTTGTCGTCTCTGTGGGTCCGTCCACTGCTCAAGAGCAGCTGCGTACCGCTCTGGCGCTGGGGGCCGATCGGGCCATCCTCGTCGAATCCGCTGATGAATTGAACTCCCTGGCCGTGGCCAAGCTGCTCAAGGCTGTGGTCGACAAGGAACAGCCGCAGCTGGTGATCCTTGGCAAACAGGCCATCGACAGCGACAACAACCAGACCGGCCAGATGCTCGCGGCACTGACTGGTTACGGTCAGGGCACCTTCGCTTCGAAAGTCGAAGTCAGCGGCGACAGCGTGGCCGTGACCCGCGAAATCGACGGCGGCGCGCAGACGGTTTCCCTGAAACTGCCAGCCATCGTCACCACCGACCTGCGTTTGAACGAACCGCGCTACGCGTCCCTGCCCAACATCATGAAAGCCAAGAAGAAGCCTCTCGACGTAGTGACTGCGCACGCTCTGGGCATTTGCACCGCCTCCACCACCAAGACCCTGAAAGTCGAAGCGCCGGCTGCACGCAGCGCGGGTATCAAGGTCAAGTCGGTGGCTGAGCTGGTCGAGAAACTCAAGAACGAAGCGAAGGTGATCTGAATGACGATCCTGGTGATTGCTGACTTTTCAAACGACAAACAGGACAACAAAGTAGTGGCCCCGGCCACGCTGAACACCGTGGCGGCTGCCGCGAAAATCGGTGGTGACATTCACCTGCTGGTGGCGGGTGCCAATGTGGGCGCGGTAGCTGAAGCCGCGGCGAAAATCGCTGGCGTGGCTAAAGTGCTGGTCGCCGACAACTCCGCCTACGCGCACCAGTTGCCAGAAAACGTCGCGCCGCTGGTGGCCGGCCTGGTGATCGAGCAGCGCTCTATTTACAGCCATGTTCTGGCCGCTGCCACCTCCAACGGCAAAAACATCCTGCCGCGCGTTGCTGCGCAACTGGACGTAGACCAGATCTCCGAGATCATCTCGGTTCAAAGCGCTGACACCTTCAAGCGCCCGATCTATGCCGGTAACGCTATCGCTACCGTGCAGTCGAACGCTGCCGTGAAAGTCATCACCGTTCGCGCCACCGGTTTCGACCCGGTGGCCGCTGTGGGTGGTTCGGCTGCTGTCGAAGCGGTCGCGGCTGCTCACGACGCGGGCACTTCCCGCTTCGTCGGTGAAGAACTGGCCAAGTCCGATCGTCCGGAACTGACCGCTGCCAGGATCGTCGTTTCCGGCGGTCGCGGCATGCAGAACGGCGACAACTTCAAACACCTGTACGCCCTGGCCGACAAGCTGGGCGCTGCTGTTGGCGCTTCCCGCGCGGCGGTCGACGCCGGTTTCGTCCCCAACGACATGCAGGTCGGTCAGACCGGCAAGATCGTCGCGCCACAGCTGTACATCGCCGTCGGTATCTCCGGCGCGATCCAGCACCTGGCCGGCATGAAAGACTCCAAAGTGATCGTGGCGATCAACAAGGACGAAGAAGCGCCGATCTTCCAAGTGGCCGATTACGGTCTGGTAGCCGATCTGTTTGACGCCGTACCCGAACTGGCCGCCCTGGCCTGATCACCGACCGACAGGAGCGATGTCTATGAGTAATGTCGATCTTCAAGCCTGGATTGGACGCCGTCAGGAAAGCCAGGACCGGATCAGTTTCAACCTGGTTAAACGCATTGCCGCGACCTTGGGCGAGGTGGCACCGCTGCCCGGCGAAGCGCTACCGCCCTTGTGGCACTGGGCATTCTTTCAGGAACCGGTTGCAGCAAGCGAACTAGGCCCTGACGGTCATCCGGCGCTCGGTGGTTTCTTGCCGCCCGCGCACAACCGCAATCGCATGTGGGCCGGCAGCCGACTGGAGTTTTACCAACCATTAACGGTGGAGGCCGAGGTGTCCTGCGTCTCGACCATCGTCAATGTCGAGGAAAAGCACGGGCGTACAGGCTCCCTGCTGTTTGTCACGGTACGTCATGAGTATTTCCAGGACGGCCAACGGGCTCTGCAAGATGAGCAGGACATCGTCTACCGAGAACCCACGCCGCCCAAACTCAGCGGCACCGAAGCGCTGCCTGAAGGCCAATGGCGCGAAGCGGTGGAACCCTCCCCGACCTTGCTGTTGCGCTACTCCGCGGTCACCTTCAATGGCCATCGAATTCACTATGACTGGCCTTACGTTACACAGACCGAAGGTTATCCGGGGCTGGTGGTGCATGGTCCATTGATCGCCACCCTGAACTTGCGCGCCTTTACCAAAGCGCACCCCAGCGCTCGCTTGAAGCGCTTCTCTTTCCGGGGCATCAGGCCACTGATTTCACCGCAACCTTTCGAGGTCGGTGGACGTTTGATCGACAACGGCAAGGCCCAGCTATGGGCTGGCAACCAGGACGGCACCGCGCAGATCGGTGAGGTGGAGTTCAACGAGGGAGAAGCACCATGAATACATCGATTGTTCGCTCCGCCCTGTTTGTGCCGGCAACCCGTCCAGAGCGCATCCCCAAAGCCATCGCCACCGGCGCTGACCGGGTCATCGTCGACCTGGAGGATGCGGTGCAGGAAAACCTCAAGGAACAGGCCAGGGATAACCTGGAGCGCTTTTTGAGCGAGAGCCCCGATGTTCAGGTTCTGGTTCGTGTGAATGCCCCAAGTCACTGGGCGCACGCTGCGGATCTGGATCTTTGCCGACGCCATGCCGGCGTGATCGGGACCTTGCTGCCCAAGGCAGAAAGCGCGGCGCACGTGTTCACCGCTGGCAGCACCGGCAAGCCGATCTGGCCCATCATCGAGAGTGCCAAGGGCCTGTCGGCACTCAGCGCGATTGCCGAAGCCCGAGGTGTTGAGCGCTTGTCGTTCGGCAGCCTCGATCTGGGCCTGGACCTGAATCTGACCACCGCCAGCCCTGCCGCCGAAGAGATCCTCAGTCACGCCCGCTACGCCGTGCTGCTCGCCACTCGGGTTGCTGGCCTCGCCCCGGCGCTGGACGGAGTGTTCCCCTCTATTCAGGACACCGCAGGCCTGCACAGTACCGTTCAATTTGCCCGCGACATGGGATTTGGTGGCGCGCTGTGTATCCATCCAAGCCAGGTGCAGATCATCCATCAGGCGTTAAAACCCAGCACTGAGCAATTGCACTGGGCGCAACGCATCATGGACGCCGCGAGCTCGGGTGAAGGCGTGTTCGTGCTGGATGGGCAAATGGTGGATGCGCCGGTCATTGCTCGCGCTCAATCCATTCTCGGGCGCGCGAACTAGCACAACCGTTCTTCGAAGCTGCGCATTTAGCGGGAGTCGCAAGCGACTCCCGTTTTTTTAGCGTACCTGTCTCCCCAGACTTTTCAGGCCTCTTCCCGCACCACGCCGCGCTCTTCAAGCAAGCGCACAAACATGCTCAAACTTTGTGACACCGTGCCGCGGCGCCACACCAGCCAGGTCCGCAAATAGCGGAATGATTCCGACAGCGGCCAGATGCTCACCGTGGTACACCCTGGCATGCTCTCGAGCATGCTGCGGGGCATCAATGCCAGGCCTGCACCGGCGCTGACGCAGGCCAGCATGCCGTGATAGGACTCCATTTCGAAAATCTTGCCGGGTACCGATGCGTCCTTGGTGAACCAGCTTTCGAAGTGGTGCCGGTACGAACAATTGGCGCGGAAGGCATAAATGTTCTCGCCGTTGACATCCCGTGCACGATGGATCGGGGCATGGTTGAGCGGTGCGATGACCACCATCTCCTCCTCAAACGCCGGCACGCCTTCCAGTGCCGGGTGCAGAACCGGTCCGTCGACGAACGCGGCGGCCAATCGACCAGAGAGCACACCCTCGATCATGGTCCCGGAAGGCCCGGTGGACAGGTCCAGCTCGACCTTGGCGTATTGCTGGTTATAGGCGGCCAACAGCTCAGGAATGCGCACCGCCGCCGTGCTCTCCAGCGACCCCAGGGGAAACGATCCTTGCGGCTCTTCACCGGCCACCGTCGCGCGGGCCTCCTGGACCAGGTCAAGGATGCGCCGGGCGTAGTCGAGAAAACTCCAACCGGCCGGCGACAGGCGCAAGCGGCTTTTCTCGCGGATAAACAGATCCACCCCCAGATCCTGCTCCAGTTGCTTGATCCGTGTCGTCAGGTTCGAAGGCACCCGGTGGATGTGCTGAGCCGCCGCGCTGATGCTGCCCTGCTCGGCAACAGCTTTGAAAATCTCCAGCTGAACCAGATCCAAGTCATTCTCCAATCGTGAACGATATGCTCAGTATTATTCAGTTTCCAGAAAATAAATGCCACCGTAACCTGAACCCATCCCCACCTCGCAGGACGGTGCCATGACCAACGTTTCCAGCCTCACCCATGCCATTTCGATCAACCCCGCCAACGGCGAGCAGATCGGCCACTACCCTTTTGAATCCGAATCGGCGCTGCAGGCCGCACTGTCCCGTGCCGCTGCCGGGTTCAAGGCTTGGCGGAGCAAACCCGTAGAGGAACGCTCGCAGTCATTGATCGCCCTGGCTCAGGCATTGCGTGACGACGCAGCAAAGCTGGCGAACATGATTACTCTGGAGATGGGCAAGCCCACCACCCAGGCGCGCGGTGAAATTGAAAAGTGTGCGCAGCTCTGCGAGTGGTACGCCGAACACGGCCCCGCCATGCTGACCGCCGAGCCGACGATGGTTGAAGGTGGCAAGGCGCGCATTGAATATCGCCCGCTGGGCCCGATTCTCGCCGTGATGCCGTGGAACTTTCCCATCTGGCAGGTGCTTCGTGGCGCCGTTCCAGCGTTGATCGCCGGCAACACCTACGTTCTCAAGCATGCGCCAAACGTGATGGGGTGCGCCTATCTGCTGCTGGATGCCTTCAAGCGCGCCGGCTTTGCCGAAGGTGTCTTCGAAGTCATCAATGTCACGCCAGACGGTGTCTCCAAGGCGATTGCCGATCCACGCATCGCTGCGGTGACCCTCACCGGCAGTGTGCGAGCCGGCACTGCCATCGGCGCGCAAGCCGGTGCGGCCTTGAAGAAGTGTGTTTTGGAGCTGGGCGGTTCCGATCCCTTCATTGTGCTCAACGATGCCGACCTCGACGAAGCGGTCAAAGCCGCCGTTATTGGCCGTTACCAGAATACCGGGCAAGTCTGCGCAGCGGCCAAACGCCTGATTGTCGAGCAAGGTGTTGTCGAGGCGTTCACCCGCAAGTTCGTCGACGCCACCCGCCAGCTGGTCGTTGGCGATCCGCTGGCTGCGGACACCTACATCGGCCCCATGGCTCGCTTTGATCTGCGTGATGAACTGGATCAACAGGTGCGAGACACACTGGAAGAAGGCGCGACGTTGTTGATGGGTGGGAAGAAGGCTGAAGGCCCCGGCAACTTTTATGAGCCCACTGTCTTCGCTGATGTCACCGACCAGATGACCTCGTTCAAACAGGAACTGTTTGGCCCAGTGGCTTCGATCATCACGGCGCGCGATGCCGCACATGCGTTGGCGCTGGCCAATGACAGTGAGTTCGGACTCGCCGCCACCATCTACACCGGCAATGTCGAGCTTGCCCAGCAGATGGCCAGCGAGCTTGAAACCGGTGGCGTGTTCATCAACGGCTATTGCGCCACCGACCCACGCGTCACCTTCGGCGGCGTGAAGAAAAGCGGATTTGGCCGGGAGCTGTCGCATTTCGGGGTACGCGAATTTTGTAATGCCCAGACTGTGTGGCTGGATCGGCGCTGACCGCAGCTAAAGAACCTCGAATACGGTTGACTGACTTCCTCAGGGCGTGAAGCTGACGCTCGAAAGCAAAAAAACATCAACCAGCAGAAGATCAAGCAAGGGTTGCAACTACCTGAAAAGTGGCCGGGCTGCCTTCAATTCCGTAACATCCGCAGCCCTCTTTTCCGCCACTCCCTGCGGCCGGTTTCGCCGGCCTGTATTTTAGGTAAACCATGAAAGCAAAACGTCTGCGCGCCGACGCCCTGGCCGGACTCACCACCTCTTTCGCCCTAATGCCCGAGTGCATCGCCTTCGCCCTGGTTGCCCACCTCAATCCGCTGATGGGGCTATACGGCGCCTTCATCATCTGCACCCTGACCGCCCTGTTCGGGGGCCGGCCGGGTATGGTGTCCGGCGCCGCCGGGTCGATGGCCGTTGTGATCGTCGCGCTGGTGGTGCAGCACGGCGTGCAGTACTTGCTCACCACCGTGTTGATGGGTGGACTGATCATGATCGCTTTCGGCCTGCTACGGCTGGGCAAGCTGGTGCGCATGGTGCCGTACCCGGTGATGCTCGGCTTCGTCAACGGCCTGGCGATCATCATCGCCCTGGCCCAGCTGGAGCACTTCAAGAGCGGCGAGGCCTGGCTGAGCGGTACACCGCTGTACATGATGATCGGGCTGGTGGCGCTGACAATGGCCATCGTCTACCTGCTGCCGCGCCTGACCCGCGCCGTGCCGCCGGCGCTGGTTGCGATCCTTGGCGTCGGTCTGGCGACATACCTGCTCGGCCTGCCGACCCGCACCCTTGGCGACATGGCGCAGATTGCCGGCGGCTTGCCTGAATTAGCCTTTCCGGAGGTGCCCTGGAACCTGGAAACCCTGCGCATCGTGGCCCCCTACGCCGTATTGATGGCCCTGGTCGGCCTTCTGGAAACCCTCCTGACGCTGAACCTGACCGATGAGATCACCGAGAGCCGTGGCTACCCGGATCGCGAGTGCGTGGCACTGGGGGCGGCTAACATTGTCTCCGGTCTCTTCGGCGGCATGGGCGGATGTGCCATGATCGGTCAAACCGTGATCAACCTCAGCTCCAGCGGCCGCGGCCGGCTCTCGGGCATGGTCGCCGGGGTAATGATCCTGTTGTTCGTGCTGTTCCTTTCGCCGCTGATCGAGCACATCCCGCTTGCCGCACTGGTCGGGGTGATGTTCGTGGTGTCGCAGCAGACCTTCGCCTGGGCCTCGCTGCGGGTGCTCAACAAGGTGCCGCTGAACGACGTGCTGGTGATCTTCGCGGTAACAGCCATCACGGTGTTCACCGACCTGGCCACCGCGGTGCTTTGCGGGATCATCATTGCCGCGCTCAACTTCGCCTGGCAGCAGGCCCGCGAGCTCTACGCCGACAGTCATCTGGAAGCCGACGGCAGCAAGCTCTACCGCCTGCATGGCACGCTGTTCTTCGCCTCGACCACACCCTTCCTCAACCAGTTCGACCCCGCCAACGACCCGCCCCAGGTGACCCTCGACTGTCGCCACCTGAGTGTTGTCGACTACTCGGCCATCGCCGCGCTGAAGACGCTGCGTGAGCGCTACGTCAAGGCCGGCAAGCACCTGCGTGTGTTTCACTTGTCCGAGCGGTGCAAGCAACTGCTCAAACGCGCCGACGTGCATCACGACTGAGGTCAGCGCATGCCAGGGCCCTCTCAGCCCTGGCACTTGAGGTTCCAATCATGTATCGCTGATAGCAAGGTCAATCGAGCACGGGGCGCATGAAGCTACGCTCATAGCTGACAATGAATTTCTTCTCTAGCGCCAACGTCACCGCCTTGATGCATTCGGCATCGGTTTCGGCTTCTTTGCGATAGCGTTCGTAGTCCGAGAGGCTTTGAAAGCTGAATAGGCAATACGCGATATTGTTTGCACCTTCGGCAGGCAGGAAATAGCCATGGTGCAAGCCTCCCATTCGAGTCACCAGCCGGATCCACAATCGTGAATAGCTTTCAAAAGCAGGGATTTGGTAAGGGTCAATCAGATACTTCACATGGCAGGTAATCACACGAGCTGTCCTTGTTCGATAAAGGACGGAGCTTACCAATTGAGCGTTGATCTGAATATTCCTGCCCGGCGGTTAGCTTCAGCGAGTGCGCCCTCCCGAGTGGCGATGTGCAGTGGTCTAATAAATCGCTCCCCAATTTGGTAAGCCAGGCCTCGCAGCATTGGCAACCCTCAAAAAGCCTGGGCAGCGCCGAACCGGTTTATTTACACAGTCTCGACCGACTCCTGCCATTCGTAACCGGCCATACCGAGGGACAGTCGGGTGCGTCTACGGAACCAGGGGCCATTCGGCCAGCGACCGATAGCGGCCTTTATGCGACTCGAACAGGGTGAAGTGTCTGGCACTCAGGTGAAAGTCTGGTGGGGCATTCGATTCAGGGACAGGTGCTCGATAGTCCCGCATCAAGGTCAAGTGCGGGCGAAATTCCCGGGGGGCGTCCACAAACCCGAGAGGCAGCAGTGCCTGTTGCAAGGCATAGACCAGCTGGCGCAACACCAGTGGTTCCTGCGCTGGAGCGAGTAACAAAATGCCGGCGCGGCGCCATACATCGAGGTGGTCAAGAGGTACCGTCAAATGCTCGCCTGGCATGCGAATACTGGCGGCGGCAGCGCAGATGCCCGGAATCTGCGTCATGGCTACTGATCCCAGAAACATCAGAGTCAAATGAAAGTTTTCCGCTGGAACCGGGCGTCCGCTACTTAGACCAAGAGCACTGCGCCATTGGGCTATGGCCCGGCGTTGTGCATACGCGCAGGGCAGCGCGAAAAACACACGTTTGAACGGTTCGCCGTGCTCACGAGAGTCATTACTCATTCATTGCACCTCCAGGTTGGGCTGAGCGCAGCGATACCCGTCAGGTCATCCCCGAGTGATCGGCTTTGCGCCTGGACGCTGGCGATGCAGAGGCCTCAGGGGGGGTGATTCATCATCTTTGCTGTAATGACAGCGTAGTAGCGCTGAGAAACTCGTCTTGCCCGCCGTCGGTAGGCATGGGCGATATTTGCATACTGCTCGTGGTTCCGATTCACCATCAACCACTTCAGTTGCAAACCGCGATGCCCTCCCGCTGCTCGACAGCGTATGCGAGCCCGCGCTGCAAGGCGACATTCGATGCTCTGGTACGGTGCCTGCAGGCTCATACGAGCGGGACAGCGGCCGACGCCTGAAGCGCCTGTTGCAATGTGGCGCTGGCGATGGAAGCGCCCAAGCCGCTGATGTTGCGCAGCAGGCATCGCCCGGACAAACGCCGACAACCCTGGCGGGATATCGTCTTGCGCCGTCGTCAGGTTTGACCGGTAGCGTTTTTTACCGAAGTGCTACCCACTGCGCGTCTCATCAAGCCCCTTTCAACTTCGGATTCAGCGTAGCCAGCTGCCGTATAAAACTTTGTGCACCACCCTCCGTCGATAAATCATTTGTGCCAAGAGAGGTATGTAACGTGGGCTGGGCCGAAAGCTGTTGCCGTGCAAGTTCAACGGCGCAAGCCAAATGGGTGAACCCGGTCTTGAACCCACTGACCGGCAAACTATCCAGATTAATGCTCGCCGCGCCATCCAAAAGAGCGTTCGCGCTGGAAACACTGGCGGGGAGCGTTCGAAGCGATTGGTACACCGGCTCGTCATCCGTTCGAGGCTGCACTAACGAGAAAAGGGGCGCAGCGGAGGCTGCTGCACCGTCGCGCCGGGTCAAGGATGTTTTGCCCGCCTGTTGAAGGGCACCTCGCAGAGTGGGGAATAGATCAGTGAGACTTCGAATGACAGAACTGTGATCGAAAGCGGGTTGGCCTTCTTCGGTGGTGACGACTTTACCTTTGGGAACCCAGGGCGAAACAAGCACGGCGGGTACTCGCACGCCTAGTTGATCGAACGCGCTTTTTTGCGGCTGCGCTGCCTTACTCCTATTACGCTGGTCGTCACCAGGCGGCGTACATTTTGGAGGGACGACATGATCATAGAATCCTCCATGTTCGTCATACAGGATCAACAGCGCGCTCGACTCCCAGATACTGGACCCACGGATCTGTTGGTAGACCCAATTAATAAGTGCATCACCAGACGATACAGTGCCTGCTGCATGCTGGGAGTTGCCTTTTTTATACCCATTCACGACATCGTACGACGGCTCAATGAATGTATAGCTAGGGGTGTAACTGCCATTGAGATCCTTTGCCATCTCATGTAGCCAGCGAAAATGCTTGTCACCCGGATCGACGAAGTAATCCGGCATGCCCTTGATAGAAAGTATCTGGGGAAGCAGGTCATCATGGTATACACGCCACTCTAGACCGGCCTTGTCCAGCCAGTCGTAAATCGTACCGTACAAAAAATCGAAGCCGAGACTTTCAAGCGTCACCGCCCCCATCGATTCCAGATTGCTCGGACTGTTGTCCAACCCCCCTGATGTCGCGGCATGCACAAAAAACCGATTGGGCCAGGTAGGCCCGGGGACAGAAGAGAACCAATTATTGAAAACACAGTATTCCTTGGCCAAGTGGCGTAACACCTGAACCTGGGGTGCGCCTGCTGTAAAACAACGTAAAGACTCGGCGCCATTGGCTTGATAGAAGCCATCCATTGTGACGGGGTCTGTGTCGCTTTGCCCCTTCCCATGAAGCTGTACTCGAACTGCCGGGTACTCATGGTCAATATCGCCCATTTGATCCACGGCATCATCTGATACAGCCACTCTCCCACCCATGCTGTCTTTCGCTGCAGTGGCATCCGGCGGCGGTGACGAAATACCGGAAATATCGGAATACCCGAGTAGATGATCAAATGACCGGTTTTCCAGCATCAGTACAAAAACATGGTTTACAGCCATGGCCGTCTCCTTAATGAAACGTTGCGTGCCCTTGGCTCCAGGATGACCGAATATCGGCGTAAGCCATGCGCATGCGTTGAGTAAGCAGGGTATTGGCACCCCTGCATCGAGGTCGGAAATTATTTTCTCGTTAGCAAAGCCGTCTCCAATACAAAGGCAATGGATTAATACGCTAGTGGCCAGTTAATCCGGTGGGTGATAGTCCTGTTTTTGGGTCGCCAACAAGAAAAGGGTGTAGCTCTCTTTCGTGATTTCGAAAAAACTGAACTTCAGCGTTTCTACACTCAGGGCCGGATGGTCCTGGTCGTGCATGCAGGCGGCCGCGTCAGCCAGCACACTATTGGCTGACTCCAGAGACAAGTTCGGGTTTTGCGGGGGGTGAACAAACACTTTCATCAGCGATGCAATGGCGGGCGCATCAGCAAGTCCAAGGGGAACCAGACTGTGTGCATTTTGGCCAAAATGCCTCCAGACGATCGCTTGAGATCCCAATCGCAAGACGTACTTGAAAGAAAAGCCGGTTCGAATGGAAAGAAGAACAGGATCTATCCCGATAAGCTGTTCGATTGAATCGACCCCCTCGGCTGATAACACCGCAGCAATGTTGGCCGTGACCCCCTCAAGCTGAATCAACTGATCACTTTCTTGCCCCTTTTCTGCATTATTCAGACTGCGTGCAGCCAGCCGGCGCAGTGCCTTGAACAACACATCCATAGGAAGGGTACTCACAACAAACGCCGTCGTAGCCTGCAGGCTGGGCGCTGTATCTGTGGTCGCACTGAAAGCCATACCGATAGGGATCGCCAGAACCATCCGCAGCGCATACCAATAGACATCCGCCACGTTCAAAGTGCGCCTGCGCACGCTGACCACAAGATCACTGATGACAAACAGATACGCGCCGCCCAGGGAGGCAGCGGCAATCTGGGCATTCACAAACGAGCCAGATTTCAGTCCGCCAAAAGCCCATGCGATATACAGCGTTGCACCTACGAAAACTGAAACAAGCATCAGCGTCATAGGAATCAAGAATGCATTGCGGCCGTAGTTCTCCTCATAGATCGTGGTAAACAAGACATCTGCCGCTAGCTCGGCAGCTTTTTTGGTGTCCGCGTCTTCGGGAATGGGCCACGTCTTCAAAATGCGGTTTTTATCGGTTCGTGGCTGCCAAAACTGCCTCAAATAAAAAACGAGGGCCCCGTTGTTAAGCCGGTTCCTGAACTCCTCATACCGGGCAAACCACCCATGTTCCAGAAAGCGGATAAGCGGCGCTGCAGCCAGGCTTGTTGTCACAAGAATCAGTACGACGTACCCGCCCCAGGCAAGAGAATCTTGTGGCGTATCACTTAGATGGCTCTTATAAACAGCCGTCACCCCCACACCATCGCAAAGAAAAAGAGCCAGCCAGATCCAGGAATATTTCCGCGCTTCCATGCACCCCCCGGCGTTCATCCTTTATGCCTGGAGGAAAGGCTAGCTCATGTCATAAAAAATGCATTTCCCATTGGCAACTTTTATATATGCATTCCACCACTGCAAGTGGCAACAGAATCATTACAGTGGAAAAAATTGTCATCAATAATTCGTGTTATTACTGCGAACAGCCTACTGATTCGTTATTAAAACTTATTGTCAGGGATCAATGATCGAACCTGATTCGGCTGTCGCCGCCGCTACGACCTCTTCGGGCAGTCAATCCAGCGACTATGATGATGGGTACAACGGACTCGGAACGCCTGCGTGCACAAGCGTTATCGTCGACCAGATGCCATTTCGCCTCGTGCCAGGCCTCCCCCCGAACGACAGCGCAGACTGCACTGGTTTTCCCGTCTTCAAGTAGTGCGTCCCACACGTCCCCCCAGGAGCCGAAAGATGTCGCTGACTCTTTACTATCATCCGCTGGCGTCGTACTGCCACAAAGTACTCATCGCGCTCTACGAAAACGCTGTCGAATTCGAAAAGCGGATCATCGATCTCACCGACGATGCAGACAGAGCACAGCTTCAAGCCATATGGCCAATCTGCAAATTCCCGGTCATCCGTGACCACGCTCGCATGCGCGACCTGCCAGAGTCCACAGTCATCATTGAGTACCTGGATCGCTTCTATGCCGGTGAACACCCTTTGATTCCAGGCAATTGGGACACCGCGCTGGATGTGCGTCTATGGGACCGCTTTTTCGACAACTATGTCCAAGGGCCGATGCAACAGATAGTCGGTGATCGCTTGAGCGGTGCTAACGGTGATTTGACAAAAGCACGATCCACGCTGGAGACCGCATATGGCATGCTCGACCGCCAGATGGCATCCAGGACCTGGGTTGCCAGTCAGGACTTCAGCATGGCCGATTGCGCCGCTGCCCCGGCGCTTTTCTATGCCAGTACCGTCCAGCCGTTCCCGGACGGGTTCAGTCACTTGAGCGCCTATTTCGACAGGTTGACGCACAGACCGTCATTCCAACGGGTGATCGACGAAGCCAGGCCCTACTTTTCGCTCTATCCATATGCGGATGCCATTGCGGAGAGGTTTCGCCAGGAGTCTTAGCGTCGCCCTGGGTAGAGGCCAACAGAAACGACCATCCTGGCTGCCCATGTCGCTCGATTGAACACTTCATGGCGTTACGCTCGTGCCTGCTTCGATTTGGCGACTGGAGTAATGACGGTGCCTTCAAGCATGTCCTGTAACCTTTGCACTTCAAGCTCAATCAGGACAGTCCGGGCTGCTTGATCAACGAATTGCTGCAGTCAAGCCAGGTCTACATCAGGTCTATACGCTGATCAGCTTAGAATAGGATGGCCGTCTGCAAGAGGTATGGTTATGCTCCTCTTGCTTTATGTTCGACAAAAATCAACAACGACAGTGACGTTATGAGCCAATCAGAGAAGCGGGCGACTGCCCTATCGCTATATCCAGAGGATACCCGCGAGGCGGCGGCCCTGCTCAAGCAAGCCATACCGCTGATGGTGCGTCACAATATTCCACCCAACCCAGTGCACTACGCCCTCTGGTACACCTACAGCAAAGGCCTGGAGCCTGAACTGAATCGCCACCTGGATAGGGTGGTCGAAGACTTCGACAGTTTCCCCCCGGAATCCGCCGCCAGGCTCTTTCGCGACTACATCATTCGCGATGAGTTGGAGGACGCCCGCGCCGGGCAGCAACAAGCGATCAACCTGGTTGACGACATTGAACGCGACATCTCGAGCAGCGTGATGGGCAATCTCAACTTTCAGGCCAGCCTGGAACACTGCCTGGGTATGCTTGAGGAGCCGGTCATTAACCGGTTGCCCGCCGTACTCAGCGAATTGCAACAGAGCACCCAGCTCATGCAGAACCAGCAGCAGCGTTTCCTTTCCCAACTGCAAACTGCTCAAAATGAGATTAAAAGCCTGCGAGACAAGCTTGAGCGCGTCCAGCTGGCCGCGACGCTGGACAGCCTGACTCAGGTGCTCAATCGAAACACCTTCACTCGCTTGCTGGAGCAAGCGCTGAGCAACGCCCCCCAGGGTGTGGCTCTGGTCATGCTGGATATCGATCACTTCAAGCAATTCAATGACCAGTACGGTCATCCTTTAGGCGACCGCGTACTCCAACATGTCGGTCAGGTGCTGCGAAACTCGCTTCCACCGCATGCCATGGCGGCACGCTATGGCGGCGAAGAGTTCTGCGTGATCCTGCAGGAGTGTACCGATATCACCAGCGCCCATGCCTTCGCGGAGCAACTGCGTCTGAAAATTCAGTCGTTGCGGATCAAGGCTCGTCGCTCCGAAAAGGTGCTGGACACGGTAACCGCGTCCTTTGGTGTCGCCCTCGCCAGAACCGGTGACAACCTGGAGAGCCTCCTGACTCGCGCCGATGACGCGCTTTACCAGGCCAAGCGTAACGGGCGCAACCAAGTACACCGGTGATCGCCCCCACGGCGAATCACCGCCTGTTAGAGCAAGCGTGGTCCGCGCCCGGTGTCTTGCAAGGCGGCCTCTCCAAGACGGTCCAGCACAAAGGCCTTCGCGTGGCGTGTCATCTGGTCGAGATGCCGGTCACGCTTCTTCTCGGCGTCCACCATCGCTTTTCTACCGTTTTGCGCAAGCAGATAAGTATGAATCTGCCGCACCTCCACAGAGCTATAGATCGGCGCTACGTCCAACACCGCCAACAGGCCGTCCGTACCGTGGTCGCGGGTATTCATGACGACCTGAGGACCGCGCGCACCCACAACCTGAAAACCCATCGACTCGAAATACGGCACCTTGCCAACAAAGCAGGCCAGCTCGGCATGAGGGTATCGACTGACCATGTCCTGCAGCATCGCGCGCGCAACACCCCGACGTCGGTGGCCTTCCCGCACGGCCATATAGGCCACTGCGCAAGCCTCGGGATCGTCCTTCACCGGCAGATACAGCAAGAAGCCGACGACAGTGGAAGGGTCCTGGGCATCCGAGGCCACGATCAATTCGACGGGAATGCCTCTGGAACCGTCCATAGCGTCCAGATAGAGATGAACCTCGTATCCGATACCGTATTGATAGAGGTTGTAGAGCGGATTGCTCGGCGCGATGGCCACCATGCTGATATCGGTTACGTAGTCGACGACCATCTGCAGGATCTGGCTTTTGATGGCCTCGGGCGGCGGGGTTTCAAAGGGGGTGATGGTGAACATCGAGTTTCTGACTCCGAGGGTTAAGGCTTGCCCGTGACTTCAAGGATCAGCGCTGGGCGGGGTCATCATAACCCGTCTTTGCGCTAACAACGGATGGCGCGGCTTGCCCATCGCCCTGCCCCGGCTGCCAGGCCGTCACTGCGGCGCAGCGCACAATCCAGAAGTCACGTCCTGTCCCTGTATCGCCCGCCGGGAACTCTGTTCCTGTTCGTTGGCCGCAATGCCGGACAGGTTAACCATCAACGCAGTACGCAGCAGCGCCAGCCCATCGGGATCGAAAAACAATCCTGTCAGAAATTTTATCCGCCGGGGAACAGGCTGAAAGGTTACCCGCTCTAGGATGAGCGCAAGCCTGAAGCTTATGCCAGCCCCCCTTCGAACTGGCATTACCGGAACAGCAGTCAGCCATCGAGGTTGAAGAACTTATGACGTACCCACTTGCGACCAAGGCCAACTACAGTGTTGTGCTGGTTAATTACAAATCACTGGAGCTGACCAGGACTTGCCTGGAGCTGCTGCGCGAGGGGTTGCAGGAGACTGGCGTTCCTGTTTTTGTGGTGGATAACCATTCGGACGATGCGAGCAGCAAATACCTGCGCACACTGAACTGGATCAACCTGATTGAACGTAAAGTAGCCGCCCCTGAAGCAGGAAGCGTTGCTCACGGCCGAGCCCTGGATCTTGCTTTGGATCACGTTGAAACCGAGTATCTGTTTCTGTTGCACACCGATACTTTTATTTACGATCCGACTGTTTTTTACCATGATGATCGGCCAGTGCACCGGTCCACGCGAAGTGGCAGCGGTCGGATGCCTGGAACAGTTGAATCGAGGTGTGGGCCGTTCGGTCTGGCGCCTGGTTTCACGATTTTTCAAGCATTACGCTCGGCGTGGCATGCGAGCCCTGGGCTTGAAAGCAAAGTCGCCGAAACCGTTCAGAGAAACTCACTTGAAGAGCTTTTGTACCCTGTGGAATGTGCGGCTGATTAAAAAACACGGGCTACATTTTCAAATGGATGAGCGTAATCCCGGTTATGAACTGCAAGATAGAATGGCAGCGCTGAACTACAAGATCAGCTTTCTTTCGCCACAAAAGATATTCCGTTACCTGGACCATATTCAAAGCGGAACGGTTTCAGCGATAGGCGGTTATGCGGAAAATCACCGAAGGGTCAAGGCGTACAATCAACTGACCGGAGAGAGACAATTAAAATCTCCTTCACTTGATATAAGAAAGTCATTTGGGATCCTTCCAACAAAAACGGCCGTCTACTGACTCCACGCTGGCGAAATCCTCCCTCTTCAAACCCGGGGCCTTCCTCACGCTTCGGTGCCCTGCCTGCGTGCTGGACATTCAAGAAGCACAAAAATCCCGCCCAAGATGACTTGAGCGGGATTCTTCCAACAGGCAGTGTCATTGAGATAACGCTGCGAGCTCAGTGGCGGTTTCAATCCCGGTGACCTATATATCCGGCTAATTGTGTTTAAAATGCCGCCCCTTCAAATTGCCAGCCCTGCCCAATGAATCCTGACGCCCTCTCTACCCTGCACCACCATTTGCTGACGGCCCTGGCAGCTGTGCCCGACGAAACCCGCCGGCTGTTCCACGGCCGGGGCCGATGCTGGCCGGGGCTGGAACAACTGACCGTCGACTGGATGCAGGGCGTGGTCCTGGTCTCGCTGTTCAAGGAGCCTGAGCAGACGCAGCTGGAGGCATTGAAGCGGCTGCTGATGGAGATTACTCAGTCGCCTGCGTGGGAAAAATCCGGCGCCCATAGGTTATTGCTGCAACACCGCTACCTGCCGCAAAGCACCACCGAATGGCTGCTGGGGGAAACGATCGAGGAATGGACGATCACCGAGGGAGGCCTGCGTTATAAGGTGGACCTGGGCAAGAAACAGAACAACGGTCTGTTTCTCGACATGCGCTACGGCCGCAATTGGGTACGGGCCAACGCCCATGGCAAGCGTGTCTTGAATCTGTTTGCCTATACCTGCGGGTTTTCAGTGGCCGCCATCGAGGGTGGCGCGGATCATGTGGTCAATCTGGACATGTCCCGCGTTGCCCTGAGCCGTGGGCGCGACAATCACCGGCTCAACGGTCACGACCTGGGCAAGGTGAGTTTTCTCGGCCATGACCTGTTCAAGTCCTGGGGCAAGGTAATCAACAGCGGCCCTTACGATCTGGTGATCATCGACCCACCTTCCTTTCAGAAAGGCAGCTTTCTGCTGACCAAGGATTACCAGCGCGTGTTGCGCCGGCTGCCGGAACTGCTCAGCAGCCACGGCACCGTACTGGCCTGCATGAACGACCCGGCCATAGGCCCGGATTTCCTCATCGACGGCGTAACTCGCGAAGCCCCGAGCCTGCGCTTCGAACAACGCCTGGAAAACCCGCCGGAATTTGCCGACGCCGACGCTGAATGCGGCTTGAAGGCGCTGGTGTTCACCCTGGATGAAGCCCAACCTGGAGCCGGGCTTCATCCCCTCTGAAGATAATTTCACACTATGAGTGACCGGTTCACGCCTGGGGGCAAACCGTATCGTGGGTCAGTAATCGATCCACACCCCACCGCTGTCGGCAGAGCTGACACAACGTTCGACCCATCGCACACCCTCGACACCCGCGTGGATATCCGGATAGCGCAGCGTCGCCAGCAGTGCCTGGTCCCCGCGGTCGGCTGCGTCCATGGCCATGGCGAAACGGTAATAAAGGTTGGACCAGGCCTCGAACAGTCCTTCGGGGTGTCCGGCACCAATGCGGTCATCCAGTAGTGCGTTGTGATGCAAATAGCCCATGCCACGTTCTAACACCTGGGCGGGCTTGCCCTGGACCTCGAAAGACAGCTGGTTCGGGCGCTCGTCCCACCATTCCAGGCTGGCCCTGGAGCCTATTACCCGAATCTTCTGGCCATGCATGGAGCCGGCATTCACCGCGCTGGACCACAATGTCCCCATCGCCCCTCCCTCATATTCCATAAGGGTGTAGGCATTGTCCTCAAGAGGTGCCCGGCTTTTGACGAAGCTTTGACGGACACACAGCAACTTCTTGATTTTTAGCTCGGGCAACATGACTTCCGACAGGTACAACGGGTGGGTACCGACGTCCCCCAGAACATAACTGGGCCCTGCCAGGCGTGGATCGACCCGCCACTTGGTGGCGTCGCTTCGAGCTTCCACGGGCTCACAGTGAAAACCATGGGCGAACTGCATATTAACCATGCGGATCTCACCCAGCTCGCCCTGGGCGATCATTTCACGGGCCTGCTCGATAAGCTGGTGTCCGGCATAGCCATAGGTGACCCCCACGATCCTGTTCCTGGCTGAGGCAATTTCCCGCAGGGTTTGCGCCTCCTCCAGGGTAAAACACAAGGGTTTTTCGCAGACCACGTGCAGCCCTGCTTCCAGCGCCGCTTTGGTAATTGCGAAATGGGTGCCATTGGGCGTCGCTACGGAAATCGCCTGGATGCCATCCGGCCGCCCCGCCTCACCCTCGAACAAGCTACGGTAGTCGGCATAGCAGCGTTCAGGGTCGACCCCCAGCTGCACACCAAACGCCCGGCCGCGTTCTGGATCAAGATCGAATGCGCCGGCCACCAGCACAAATGCCTGGTCACGTAACGCTGCGCTGCGGTGGATGTAGCCGATCTGACTATCGCGGCCACCGCCTACCATGGCCCAACGAATAGGTTGGGGAATACGCTTGCTGCCATTGATCATCGATAAGTCCTTGGCGTGAGAGCGGGTCAGAAACCCACCCGGGAGAGGTAGGCACGGCTGGCTGTGACGTCCCGCAGGCTGCCATGGGCGTTACGGGGATCGCGTTCTTGCTCGACGGTGATGTAGCCCTGGTAACCGAGCTCGGCGATCAGCTGGCGCAAGGCGTGATAGTCGATGACACCCTGACCGATCGGGCACATCACACCCTTGCCGCACGCAGCGAAGAAGCTGATGTGCTCGCCCAGCACCTGATCAAACACGGCCTGATCAATGTCTTTGAAATGCAGGTAATCCAGGCGATCCGCGTACTGGCGCAGGGTCTGAACCGGGTCCATGCCGGCGTAGTAAAGGTGGCCGGTGTCCAGGCACAAACCCGCCACTTCATAGGGGATGTCGTCGACCAGCCGAGCCAACTCATCAGCGAACTCAATGTAGCCCCCGGCGTGAGGATGAATGACCGTTCGCACGCCGTATTGCGTCCATGCCAGCTCGGCAATCGCACGGATATGGCTCAGCATGCCTCGCCAGGCATCTTGCGCCAGACGCGGGGCGCGGTCGGAATGACCGGCAGCGTAGTCACGCTCCTCGTGACCCCAATCGATGACCACAAGGCAAGGCATGCCAAAGCGCTGTCCCGGCTCCTGTGGGATCACCGGCAATTGCTTGAGCAAGGCGCAGATGTTGCGGGTTTGACTGAGAAGATTCGGCAAATTGGAGGGATCGACCAGATTGTCGAAAATGGTCCCGGCTACGACGTGCAACCCCTGCTCAGCCAGCACCGGGCCCAGCACCCGGGAGTCGAGCGGGAGGTAACCGTAAGGCCCAAGCTCGATGCCGCGATAGCCCGCCTGCGCGGCTTCACTGAGCACCTGCTGCCACGCCGGTAAATGAGGATTCTTGGCATCGTCTACGCCCCAGCAACAGGGGGCGGTCGAGATATGGAGGGTCATGTCAGGCTCCGATGATTATTGTTATGAGTCGTGCTGTTTCGCTCGGAGGAATCCTAAGGCGAGCCCGGCCACTGCTGCTATAGTCGCCAGGCGATAGCTGTCAAAACCCGTCAAAACTTTCTGCAAGGCTTTCATTTCATGTCAGAGCCAAACAACCCGTCGCAACGCCGTTCAACCATGGAGGATGTGGCGCAGGCTGCAGGAGTCAGCCTGTCCACCGTTGACCGAGTGATGAATCTGCGCGCCAATGTGCGCGCCGATACCGCGCAGCGCATTGCCGAAGCCGCCGCCAGGCTGGGGTTCTACGGGCGCAATGTGATCGAGCAAAGGCTGCTTCAGAAGCGCCCGACCGTGCGCTTGGGGTTCCTGCTTCACAAGCGCGGCGTCGCTTTTTATCAGGGCCTGGCAAAAGCCCTGGCCGAGGCCGCGGCGGCCAGCGTTCGGGCGCAGGTTCGGGTGATGATCAACTACATCGATGACCTGGACCCGACAGCCACGGCGCAGCGCATCCTGCAGCTACAAGGTGAGGTCGATGCGCTGGGTGTCGTTGCGGCTGACCATTCAGTGGTGCGCAAGGCCGTTGCCCACATGCGTGCTGCAGGCATCCCGGTGGTTGCCCTGGTATCCGAGCTGGAAGTTTCGGCAGCCGCAGGCTATGTCGGTGTAGACAACCGGCGCATGGGCCGCACCGCAGGCTGGTTCATCAAACATCTGGCGCCACAACCCGGCCCGGTGGCAGTGATGCTCGGAACACAGCGCTTTCAATGCCAGGAGCTGTGCGAGATGAGTTTGCGCTCGTTCCTCTCGGAACAATCCCCGGATTGGGAATTACTGGCTACTCGCCTGACTCTGGAGGATGAGGAGTTCGCCTATGCCAGTACCCTGGACCTCCTGACCAGTGAGCCCGACCTGGTCGGCCTCTATGTGGCCGGTGGAGGAATCGAGGGTGTGGTCAGCGCACTGCGCGTACTGAAAACGCAGAACGTCCCGTTGCCGACGGTGGTGTGTCACGACTTGACCCCGATCACGTCGGCGGCCCTGCGCGATGGCGTGGTTCAGTGTGTTCTTTCTCACCCGGTTGTGGCGCTGGCGCAGACCGCCGTGAAGGCCATGGTGGACGCTACGATAGATCCCTCCTCCGATGCTGGCGCCAGGTTCATGCTTTCACCGCAGATCGACGTCGCCGAAAGCATCTGAGGTTGCCGACGGAGTAGAGGAAAAGCCGCCCCGTGCCCCTCGTGGGGCAAGCATTGCCGACGACGCGGTTCAAGCAACGGACATATTTTCCGTCAGGTTCTGTTGCATATACGCCAGGAACCGGCGCTGAAACAACATTGTATGTTCATGGGCCGCGTGCTCGGCTTCGTCGGGTTTACGCGCGGCTATGGCATCGACAATCTCGTCGTGGTCCCGACCTAATCGGGTTGTGGTGCTCGCCGCGCCGATAATGTAGTCGAAGTGCAGATGCGCAAGACGCTGTCCTTCGCCCAACAGTTTTTCGTAGTAGCTGATGAAATATGGATTTTTCCCGGCCTCGGCGATAGCCATGTGAAAGGCTTTGTTCCTTTCGGACATTGACTGGAAATCCCCCGTATCCACAGCGGCCAGATAAGCGGCATCGGCCTTGCGTATACGAATCAGGTCCTCCTCGGTGCGGTGCATGGCAGCGAGCCGGGTCACTGCGCGCTGGATCAGATCGAGGGCGGAAATATAGTTGGGAAATTCCTCGATTTCGAAGGGTGTCACCAACGTCGTGCGGTTAGGCAAAATGGTGACAAGCCCCTCGCTGATCAACCGGGCAAGCGCATCGCGCACAGGTGAACGGGACAGGCCAAACTGCGCTGCTAAAGACACCTCATCCAGGGGCGTACCAGGCTTGAGCTTCAGCGTCAGAATTTGCTTGCGCAATTCCTCGTAGATGTAGCGGCCGCCATGGCGTTTTGCACTTCCGGTCGTTTCAGTGGTGTCTTTACTCATTGGGTCGCTCTCAGCCGTGCTGGCCAGACATCCGGCCAGCCTGCAACTTTAACACCTGCCCCGCCATAGTTAGAATCCTTCGCCCCAGGTATCACTTAGCATGAAACCTTCAGACAATGGGTCATCCGGGTCTACGCCGACCTGGTGCAACCCGTAAATCCAGGCACGACCTGTGATCCTGGGCAGAACCGCAGCCCTGTCCCCCACTGCGGTCAGGCCAAGCAGCTCGACCTGGAACTCGCCACCGATGGTGGAACGGGAAACAAGCGTGTCCCCCACGTCGACCAAACCTCGCGCGCTCAATGTGGCCAGGTTAGCTGAGCTCCCCGTTCCACAAGGCGACCGGTCCACCCGGCCTGGCGGTAACGTCGTGCAAGTCTGGTAGGTTTTCCGGTCCACACGGTTGCGAAACATCACATAGGCAACCTCGTTGAGGCCCTTCAACAGCGGATGACTGACGCTGACCTGCTCGTTGATGAGCCCTTTGAGACGCACACCTCGAGTCGCCAGTTCGCGGGCATTTTCGGGGGCGATAGTCAAACCGACCTGATCGACATCGACCAACGCGTAATACACCCCGCCGAACGCAATGTCGGCCTTGATGGTTCCGAATTCGGCAGTCTGGATGGGGGCATCCAATTGCTCGACAAACGAAGGAACCATATCCAGGGAAACGCTCAAGCAACGCCCCTCCTTACAGTGTGCCCGGGCTGTCACCAAACCTGCCGGAGTATCCAGCACGACAGTCGTCACTGGCTCCTCCATCGTCAGCATGCCCAGCTCCAGCAACGCCGTCACGACGCAGATGCAGTTGCTGCCGGACATGGGGTGAGCCTTGTCCGCCTGCAGGACGATAAAGCCTGCCTGAGCCTCTGGCCGGGTCGGTGGCAGCAGCAGATTCACCGACATTTGAAGACAGCCACGGGGCTCGAGCACCACCAACCGACGCAAACTGTCATCCACCTCGTTGATGTAGTTCATCTTGTCGAGCATGGTCGTGCCGGGAACATCAATGACTCCCCCGGTAATGACCTTGCCGATTTCACCTTCACAATGCACGTCGACCATTTGCAGCGTTTTTTTCCAGCGCATAGCGAGATCCCTTACTTGATGTACCAGCCCCACGGTTGCTCACTGTCGTATCGAGTGATCTGCTTGGTTTCCAGATAATTGTTCAGGCCCCACTCCCCGAGTTCGCGACCGATCCCGCTTTGCTTATAGCCACCCCACGGTGCTTCGGTGAATGTCGGTTGGGAGCAGTTGATCCAGACGATACCTGCGCGCAGACGACGGGCGACTCGCTCGGCGCGCTCCAGATCCCGAGACATCACGGCTGCTGCCAGGCCGAAGCGCGAATCGTTGGCGCTACGCAGTGCTTGAGCTTCATCGTCGAAAGGACAAACGCAAACCACCGGCCCGAAGATTTCCTCTTGCCAGATCCAGCTGTCCTGCGGCACATCGGCAAAAATCGCCGGAGTCATAAAATAGCCCTTATCGCAATGTGCCGGGCGAGTGCCGCCTGTCAGAAGCGTTGCGCCCTCTTCTCGACCTCGGGCGATTGCCTCCTGGACCTTGTCATATTGGCCGCGACTGACCAAAGGCCCGAGCAGTACACCCTCACTCATGCCGTTACCGATGCTGATACGTTGCGTCTGCTCGACCAGACGCTTGAGCAGAGGCTCATACAGATCACGCTGAACAAGCACTCGGGAAGTGGCCGAACACACCTGGCCCTGGTTCCAGAAAATCCCGAACATGATCCATTCGACAGCGGCTTCGATATCGCTGTCGTTGAAGATGATGAATGGCGATTTACCGCCCAACTCCAGGCTGATGTTTTTGATATCGCGAGCAGCCGCTTGCATGATCCGGGTGCCGGTGGGAACGCTACCGGTGAAAGCCAGTTTATCGATACCGGGATGCTCGCCAAGCGACGCGCCGGCATCCGGGCCCGAGCCTGTCACGACATTGAGTACCCCGGCGGGCAGACCCGCCTGATGGGCAATATCTGCCAGTTCGAGGGCGGTCAGCGGCGTCAGCTCCGACGGTTTGAGCACCATGCAGCAACCGGCAGCCAAGGCCGGTGCGACCTTCCAGGCGGCCATCAACATCGGGAAGTTCCAGGGAATAATGGCCCCGGCGACCCCCATCGGCTCCTTGCGTGCGATCGAAGTGAAGCGCTCATCCGCGAGTGAAATGCTCTGTTCACGGTGACCGTCCAAGTCGTCCGCCAAATCGGCGTAAAAATCGAAACACCCCGCCGTATCACCAATGTCCCAAAGGGCTTCGGGCAATGGTTTGCCGTTGTCACGTACCTCAAGCTCAGCGAGCTTGTCCTGACGTTCGCGAATGCCACTAGCGATTGCCCGCAGAATCGTCGCACGTTCGGCTCCGGTCATTTTCGGCCACGGGCCTTCATCGAAGGCACGGCGCGCGGCCTTTACCGCCAAGTCGACATCTTCTGCCGTTGCCGCAGCGACTTGAGTGATGACCGACTCAGTGCAGGGGTCGACGGTGCCAAATGTGCCCCCTTTCTTCGGGCGAACCCACTGGCCATCGATATAGAGCTGGTCATAGGATTTCATGCGTGGTCTCCAAAAAGGGCAAAGCGCGTGGCGCTAAAAGGGCTCAAGTCCTGGGCGGGTGTGCGACCGGCGACCATGTCGGCAATGAGTCGCCCGGTCGTCGCGCCCAGGGTCAGACCCAGCTGACCGTGACCGAACGCCAGGAATACGTTCGATAAACGGCTGCTGCGGTCAATGACGGGTTTGGTGTCGGGAAGGAATGGGCGATAGCCGACTCCGTACTCGATGTTGTCCAGCTGCAACTGAGGCAAAATTTTTCGGGCTTTCTCAAGAATGATGTCGGCACGTTTGAAGTTCGGCTCGGCATTGGGGCTTGCGAACTCGATGGTTCCGCCGATCTGCAGGCCCCGAGTCATCGGGCTGAAGCAGAACCCGCCATCGGCATAAATCACCGAGTGGCGAACCTCCACCCCAGGGTTGGGCAGCAGCACCTGATAACCGGCAATCCCGGCCAGAGGAACCTGAGTGCCGATCTGATCGAAGAACTGCCGTGAACCTGTTCCTGCCGCAATCACCACGTGCTCCGCGCCATAGCGCTCACCCGTCGTGAGGGTAACTCCGCTGGCGCGATCTGCCACTTCATCGATACGTTTGACCTGGCCACGCACACGAACGCCGCCCTGGTCGATAAAGCTTTGCGTCAGCGCCGCGATAAAGCCTTTGGTGTCGCTAACCGCGCGCCATTCCGGAAACAGCAGGCCATGGCTGAATTTACCCGCCAGGGATGGCTCAAGGTCGGAGATTGCGGCGCGGTCGAGCACCTCGGACTTGAAGCCCAGGGCTTTGCGCAACTCCAGATGAGGGCGTTCATGATCCAGCCCCGATGGCGAGTCGAACACTTCGATGATCGGCCTCTCCCCCATCAGGGTCTTGTCCGGGCATGCCGCCAGCAAGGGGGCGTAGTCTTCATAGACATGGTGTGTGAGTGTCGCCATGTCCTCGGAAATTTCGACGATTTTCGAGTGGCGAGCACAGGCCAGAAACCGCAGGAACCACGGCAGGATGCCGGGCAATGCGCCGGGTCTTAATGCCAGGGGGCCTTTCTGATCGAGCAGCCAACCGGGTATTTTCTTCAGGATCCCGGGCTTGGACAGCGGAATGACCTCGCTGACCGCCATCTGCCCGCAACTCCACTTGGCGGTGCTGTCACCCGCTGGTGCGGGGTCGATCAGGGTGACGGCATAACCTTCCCGCTGTAGATAAAGAGCACAGCAGACGCCAACGATTCCCCCGCCGACCACGACGGCCTTCTCACGCAGGGCGGGTGCTTGTGCAGCGGACTGCAGAGGTGTCATAGGGAAGTCTCTTGAGCAGAGGCTGGAGCGGCATAATCTTCCAGGCTGAAGCCGTCCCACCAGGGTTGGGTATCGTCGACAATAAACTCGGCGCGCCCGGTGATCCATGCGCGCCCTTCTATGCTGGGGCGAATCGCGGAGCGACCATCTTCCAATTCAAGCTGCTGCGCCACGCGACCGACAAAAAAACTGCCAATCAGGCTTTCGTGGCGATAGGCAGCGTCTTCCGCCAGCCAGCCACGGGCAAAACGCTGAGCGACCCGCGCCGAGCTGCCGGTGCCGCATGGGGAGCGATCGACGAGACTGGCCCCGGCAATCACCACCGCCCGCCCCTGGGACTCCAATGACAGCGGTGCGCCTGTCCACATGCAATGCTTGAGGCCTTTGATCGCCGGATTTTCCGGATGGACCACGTCCACGGACCGGTTGACCAGCTCCTGGATTTGCCGCCCCCATTCCAGCAACTGCTGCGGGCTGAAATGTTCACAACCCGGGTAGTTGGGTTGCACGTCGATAATGGGATAAAAGTTGCCTCCATACGCAATATCGACATTCAGCAATCCCAGTGGCGGGAATTCGATGGTCAGATCACGGTGCAGCAAAAATGACGGAACATTGGTGAAGCACACTGAGCTGATTTTGTCGCCGCTACGGGTGTAGGTTGCGTGGATCTGGCCCGCCGGAACATCCACCACCACGGTACCTGCAACCTTCGGAACAATCAGACCGGACTCCAGCGCGAAGGTAATGGAACCCAAGGTGGCATGCCCGCACATCGGCAGGCAGCCGGAGGTCTCGATGAACAGCAGACTGAAGTCACTGTCGGCGCGCATCGGCGGATAGAAGATCGTGCCCGACATGTGCGAGTGCCCTCGGGGCTCAAGCATCAAGGCGCGGCGAATCCAGTCGAATTCGGCAATGAAGTGTTCACGTCGCTCGCTCATGGTCGCGCCTGCAAGCGTCGGAGCACCGGCGACTACCATGCGCACGGGCATACCCTCGGTATGGCCTTCGATGCAGTTGAATACGTGTCGGGTCATGTCATATCACTCCGTAGGACCGCACCGGCCGTGCGTGGGCGACCGATGCGGCAAGCACCATTAACCCTGAGCCAGTTCGAAGGCCTTGCGGAAGCTCGCTTTCTCATCGACGGTCAGCGGCTGCAACGGCATCCGTGCATTGCCCGCGTCGAAACCGGCCAGTTCACAACCGTACTTGACCTTCTGGATGAACTTGCCGGACTCCATATCCGCCAATACCGGGAACAGCGAGCGCACGATCGACTGCGCACCTGCCAGGTCACCGCTGCTGTACTTGCTGTAGAAGTCGCACACCTGCCGGGTCAGGCAGTTGGCCGGACCGCAGATCCAGCTGGTCGCTCCCCACAGGAAGAAGTCCAGGGCCTGGTCATCGGAACCACAGGACAACTGGTAGTGATTTTTGTAGGTGCCGCCAATTTCGATGGCACGCAGCAGGTTGCCGCTGCTTTCCTTGATACCGATAACGCGCTCGTTGTCCTTGAACGCCTCCAGCACGCCGAAGCCGACTTCGACGTTGGTTCGAACCGGATAGTTGTACAAAACCACATTGATATCGGGCACTGCATCGAGAATGGCCTGGTAGTGGCCGATCAGCTCTTCCTGGGACGGCAGTGCGTAGTAAGGCGGAGCAATCAGCAGGTTGGTATAGCCCGCATCCCGGGTCTGCTTCACCTGCTCGATGACCTCACGGGTGCAGGACCCGTTGGCGCCGGCAATCAGCACACCACGGTCACCGACCACCTCTCGCACAGTGGCCAATACCTGACGCCGTTCTTCGTTGGTCAGCGCGTAATACTCACCGGTGGAGCCCAGGGGCACGAAGCCTTTGACACCGGCCTTGAGTTGAAACTCGATAATGTTGGAGAGCATGTCGTAATCGACAGTGCCGGACTTGTCGAAAGGCGTGACCAGAGCAGGCAGGATGCCTTTGAGTTGAGTCATTGAAGACACTCCACTTAAGTTGAATAACAGGGTTGGGGTTAGTACGCATAGCGTCGCAGCATCCGCGCCTCGATCACGCCGACCAGACGGGTCAACGGGAACGCCACGAGGAAATAGATGACCGCCACCGCCGAGAGAAACTCGACCGGGCGGGCCGTGCTGTTGGAGATGTTCTGGCCCACGAACATCAGGTCGGCGATCCCCACCGAGGAAATCAGCGCGCTTTCTTTGAATAGAGAAACCACGTTGGACAGCAAGGGTGGAATGCCCCTGAGCAAGGCCTGGGGAAACACCACAAAGATCGTTTTATTCCATGAGGCCAGCCCCAATGCGACGCACGCATCATGCTGTTCGCCAGGAATGGATTTCAGAGCGCCCCGGAAGGTCTCGCTGGTGATGGCTGCCATATACAGAGTGAGTGCCAGCAACACCGAAACGTAGGGAGGTACATCGATGCCGAACACCACCGGGAAGCAGAAAAACACCCAGAACAGCTGGATCAACAGCGGCGTACCGCGAAACAGTTCCACATACAGTCCCGCAGGTACGCTGATCCAGCGTGTGCGGGACGCTCGCAACAGACTCAGAAGAAAACCGCACAAACTGCCCAGAATGGCGCAACCCACGGTGAACGCCAGGGTCAGTGCCAGACCTTGTAGCAAGGATTGCCAGTAGGAGAACACCACAGTGAAATCGATATGCATGACATTCTCCTCAGCGCGCGAGCGCAGCGTCCTGACGACGCTCCAGCCACTGCACCAGCTGAGCGATGGGCAGCGACAGCGCGAAGTAGATGAGCGCGATCAGTGAATAGGTTTCCAGCGGTCGGTAGGCTTGGGTAGCAATGCTTTTGCCGACGTACATCAGGTCTGCCACTGCGACGATCGCCACCAGTGCACTTTGCTGAAGAATCGAGATGCCGTTGGTCATCAATACCGGTATGGCACTGCGCAATGCTTGCGGAAGAATCACGTAGAGCGTGCGCTGCCAAGGTCGTAGACCCAACGCAACGCAGGCATCCAGGTGTTCACGCGGTACTGCCTGAACGCCGGCTCGATAGGCTTCGGCGTTAAACGCCGTCAGATTCAGTCCCAGGGCCAGAACCCCCATGGTGATGGGGTCGATGAACACGTCGAACAGCATCGGCACGCAGTAGAAGAACCAGACGATTTGCAGCAATACCGGCGTGCAACGAAAGAACTCGATAAACAGCTGCGCGGGCCAACGCAGGAAAAACCAGCGACTCAACGTCATCAAACACAGGCCGAACCCAAGCACCAGACCGACGACGTTCGATACCAGGGCCAGTTGCAGGGTGACTTTCAAGCCATCCCACAACAAACCGATATTGCCGTTCAGAAAGTTGAAGTCGAATTGATAATTCATGACTGCGCTCCTCAGCTCAGATGCAGCACTTTTTCCAGAAACTCGCGAGTGCGAGGTTCCTTGGGCTGAGTGAACAACTGATCGGGATGGCCTTGCTCGACCACTTTGCCGTTGGCGCAAAACACCACCCGGGTAGCGATATGACGGGCGAAATGCATGTCATGGGTGACGATGATCATCGCCATCTTCTGTTCGGCCAGTTGCAGCATCACGTTCTGCACCTCAATGACCATCTCAGGATCGAGTGCGGAAGTGACCTCATCGAACAGCATCAGCCTGGGCTCGAGCATCAGCGCCCTGGCAATCGCCACACGCTGTTTCTGGCCACCGGATAACTGGCTGGGGTAAACGTTGAGCTTGCTCTCCAGCCCCAGCCGGGCCAGCAACAGTCGAGCCTTCTCGATCGCCTGAGGCCTGGACAGGCCATGGACTTTCATGGGCGCAAGGATCAGATTGCCCAGAACGGACAGGTGTGGAAACAGCGTGTAATGCTGAAACACCATGCCCACCTGGGTTTGCAGTGAGCAGTCCATGGGTTTGCCTTTACCTCTGGCATTGCCATCGATATAGGGCTTGCCCTGAAACCTGATGGTTCCACCCTGGATGCTCTCGAGCCCCATCATGACCCGCAGCAAAGAGCTTTTCCCGCTACCGCTGGGACCAATGATGACCAAGCGGTCATCAGCACGCATATCCAGATCGAGGTGGTCCATCACCACCAGATTTTCGCCATAGGACTTATAGACATCGCGCAGCTGAATGAACTCACTGCTCTTCGGATCGCAGGCGTGCAGGGGCCGTGGCGGCACCGCCGCTAGACTGGAAGCTTTCATCGAACATTCTCCGGGAGCGCGCAGCCCGCTGCGCGCTCGACATCGGCGGGGGTTACTGAGGGGTTTTGTCGGCGTTGGCGAGTTGCGAAGCCTTGTCGACCAGAGCATCGATTTCACCGGTCTCACGGCGTTGCGTGAGATAGATGTTCAACGTCTGCAGGTCCGCAGCACTGACGTCTCTGCGGATACCGAAGGCGACACCCTGCTTGGCCAAAGCGGGCTTGGGCAGGACTTCCTTCGACCAGTCCGGGTTGGCCACGGCGAACAGGTGGTTGGTGTCGCTGGCATCGACCAATACATCGGCCCGCTTGGACATGACGGCCAGACGCACTTCATCCATGCCCGGCAGGCGCATGATCTTGCCTTTCTTGACGACGGCTGAAATGGCCTTGTCCTGAGCCGTCCCGGACATCACTGCGAAGGTAACTTCTGGCTTGTCATAGTCGGCGACGGAGTTTGCGGCACCGGCAAATTTGGGATTGTCTTTGTTGATCAACAGCGACACTTGATAGTCAGTCGCCGGCACTGAAAAGCTGACAGCCAGAGCACGCTCGGGGGTCTGGTTCAGTGCCATGGCCATGTCCCATTTGCCGCCTTGCAGCCCTGCAACAAGGTTGTCCCAATTGGTATCGACGAACTCGACCTTCACCTTCAGCACTTTCTCGCCGAAGTCGCGGCACAGGTCCACGAAATAGCCGCTGTATTCACCAGAGCGGGCATCGCGCATGACGTAAGGCGCGGCGACAGCAGCCCCGCACCGCAAGACCCCCGCCTTCTGAATGTCTTTCCAGAGTGATACATCAGCCGCCTGGGCTGGGACCTGGGTGAGCAACGCCCCGATGGCGGATGCGCAAACGAGCATGTTGCGGATGGAGCGAGTGAGGAACCGAGCCATTTTGACCTCTCCGATGATTTCGTTCTTGTAGGCAGGAAGGTACAAACTAACAACGTTGTGCGCCGTCATGTGTGCAGCGCTGTATGCAGATTAGATTTGAACGAATCGAACTGTCAACCGTCGTCGAAAATTTTTTATCGCAGGGTGACCGAGCGGTCGGATGACAGCTCTTGATGACGAGGGGGCTGGATTGTTTGCTCGATAGCGTCGAAGAGGTGATCAGGCTTGGTTGCTGACACAGGGTGACGAACTGGCGATCATTCAGTGAGACAGGAGGCTCACGCTGACTTGATTCAAGCAGCCCTGCAACGCCGTCGCGCGACAGGCCACTGTGGTGGAGCACCTTGGGAAGACGCTACAGAAGACAATCAGATGTTTGGTCCCGAACGAAAAGCATCGGCACTGAGTCCGAACCGGTTCATCTTGTTGTACAGCCCACCACGAGAAACATTCAGCTGCTTCGCGGCCAGCCGAATGTTACCGCGAGTGTCCCTGAGGGCCGTCATAATCGCATTCATCTCATGGGTTCCCAAGTCCAGGGCAGCCCTGGGCTCTGGCAAACGTCCCAACGCCGGCCGGCGCAGCCCCTGCATGATTTCGAGAGGAAGATCACCCGGCTGGATCAGCCCGGTAACCGCCAGATTGGTCGCGCGCTCGATCGTGTTTTCCAGCTCGCGAACATTACCCGGCCAAGTGTGGGCTGAAAGAATATCCAATGCCGCCGGCGAGATCCCCTGCACAGGCTTGCGCAGCGACTGGGCACAGCGATTGAGAAAATGCCGCGCCAGCAATGGAATGTCCTCCCGGCGCATCCGCAGCGGCGGAACCGTAAGGTTCAGCACATTGAGCCGGTAATAGAGATCCTCGCGGAAGGCGCCATCGGCAACCGCCTGGCTCAGATTGCGGTGCGTGGCTGCAATGATGCGTACATCCACATGCTGCGACTTTTTCGCGCCAACACGAGTCACCTCGCCTTCTTGCAAAACTCGCAGCAGGCTGACCTGGGCATCGAAAGACATGTCACCGATCTCGTCCAGGAAGATCGTTCCGCCATCGGCCAATTCGAACTTCCCGGCAGACCCTCCGCGGGCCGACCCGGTGAAGGCGCCCTCGACATGACCAAACAGTTCGCTTTGCACCAGATCTCGCGGAATAGCCCCGCAATTGACGGCCACGAAAGGACCGCTGGAACGGTCACTGGCGTTATGGATGGCCTGTGCGAACAACTCCTTGCCGGTCCCGCTTTCCCCCAGGATCAGCGTGGTCGAGTCACTGCGACTGGCAATCCGTCCCAGACGCAGCGCATCCTGTATGACGCGCGAGCTTCCCTGAATGGTCTCAAAGGTATAGCTGGCTTGAGTCCCTATGATCCGCCGGGTGATTTCCCGGATACGCCGGCTCTCCCGCAACGAGACAATGTGCCCGCCCTGCTCCAGGGAGCACACGGATACCAGGCATGCCAGGTGACTACCATCGTGCAGCTCAAAGGTGCAATCCAGATCCCGTAGCCCCTCGCCGCTGCGCAGCAGAATCTCGTCAGTCAGCTCGCTCTGCCCCAGACGCTGGAACGGGCACCCCAACAGATCCCGACCCACCCGGAACAATTGACGGGCATAGCGGTTGAGCGCCTTGATGCAGCCCCGCTCATCCAGCACCACAAGCCCCTCGTTCAGCACTTCAAGGACGGTCTGCTGTTCTTCCAGCAGCGTCTGCAGCGCCATCTGTCGCGAGACGGCTTCGGCCGCCGCCTGGACAGTCCCCAGCGTGTGGAAATGGAACCAGCCCGGCTCCGCGGTCAACGTCAGAATGGCCAGGGTCGTGCCCTTGGCATCCCTGATCGGCGCGGCGGCACAATGCATGCGTCGCTGACGCAGGCCAGTCGCGAAATTTTCCTGCGCCAGCACATACACCAATCGGTCTTCGGCAATCGCCAGTCCCGTGCAGTTGGTGCCCTGCACCGACTCCAGCAGCCGGCTGCCCACCGGCGTAAGGTCCAGACCGCAGAAGTAAAGGGTCGTCCCTTCGGCATCGGTGAGGTTGATATGCCCCCTGGGGTTGTAAGCCAGCAGCCCGCTCATGACCTCTGCCGCCACCCCGATCAATACGCGATTGACCGCAAGTGTTGCAGCCAGCACGTCGGGATCGACAAAACGGTATACAAAATCATCAGGGTTGAGGCCAGCCCTGACACTGCGCAGCCAGGAGTCCCAGATGGCCTGTCTGACCCCGGCAGGTCGATCAGTGCGACCCTTCAGGCAAGCCAGCCAAGCCTGGTCCAGCTCGGCGATGGGTCCTTCATTCAAGGACGCCGGCCCGATGGCCGTAATGTAATCGAGGTCTTCCAGGCTGAAGGCCATGAGCGGTTGGTTAGCCATCATTGAGATCCGCACCAATGTTCATATTTTTGACATGTCATTATAGACATGTCACTCCAATGAACACTCCCCCTCTTTCAATCTGAAATATTTGTATAAATATCAAGTAGTTAAAGATTGGCACAGGCCTTGCTCAGGAGCTTATACCAGCGAGGACAGTTCTTGCTGCTCAGCCACTTGAACAACAATAAAAAGGAGTCACTTCATGAATACACCCAAGACCATCCGCCTTGGACTCATCGGCGCCGGCCGCATGGGCAGCTTTCACGCCCAGACCGCTGCTCGACACATTCCCGGTGCTTGCCTGGCCGCCATTGCCGACCCCACACCCGGTCAAGCCGCACGCCTGGCGGCAGAATTGGCTGTGCAACGGGTCTATACCGATCCACAGCAACTGCTCGAAGACCCGGAAATAGACGGTGTATTGATCGCCGCTCCGGCCCGTAGCCATGCCGAATTGGTGATCAGCGCTGCCCGGGCCGGCAAAGGTGTCTTTTGTGAAAAACCCATGGCCATCACCCTTGACGAGGCCGACCGCGCCATCGCCGCGGCCGCCGAGGCACGAGTGCCGCTGCAGGTCGGCTTCAACCGCCGCTTTGCCAGAAGCTTCCGGGCAGCCCATCTGGACGTGGTCGCCGGTCGCATCGGCACGCCTCAGTTACTGCGCTCGCTGACCCGCGATCCAACGCTGCATAACCCGGCCGCCTCGCCGCAGTGGGTGATTTTCCTGGAAACCCTGATCCATGACTTCGATACCCTGCGTTATTTGAATCCAGGCGCCAAGGCTGTCGAGGTCTATGTCATGGCCGATGCCCTGGTTGCACCGCAATACAAGGACAAGGGCCTGCTGGATACCGCTGTTGTCACGATCCGCTTCGACAACGGCGCCATCGCGACGGCCGAGGCCAATTTCCAGGCGGTCTATGGCTACGATGTTCGTGGGGAAGTATTCGGTAGTGCCGGCATGCTGACCATGGGCAGCATCAATCACTCCGACATGGTTCGCTACCTGGCTGACGGCATCCAGGCCGACACCCAGCGCATGGATACCGACCTGCTGCGCGATGCCTACATTGCCGAGCTCAATCACTTTGTCGATTGCCTGCGCACCGGGGAGAAACCACTCGCCAGCGGCGAAGATGCCCGGGCCGCACTGGCCATTGCCCGCGCCTGCATCGAGTCCGTCCAGCAGGGCAAACCTGTCCGCCTGTAAGGAGCACACGCATGAGCTTTACACCCTTCAAACTGGCGATCAGTGCCGAGATGGTCTTCCTGGATCTCCCGTTCACAGAGCGCGTCAAACGTATTCATGCGCTGGGCTTCAGCGCCGAACTCTGGGACTGGACCACGAAGGACATTGCGGCCCTGGTCGCCACCGGCGCTGACTTCACCTCCATGACCGGCTATATCTCGGGCAACCTGACCGATCCCGAGGACATCAAGCACCTGCTCGACAGTGCACGGGAATCGCTGGCCGTGGCCGCACAGCTGAACTGCCCCAGTCTCAACCTGCATGGCAGCGGCCTGGACGACAAAGGCCTGCCGGTCAAACCTGTGGCCCACACCAACGGACGAATGTGGCTGAGCGCCTGCAAGACCCTGGAAAAAATCGCCAGGCTGGGGGAAGAGGCTGGCAGGGTATTTTTGCTGGAAAACCTCAACACCCAGGTTGACCACCCCGGCACCCCCTTCGCTCGCGCCGAAGAAACCCTGGCCCTGATCGAAGCCGTGGGCAGCCCGCACCTGAAGATGAACCTGGACCTTTACCATGCCCAGATCGGCGAAGGAAACCTGATTGAACTGATCCAGCGTGCCGGCCCGGCCATTGGAGAAATCCAGGTCGCCGATGTACCCGGCCGCATGGAACCCGGCACCGGCGAGATCCATTATCCGGCCATTGCCAGAGCTTTGTTGCGCATGGGATACACCGGCGTCGTCGGGCTAGAGGGTTGGGCCTCTGGCGACTCCGAACAGGCACTTGAGCGCTTTCGGCAAGCCTTCACGTTTGATTGACGAGGCCGGCAACGCCTGGGACCTCACTGGCGCTCTCGGCAGGTTTGATGCAGAGAGCGCCAGAAACGCCTCACCTTTGATGAATTTCAACTCATAACAACAAAAGGAAAACCATCATGCGACGTTGCACACTGTTTATTGCCTCGCTGCTGCTCCTCAGCAGCCAATGGGCCCTCGCCGACTATCGCATTGGCGTGAGCATTGCCAGGGTGGACGATAACTTCATGACCTATGTGCGCAGCGGCCTGGAAACGGCCGCCAAACAGGAGAAGGTGCAGATCCAGTTCGAGGACGCTCAGGGTGACGTGGTGCGTCAGCTGAATCAGATCGAAGGCTTCCTCAACCAGAAAGTGGACGCGGTCATCGTCCTGCCCGTGGACACTGCCGCCACCGCCAACATGACCCGCGCTGCCGTCGCGGCGAAAACACCACTGGTCTACGTCAACCGCCGCCCGGACGAGCGCGTCTTGCCCAAAGGCGTGGTCACCGTGGCGTCCAACGACATCGAGGCCGGACAACTGCAGATGCGTTACCTGGTCGACAAGATGGGTGGCAAAGGCAACCTGGCGATCATCATGGGCGACCTGGCGCAAAACGCCACCCAAGGCCGAACCGATGGGGTCAAAGATGTACTCAAGGACTATCCCGGGATCAAGATCGTCGAGCAGCAAAGTGCCGAGTGGCAGCGCAACAAAGGGATGGACCTGACCAGCAACTGGGTGCTCGCAGGCTCAAACTTCGATGCCATCGTCGCTAACAACGACGAGATGGCCATCGGCGCGGCCATGGCCCTGCAACAGGCCGGCAAGGCCAAAGGCTCGGTTCCGGTGGTCGGCATAGACGGCTTGCCTGACGGACTGGCGGCCATCAAACGCGGCCAGTTGGCGGCCTCGGTGTTTCAAGACCCCAAAGCCCAGGCGACCAGCGCCCTGCAAGCCGCCATCAAAATGATCAAAGGCGAACCGGTCGAAGCGAATGTCTGGGTGCCCTTCAAGCTGATCACGCCGGACCTGGTGGCGACTTACGAGCAGCACTTTAAATAGTGCCAAGCGGGGGGACGTGGTTCAGCCACTTCCCCCAGGCTGACATGACCCATCACAATACCAACACACGGTGTCATACAGGCCTTGTCATGCCCTGGTTAAAATTTTGCAGACATATACTCATCCATATGAGTTACGGTGTATGCATTGCCATTAACATTGATGGTAAAAATCCGCTAATCATAACCTGACGAACTATTGTTTCCAGGTATGGGGAGTATATGTACTTCACGTGCGCCTTGATCGTTGACCCAGCCCCGTCCACTCTGATCTTTTCAATGCTCATGCGGAACTTTCCAGCCCACTCACCATTATTATCATAGTAATCGACAACCGCATTACGAATAGCGGTCAAGTCGGCGGGTGCACTTTTTGAATCAGCACCTTTTACATTTGTATTACACGCCTATACGTGATTATTGCAACTATTTCCATTTGAGCGCCCCAGACACTGTTCATTGGCCATACGATCTGCCACTGATTGATCCGAACCTTTTCCCCAGCCATAAGCTGTTCCTACCGCGCCGTCTATCGTACGGTATGCTCCACACCTGTCAGCGCCAAATAATTCCAATACAACACTACAGTTTCCGCCTCGCTGCGCGCACTCATTGAGTGCCCTCGTATTGGCCTGCTCCATGGTTCAGTGATCGTACGACCAGCCGTAATAGAAACCATTATTTTTGTCTACAGCCAACGCCCCAAATTTATCGCCTGCCCATGAGCAGGGAGATAGAGCGAGAAGGATAATTATCGCCATGACCTGTTTTTTCATGTGCTTCATCCCGATGAAATAAGCTGACAGCCTCATTGCTCATGCCTGCACAGGGGTACAGTGTTAGTGGTCTAGCGGTGATCCCCCCGCTCCCGGAGCAGCCGAATTCTTTCGGCCTGAGGGATTTATGGCCGAATCGGTTCAGCGGGCTTTTTCTTGCCCAGTACATAACAGGTGGTAATACAGTTGGGGTTGTGAGGACTGCTTACCGGCGTCACGGCCAGCAGTTTCCAACCCTCCCGCAAGGCCTTGTTCACCTCTTGTGAGGTGTATACCTCGGTGATCGTTTGCGCTTCGTGCAACTGCATGGCCCGGCTCCCTCTGATTGAGCTTGAGTGTTCAGCGTAGCCTTTTATAAAACTCACGGGGGATCCTTTCGGTGCGTTACACGTAACCCGCCATTAAATATAGACTCAATTCGGCGGCGCTCCATCCAGCTCGATCACATTGGAAAATGGGACATGGAAAATGGGACAGATATATTTTTATGTTTCTCATAATCAATTCCTGCATGGCGAGCCTCACAGTAGCCTCGGCCTGCCAGGCTAAAGACGATAAAGACCCTGAGAGCCCAGCATTGCAACATAAACCAACCGTCATTATTCATAGACTGACTGGTTATATTTAAACATCCAGCTCAACATCTCAATCTTCTTCAAAAAATCAGGAGAATGTGATGAATACTGTTGAGTATGATTACTCTTGTTGGCGCTACTGATAATAATATTTTTTATTACAGCCGCAGCACTATTAAAAAAAGCTCAAGTAAACGTCGCCTCCAGTGTACCTGTTCAAGGGCAAATCTTTTCTTGAACTATCGTCAGCCCCCCCTTGGCCGAGAGTGCTGACGGCTCCAACCGGCTCGCTCATCGAATAGGCGGCACGCGAATCTCTCCGGACCGACATTGAGTTTTGACGCCCTTGCCGCAGGCCCCGAATGCCAAGTCCTTGCCCATGCAGACACGAACCTCGGAGAGCTCGGGCCCGCTACACAGAATAGCGATGCCATCAGCAGGGATACCGGGATTACTCTGCCGGAACATTTGTGCAATCTCTTGCGCTTCAAAGTAATGGGCAGTGCTGAAGGGTTGCAGTTGCTCCGGGATCCGGACAGCGCCCACGGCCTTGTCCGCTGTGTCCAGATAACCCGAGGCGCCCAGGCCACTGCAGGTGCCGTGCTTTGTCCATTCATGCTCCAGCAACTTGCGCGTCGCAAACAACGTCAGCCCCCTCGCCTGCTCCGCTTGCGTTAAAGGAACCATCGGCGGGCACGACTGCGGCCAGCCGCCCTTGGCGTATTGAGGCCAGAGACCGTGGAGCACAAAGCCATAGCCTTTCCCCGAGCATTGCTCATTGTCGCGATGGGTCAGGCAAAACGTGGGCGACCAGGACAACGTCAACAGATAGTAGTCAAACACCCCCGCAACCGAATCAGACTGATGCTTGCCGTTTCGCCCCTCGCGAGCATCGCTCATACCAATACTGCAAATCGTCAGCGCAATAAGCGCGCCCAGTACATAAAGTTTTCTCATTTTCCCTCTCTTTGAATACCGGTTCGTCCGGCTATTTCATATAGTTGATGAGTCAGTCTAGACCAGGAAACATTCTTGTCACCTTGACGTTTCAACAACATGACTTGAACTGCACGCTTTAAAGACAATAACCAGTAAAGCGTGATACCGGCCGAAGAAGTGGCGAATATAAACCTGTCACACGTTCCGTCAAGGGTTATGAAAAGAGTTTTATTGTTTGTTTTGCCTCATCGCCACAGCGGAAAGTCCTGCCCGCGGCAAATATGAAATGGACAGTTCTGAACTAGATTCAGTGCTCGCAGCACTGCGCAATCATCCCCCTGCACCTCGGGTTTAAAAGTCACTCGAGCATCGTCACTCAGACCCACTGACACTGCTAGACTCGTATAAATAGTGATGGGATACGCACATGACGCTAGACCGCTCGGGCTTTTTAATGGCAGCCATGCTTGTGATGTCCATGTCTGTAGAGGCCGCCTACGCCGATTCGCTTGAGGCCGCGCTGGTCAAAGCGGCACCAGACGCTAACGCCAAGGTTATCGCGCTGGCCGTACATGCGTCTCAGTGCCGATTGGCGCAAGGCGCGGCACCTGTCCAAAGACTTGCAGTGATTGATTACTCTCTCCCCTCAACCGAGCAACGACTGTGGGTGTTTGACCTGCAACACCGCACATTACTTTTTCACGAACTGGTCGCGCACGGCCGCAACAGCGGCGAAAATATGGCCAGTCAATTTTCCAACCAGAATGAAAGCATGGCCACCAGCCTTGGGTTGTATCGGACGAGTTCGACCTATGTCGGTCATAACGGCTATTCCTTGCGCATGGAGGGATTGGAGCCTGGCTTCAACGATCATGCACTCGACCGGGCTATCGTCATCCACGGGGCAGCCTATGTCAGTCGCGACCTGGCGCAGTTGAACGGCCGTATTGGCAGAAGTTTAGGTTGCCCGGCCGTGCGCCCCGCTATTGCTCATCAACTCATCGACTCAATGAAAGACGGCCAGTTACTGTTTTCTTATTATCCTGATCAACGCTGGCTGAATTCGTCTTCATTTATAAATTGCGACCGCTCCACCGTGGCTGACGCGTCCAAACCGAGTACAAGCTTTTAAGTAGTCTGGTTCGGGAGAGTCGTGCTATTCATCTCCCTTCACCTCATCGCCTTTTCCCGCATCCATTACACCCTCCTGAAGATAGATCAGGGGGGTGTAAACCTTATTCAGGACGGGGCAATAACTGTCTGGTCCGGGTCTGCTGGCGCGGGTGGCGCCGGTGCCTGCGCCACGGGTTTGCGGACCGGTTTAGCCACAGGCTTTGGCTTGGGGACTCGTCGCCCCAACTGCGCAGGCGTTGCGAGACATCAAGCGGTATATCGTTGACCCTGGCGAAGACCCGAGCGTACTCGTCGGGATTTTGCCGGCCCCACTCGAACGCCTTGGCGAAACGCTGCAACACATCGTTGACCGCCTTTCGTTTGAGCGGATTGATGCGGATGTCCGTGCGCTTTGGGGCGAGCCTGCGGGTGCGTCCCCTTATAAACCAGTCCTGGTATGTTTCGGCCTTATTCAAATATATGAACATATGGATCCTTATATTTTTTTGCCTTATATCCTCCCCGCTTTCGTGCTGAATACTTCTTTAAACAGGACAAGAAACAGCACCCAGAAGAACACCCTCAGTTTGTCGGCAATCTAAAACCTTAGAACATCAGATGTTGACAGTCGCCGAGAGCACATTTACCGTCGCAAGCTCGAGACGTAGACAAACACTGGCTTTGAATGAGCCGTACATCTGAACGCAGAAGCCCGGCACCTCATACATGGCAGGCTTCGACCGGCTTTACCGCAGCCGCTTCGATATGTAAATAAGTAATAAATTACGCGTAGTTTATTATCTAATTACACCAACAAGACAGGGCAAAATTCCTGCGCACCAGAAAACAACTTTCAAACCATCGCTGGGTCAGAGACATATCGCCCGGCAAATGAACGGCGATTCAACTTGAGCTCCACCTGACTTCTGCCCTGTGCAGTCATGGGTTCTATTACCTGACTGTCGGGTCGGACCGGCCACGTGCCGAACTAATTCATTGCTCTTTCAAGGAGTGCTGGAGAATGGCTGATACCCGCTCAAAACGCTTTTCATTTTCCTTCCTGCCGCGACTGGTCGGATTCGGCGTCCTGGCATTCATTATCTGGCTGCTGTTTTCGACACTGTTCATGCCCTTGATGTCTTCCTCCGCGACGCGGGCGGTGTTGAACGCACCTGTGATTTTGCTGACGACGCCTATCGATGGAGTGGTCAGTTCGCTCACGATCGAACCGGGAGCCAGCTTTGCCACAGGGCAAAAAATCGCCACCATCGATAATCCGCGGGCCAATCAAGAGGCGTTGCTGACCTTGCAAACGCGCCGTTTGTCCCTGGAACAGCAACTGTCTTCATTGACCAGCGAGGCAGAGCACGATCAGCAGCTTCTCAACGAGCTGGAGAAAACCAGTCAGCAATATCAATCGGCATTCCATACCCGACAGCTCTATGCCCAGAAAGCCCTGAAAGCCGAGAGCAGTGCTGCCAGTGTGCGCCTGGAGGACGCCCAGGAGACGGTCGATCGTAACCTGGAGCTGTTTCGCCAAGGCGCCATCAGCCAGGCCGCGGTGGCCTCCTCCAAGGCGCAACTGGCATCACTGCAAGGCGCCGCCGAGTCCGTCAAGTCGCAACTGCGGATCAACGATGGTGACCTCAGCGCTGCCAGCAAAGAGGTGTATCTGGACCCTGAGCAGCTGCGCCTGTTCGAACTCAAGGCGAAAATAACCACTCTGCAGTTGAGCCTGGCCAATCAGGCCAAGAATCAGGCGACACAACAACAGGAACTGGACAACCTCAATAACCTGATTGCCACCGAGCAAGACAGAATCAAGCTGATGAGCGGGTACGACGTGATCGCCTATTCACCCGGCACCGTCCAGGAATTGGTGGCACCGCAAGGGACACAGGTGCGCGCGGGTGCGACATTGCTGCGCGCCACCAACTGCAATGAGAGTTACGTGATTGCAGTGTTCCCGGAGCGAATGGCGAGCAAGATCGAACGCGACAGTGTTCTGCGGGTGAGTATCCGCGGTTTGAGCCATACCCTGACAGCCAAGGTCGTGCAACTGCTGTCCAGCCCCTCGGATATTCAGGTCAGTAGCTATAGCGTTCCATTTCCCTATGCCGAACAGAATTCGGTCTATGTGGTCGGCGCCTTCGGCAGCAATCTCACAAAAAGTCAGCGAGCCGCGGTCTGCAACCCCGGGCATTGGGTCACTGCCGAGGTGTCACGCTGATGATTACTTCCAGCTATGCCAGCAGGCGCTGGGTGCTGACACTCGGGCTCCTGGCAGCCAGCCATGGCGCGAGCCCGGCACTGGCTGCGGACCCGATGCCACGCCTGGCCGAGATGACCTGCACAGCGCTCGACCAGGCGGTGCAAGCGCAAGCGGCGGGCCCTTTGTTATTGGCCAGCTATCCGCCCGTGGCCGGTCAGCAGCCTGAGATCCAGGCCTTGCGCGGGGTCGCGTTCACTTACGATAACGCCTTGGCCAGCATCGCTCTGTTCGCCTGCGGCAAAGCGCAATCGGCACGCCGGATCGCGGATGCGCTGGCATACGCGACCTTGCACGACCCTGACTATCAGGACGGCCGATTGCGCAACGCCTACGCTGCCGGACCACTCAAAAGCGGACCGATGACGCTACCTGGCTACTGGAGCACGCAACGCAACGCCTGGAATCAGGATGCCTACCAGATCAGTAGCGCTACCGGCAATCAGGCCTGGGGGGCACTGGCGCTATTGGAGGCATTTCGCCAAACCGGCGAGGAGCCTTATCTGAAGGCGGCCCAAAGGGTTCTGCGCTGGACCGAACAGAAAACCTACGACAGTCGGCCTCCCGAAGGATTCATCGGCGGCTACTACGGCTATCCCCCGGAGCAAGCCAGGCAGGACTGGAAGTCCACCGAACACAATGCCGATCTGGCTGCCGCCTGGACCGCGCTTGACCAGTTGCATGCGGATGAACATGCAGCGCGCCAGGCGAAGATTGCGCGCCAGTTCGTCTTCAGTCAGTGGGACGCCCGTGAAGGCCGCTTTCTGATCGGCACACTGGGCGACGGGCAAACATCCGATCGCTCGCGCTCAGGGCTGGACGCGCAGATCTGGCCGTTGATTGCCCTGCACCATCCCCCTGCCGATTGGCAGCGGGTCTTCAGTTTCATCGATCAGGCGCATCGTTCCGGGGCCGGTTACGGCTTCAAGCGCAATCCGGATGGTCTGTGGACCGAAGGAACTGCGCAGACTGCTGCGGTTGCTCGGCTGAGCGGAGCACCGGAAAAAGCACAGCCGCTATGGGCGGTTCTGGCCGCGCAGCAAACCAGCGACGGCTGGCTGTTTGCAACACCCCAGGCGCGCATCAGTACCGGACTGGCCATAGGTCCGGACTCGGTCATCGATGATTTTTACTATTACCACCTGCCTCATTTGGGAGCCACCGCATGGGCGGCAATCGCCGCAACCGGCATCAACCCCTTCACAGGTTCTCGCGAGGCGAACTGACATGCATACATTGGACACGCTACAACTGCTGCAAATCAATTTCTGGACGCTGGCCATGGTCATCCTGTTCGGATGCCTGACGCACCGCGACCAATGGCCGGCGCGAAGCGCTTTCGGCGCAATGACCGCGCTGCTGCTGATCAACTATGCCGTCTGGCGGATCCGCGACACCCTGCCTGACGCCCATGCCGGTGCTGCCACGGTCTGGTCATACAGCTTTCTGTTCTTTGAGCTGCTGGCGATCGTTTACACGCTGTTTTCAATCATTGTGATGCTGTGTCGCTCGGATCACCACGCCAGCGCCGATGCCGGAGAGCGTCGCCTGCGAGCCGCAGGCCAGGATGTGCCCGCAGTAGATGTGTTCATCGTGACCTATAACGAGGGGCTCAATATCCTGGAGAAAACCATCGCCGCCGCTCAAGCCATCGACTACCCCAACTTCGCTGTCTGGGTGCTGGACGATACCCGGCGTGACTGGTTGCGCGACTATTGCTGCGAGGTCGGCGTGAATTACGCACGTCGTGGGGACAATTCGCACGCCAAGGCGGGTAATCTCAACAATGGTTTACAGCAATCGGCTGCCAGCACCAATGCGCCCTACATTCTGGTGCTGGACGCGGACTTCGCGCCGCAGCGACCCATTCTGTTGCGCACCCTGGGGCTGTTTGAAGACCCTCGAGTCGGGTTGGTGCAGACACCGCAGTTTTACTACAACCCCGATCCAATCCAGCACAACCTCGGTTCCTCGACCTGCTGGGTAGACGAACAGCGGGTATTCTTCGACGTCTACCAACCGGCGAAGGACAGCTGGGATTCTGCGTTCTGCGTCGGTACGTCGTTCGTCATCCGCCGCGACCTCATCACCGAGTTCGGCGGGTTTCCCACCGAGTCGATTTGCGAAGACATCAACACCACTTACCGGTTACTGCAACAAGGTTATGTCACTCGCTGGCTGAACGAACGCTTGTCCATCGGCCTGTCGGCCGAGGGCTTGACCGAGTACATCAATCAGCGTGGGCGATGGTGCCTGGGTACGATTCAGGTCGCACTGCTCAAGGACGGTCCTTTACGTGGCAAGGGCTACACGCTCAATGATCGTCTGCACTTCCTGCACGGCCTGACGCATTGGGCCTCCAAGCCATTCATCTTGATGCTGTTGATCTCACCGGTGCTGTACTGGTACTTCGGTATCGCCGGATTTTATGCCAACCCTGTTGATTTTCTCGCCCACGGGATGCCCGCGCTGATTGCCTTCTGGGGTTACGGCACCTGGGTCACCGACCGGCGAACGCTACCGATTTTTACCGAAGTCACCCAAATCGTGGCTTCGCTGGCGGTGACTGCCACCCTCATCAGCGCCATGATCCGCCCCTTCGGCCGGCCGTTCAAAGTGACGGCAAAAGGACTCGATCGCTCCAGAACGGTGATTCACTGGAAGTTGTTCGGGTTCTTCTGTGCGCTGACCTTGCTCTCACAGATCGGCGCTTATGCCGCCATTTCGACTGCTGCCGCATTCGACGGCAACATGCTGTTCAATCTTTGCTGGACCGTGGTCGCATTGGTCTACAACCTCGCGACCCTGGTGGCCTGCGTCGACAGGCCCCGGCTGCACGGTGAAGAGCGATTCCCTTTCGACAAACCCGCCGGCTTGCGTATCGCCGGGGTGACCTTGCCGGGCCGAATGGTCGACATTTCCATTAGCGGGGCCGCTTTCTCCTGCACGTTAGCGAAATTGATAAAGCAGGGAATGCGCGGTGAAATATGGGTCGACAAGGTTGGCTGGATCGGCGTGGAAGTCATGCGCCACCCCCGAATTGATCAGTTGGGACTGCAATTCATCGACCTGTCCGATGCACTTCGCCATCGGCTCATCGCGCGGTTGTTCAGCGACGCGACGGCCAATGTTGCCGGCAAGGCCAGGCCATTGATGGCTTTCAATAGCCTGTTGCGCCGCTCGTTACTGGGTGAAAAGGCAGCCAGACCGGTACTGCCACGACGCACCAGCCAACCGTCCAGGCCTTCTATGGTTCGCTTCAAGTCCTTCAAGGGCAGTTTGATAAAAAAGCCTGTGCCGCAGGTGTCCGGCCCTGAAGGATCCGGCAGCAGAGGCAGCTTGTTATCCCTCCTTGTTTCCCAGCTGCGAGCATTGCTCGGTCAACGCCTTTAGGAGAGCCATCATGAATAACTCCTTATCCACGACCTGTCTGGCATCCCTGCTCATGCTGAGCGGCTGCTCGATGGAACCCACTTATGAGCGGCCGGACGCACCGATCGATCAACAGTGGCCGCAATCCGCGTCAGCCGATTGTTGCAGCGCCAAAAAGGCATTCGAACAGGACTGGCGCGGCTTCATTCTTGACGACCGGCTCCGGCAATTGATCGAACTGGCCCTGAATAACAACCGTGGCTTGCGTCAGTTCGCCGCCGGCATGGAGGAAGCCAGAGCGGGTTATGCTGGAGCCCGGGCCAAGCTGTTTCCCGCCATTGGCATCGACACCTATGCCGGGCGCAGCAAGATGCCATCGATCGTCAGGACGCCCACCGGAGGCGACAGCACAGGCAGCGTGGCCAACACCTTTCAGGCCACGGCCGGTTTCACTTCATACGAGTTGGACCTGTTCGGCCGTATCCGCAGCCAGAGAAATTCGGCGCAGGCCCGTTTCGAAGCCTCCGAAGCAGACTACCAGACGGCCCGACTGGCATTGATCGGTGAAGTCGCCAGCACCTGGCTGAGCCTGAAAGCCAACCAGAATCTGTTGGCGTTGGCACAAAACACCTACGACTCGCAAAATCACTACGGACAGCTGTTGCGCACCAGTTACAACTATGGCTCTACCGCACGGATCGATGTCCACCAGGCCGATGCCCAAACCAACACCGCGGCAGTACAGATCAACACCTATCGCATGCAAGTGGCGCAGGATATGAATGCGTTACGCGTGTTGGTGGGTCAACCCGTGCCCACCCAACTGTTACCGGAAGGCGAACTGGGCAAAACCCTTGCGACCGCCGATGTACCTGCCGGGCTGCCGTCATCGCTGATCGAGCGCAGGCCGGACATCATGGCAGCCGAAGCGCTTTTGCGGGCCGCCAACGCCGATATAGGCGCTGCGCGCAGCGCCTACTTCCCCAGACTTTCACTCACCTCTGCGTTGGGGAGTCTGTCTGGAGAGTTTGCCAATCTGATGAGCGGCCCGGCCGAGTTATGGTCAGTCGCGGTAGCCGGGTCTTTGACGCTGTTCGATGGCGGGGCTCGACGCGCTCAGGTGGATGCCAGCCATGCCCGCTACGATGGACAAACCGCCGCTTACGAAGGAACCGTGCAGAATGCCTTTCGCGAAGCGGCCAACGCGCTCAATGCGCGTCAGGAGATGCTGACCCAGGTCGACAATCAGAAACACCTGGTCGCTGACTATCAAGAAGCCTATCGCCAGTCTCGCCTTCGCTTCGAAGCGGGTCTGGACAGCTATTTCTCCACCATGGACGCCCAGCGTTCGTTATTCTCTGCGCAACAGCAGTGGTTCGCACTGGAACTGGCGCGGGAAATCAATCAGGTGAACCTGTACAAGGCCTTGGGCGGCGGCTGGAAGCCACCGATGAAAGTCGCCATGTGAGAAACCCTTTCAACTCACTCTTTATAAGCCGTATCGGTGCGTTCCAGCTGCCGGATCAGCGCGTCCCGATGCCGTGCAACGCCCGGACCGTCGCCACTTTTGAAGACTTCGGCCTGTTTCTCAACCTTGGCCACGACTTCTGCCGGTGGGAAGATCAATTCAGCGTTCCTCGCCCAGGCCTGATCACATAAACCTGTGTGCCTTCGGCAGCGCCGGGGGCATGGATGTCTGAATAGTGCCGACAGTCATGCTGTCGGCATTTTTATTTCTCGAAAATTACGCCAGCGGTGGCAGCCAGACCCGGCCGGGCCCAAGGCAAACTCCGGATCGGGACCGGCTCGAAGCCAAACTGCGGAGCTGCTATATTCCTGCACCTTAATGGACTCTCTGCGACCCGCCACAGCATAGTCAGATCCTCGGAATCGACCAGCGCCAGCTAAAAACTGTTACCTATGTGCTTGAACTGTTTTGTTAGCTATGTGGGTGAGTCATACCGGCCTTACCTTGTCGCCAGTTTTTTTACATTCCTATTGAACACCACTGAAGGAGACCGCTTGTGAATCTCGGCATCGAGGGGCGTTGGGCACTGGTTTGTGCCGCCAGCAAAGGGCTTGGCAAAGCCTGCGCGCAAGCGCTGGTCAGCGAAGGCGTGAACGTTGTGATCACCGCTCGCGGCGAAGATGCACTCAAGGCTACGGCCTCTGAGCTACGCGCGTTGAACCCCGCTGTAACCGTGATAGCGGTCGTGGGCGACATCTCGACGCCAGCGGGTCGAACCGCTGCGCTGGCGGCTCACTCGCATTTCGACATCCTGATCAACAACGCCGGCGGGCCGCCTCCGGGGGATTTCCACGACTGGGACCGGGAGGCCTGGATCAAGGCCCTGGACGCCAACATGCTCACCCCCATCGAACTGATCAAGGCAACGGTGGACGGCATGGCCGAACGCGGGTTCGGCCGTATCGTCAACATCACCTCGAACGCGGTCAAATCCCCCATCGAGAGCCTGGGCCTGTCCAACGGTGCGCGCAGCGGGCTGACCGGATTCATCGCAGGGCTGGCCCGACAAGACAACATCGCCAGCCGCAACGTGACCATCAACAACCTGCAACCGGGCTCCTTCGACACCGATCGGCTGCGCAATAACCTGGTCGCCGCCGCGCAGGATCTGGGGCAGGACAGCGAGGCTTTCCTCGCCGAATGCCGCCGAGAGATTCCGGCCAAACGCTTCGGCACGCCTGAAGAGTTCGGTGCATTGTGCGCCTTTGTCTGCAGCGCTCACGCTAGCTACCTGACGGGGCAGAATCTATTGATTGACGGCGGGGCGATTCGCTCCACTCAGTAGAAGCAAAAGCCTCAAAATTTCTTTGTACCATTTTCGTACCAGAGGCCATTTATGTGCGGCCCTCAAAAAAAGAACACATCCCCTCAAGAGGCAACCTCTTTTTGCGGATCGGCTGGCGGGCTGGCCATCAAACCTGAATGACCGCCGTGGTGCCTGGATCCATTACAGCGTTGCGCTACTGATCCAGTCACAGATTCGCTACTATGTTTGACCGCACCTTTACCCTCAGCTTTCCTCACTTTGGAGCCTGAATGCCTAGTCAAAAGGACATCGCCGCGCAAAGCGGCGCACCGATGATTCCTGAGCAGCGCCGTGAATTGATGCTGCGACAGTTGCGCAAGCATCAGGTGCTGAGCGTTCATCAGTTAATGGAAATGTTCGACTGTTCGCACATGACCATACGCCGCGATATCGCGCTGCTTGAACAGGAAGGACGTGCTTACTCGGTAACGGGTGGGGTGCGAATCGCCAGCCAGCTCCACAGTGAGCCCAGCCATCAGTTCAAGGCGGTGGTCGAGTTGCCGCAGAAGCAGGCGATGGCGAAACTCGCCGCGCGCTTACTGCACCCCGACATGACGATTTATCTGGATGCGGGAACCAGCACGCTGGAGATCGTCCCCTACATCAAGGCGCTGTCGGGCATGACGGTGGTGACCAACGACTTCGGCATTGTCCAGGCGTTGATCGAGGCGCCCCATGTCACGGTGATTCATACCGGCGGGCAGCTGGATCACTCCAATCAATCGTGCGTGGGCGGTTTGGCGGTTGCCACCTTGCGCCAGGTCGTCACCGATATCGCCTTCATATCGACCAGTTCCTGGGATTTGCGTCGCGGCCTCACCACGCCTTCGGCACTGAAGGTTGAGGTCAAGCAAGTCGCGATGCAATCGGCCTCGCAAGTGGTGCTGGTGGCCAGCAGTTCGAAGTACGGCACGTTCAGCATGTACAAGATCGCCGGGCTCGAGCAGTTCGATATCATCCTCAGCGACGATGCGCTGACCCCTGCCGCGGTCGATAGCATCCGCAAGCAGGGTGTGGAACTGCTGTTGCCTTCCGATAGTGGCGCGCAGGGTTTTGAGCGCTAGCGGCTCTTCCAGTCCCGCAACCACTGCAAGCCTGCCGAGGTATTGCCACGCGGCCGGTATTCACACCCTACCCAGCCGTCATACCCCAACTGGTCGATCAGCTCGAACAGATAAGGATAGTTAATTTCTCCCAGGTCCGGTTCGTGGCGATCCGGTACGCCAGCGATCTGGATATGGCCGATACCGTCGAAGTCCCGACGCAGTTTGCTGGCCAGGTCACCCTCGACGATCTGGCAGTGGTAGCAGTCGAACTGAACCTTCAGGTTACTGGCGCCCACCTCCTTGCAAATGGCCTGGGCCTGATCCTGCCGGTTGAGGAAAAAGCCCGGCATGTCCCGCGTGTTGATCGGTTCGAGCAATACCGTGACCCCGACCTTGGCCGCCTGAGCGGTGGCGTAAGCGAGGTTTTCCAGGTAAATGCCGTGATGCCGTGCCCGATCGCTCTCGCGGGGCAGCAGGCCTGCCATGACATGGATTCGTGAGTTCCCCAGCACGGCGGCGTATTCCAGGGCGCGATCAAAACCGCTGCGAAATTCACTCTCACGGCCCGGCAACGACACCGTGCCCCGCTCGCCGGCCGCCCAATCGCCGGGCGGTGCGTTGAACAGCGCCTGTACCAGGCCGTTGTCGCTCAAGCGCTGCTTGAGTTCCTGAGCGCTGTAGTCGTAGGGAAACAGATACTCCACCGCTTCGAAACCATCGGCGGCAGCGGCGGCGAAGCGATCCAGAAACTCATGTTCGGGATAGAGCATGCTGAGGTTGGCAGCAAAACGAGGCATGTTAGCTCCTATAAGAACTAAAAATAGTTCATTGAAACAGATGGCTTTTTGTAGGAGCCGAGCTTGCTCCAGGCGGCGTTCCGACGATGGCGATCTCAAGTACGCCATCGCCGGCAAGCCGTGCTCCTACAGGTCGACAGTTCGTTAGACAAACGGCCAGATCAGCAACGTAATACCGAAACCCAATGTACCAAGCAAGGTGGTCAGTACCGTCCAGGTGCGCAAGCCGTCGGCCACATTCAGCCCGGCCAGCTTGGTGAAGATCCAGTAACCGGCATCATTGATATGGGACATGGCCAGCCCGCCACCGCCCATGGCCAGGCACAGCAGGGCCATGTGGTTCGGGGTCAGATTGAGGGTAGCAATCAGCGGACTGATGATGCCGGCGGTGGTCACCAGCGCCACAGTGGTCGAGCCCTGGACCGCGCGCAACAGCATAGTCAGCAGAAAGCCCAGCGCGAGCACCGGCAGACCGGTGGTGCGCAGCATGTCGGAGACCACGGCGCCGATACCGGTATCCACCAGCACCTTGCCAAATACACCGCCAGCGCCGGCAATCAGGATCACCATGGCCACGCCGGGCAACGCCGAGCCGATCACGTCGGACACCTGAGAACGGCTCCAGCCCCGACGCGAACCCAGCAACCAGGCACACAGCAAGGTGTCGATCAGCAGCGCCACCAATGGCGCGCCGAGCACGGTCATGATGCTGCGCAGGGTCGATTCAGCCGGCAGCAACGAGGTGGCCAGAGTCCCCAGCAAAATCAGAATGATCGGCAGCAGGATCATGCTGACGATCAGACCGAAACCCGGTGGGGGTGCCGGCGGCAACTTCGCGACAATGCTGCTGGTGGCCTCTTCCAGGCCCATGTGTGACACCGCCACAGCGGCTTGTTCAGTGCTCTTGCCGTTGCCATTGGCCCAGGCGGCCAGATCTTCGTTGGTGACATGCGGGCCGTAGACCTCGGCACGAATATCGTCGGTCATCGGGTACACCCGGCGGGTCATGCGCCCGGCCACGCGATAACCGACATAGCAGAGCAGCGCGGTGATCGGCAGACCGAACATCAGCACGCGACCGAGGTCGGCGCCCAACTGGCTGGCAGCAGCCACTGCGCCCGGGTGTGGCGGCAGGAAGGCGTGTACGGTCAACAAGGCAGCGCACATCGGCAGTGCGAACACCAGCAACGGCTTACGCGCACTGCGGGCGACGCCATAGGCCAGCGGCATGAGGATGATCACACCGACCTCGAAGAACACAGGTACCCCGACCATGAAACCGGCAATCGTCAGCGCCAGCGGCGTGCGTCGGTTGCCGAAACGGGTGATCAACGTCTTGGCCAGAGCCTCGGCACCGCCGGAGAGCTCGATGATCCGCCCGATCATCGCGCCCAGGGCAATGATGATCGCGATATGGCCCAGGGTCTTGCCCATGCCGCCTTCGATGGTGGCAACCAGATCGGCCGGTTTCACCCCGGCCACCAGTGCCACCAGAATGCTCACCAGCATCAAGGCCACGAAGGGCTGGAACTTGTACTTGAGCACCAGGAACAACAACAGCGCGATGCCCACCCCTGCGGTAACCATCAGGATTAACGGGCTCATTTCAGAAACCCTCCACGCCGGGTGAACGAAACGGTTCTTCTGAAAATGCCGCAGTGAACGTGAGTCATGCCTGGATTTCCTCTTGTTATTGTATTTTTAGGCAAGCCGCGGCTATCGAGAGTCGCTGCGCGTCTCCCGGACCGGGCCTGCGTAATCGATCTGTTGTGTTCTATCGTGTTCGAAAATGCGCTCTACCAGTGCGCGCCGAAGGTCTCTCGCAGCTCGTCCAGCGCTGCTTGATCGAGCGGTTCGGGCTTGGGATTGCTCATCAGCCAGAGCCGTGCGGTTTCCTCGAGTTCCTCCAGGGCGTAGCTGGCCCTGGACACCGAACTCTCCCAGACCACCGGGCCAAGCCGTTCGAGCATCACGCCGCGAACGCTGTTGGCCAGTTGCGCGACCTGCTCGGCGACCTTTGGCGAGCCGGGTCGCTGGTAGCCAATCAACGGGATGTGCCCGACTTTCATGACCTGATACGGCGTCAGCGGCGGAAGAATGTCGTCTGGCTGCCAGACACCCGCCAGCGTCAACGCCACCAGATGGGTGGAATGGGTATGCACCACACCACCGACACTCGGGTTGCGGTCGTAGACCTGGCGATGCAGCGCCAGGGTCTTTGAAGGCTTGTCACCGGACACCCATTCGCCGGCCAGATTGACCTTGGCAATCGTCGCCGGGTCGAGGCGACCGAGGCAGACATCAGTCGGCGTGATCAACCAGCCGTCGTCCAGGCGGGCGCTGATATTGCCGGCGCTGCCGACGGTGTAACCGCGCTGGTAGAGGCTGCGACCAACCTCACAGATTTCTTCGCGCAAGGCGTTTTCGCGACTCATTGCGCAGCTCATTGTGCACCTCCGGCCTGGGCCAGTTGCTTCAAGGCTTTGCTGAAGAAGTCCCGGCCACCGAAGTTGCCCGATTTGAGTGCCAGCGCCAAAGGCTCATCAGTACTGCTGACCGTCGCCGGCACACCAGGATCGATCTGCGCACCGATCTGTAACAACTGCACGCCCAGTGCCTGAACCACGGCGCCCGAGGTTTCACCACCGGCGATCACGAAACGACGCACGCCGCTCTGGCGCAGACCCTGGGCGATTTCGCCAAAGGCGTTTTCCACCAGACTGCCGGCCTGTTCGACGCCCAGCTTTTGTTGCACGGCCTTGACCTCCTCCGGCGAGCTGGTGGCGTAGATCAATACGGTTTGTTCATTCTCACGGGCGAAGGTCATGGCTTGCGCAACGACCGGCTCGCCAGCAGCCAGGGCCAACGGATCAATCCGCAGGGCGGGCCGACCGGCTTCGAGCCAGGCCGCCACTTGGCCATTGGTGGCCACGGAGGCGCTACCGGCCAACACCACTTCGCCGCCAGACACCGCTGGGAGCCTGGAGGCATCGAAGTCACGCAGCTTGCCAGCGCGCCGGAAGTTATCCGGCAAGCCCAAGGCCAGCCCCGAGCCACCGGTCAACAACGGCAGATCGGCGCAGGCGGTACCCAGTGTGTAAAGATCACTGTCGGACAAGGCATCGGCGATCGCCATGCCAACGCCTTGAGCCCGCAACTCGGCGATTCGCGCACGAACCTGCCCGGCCCCTTGGGCAATGCTGTCGTAGCGCAACAGGCCGACATTCAGGCGGGTCTGCGATTGCAGAACCCGAACCAGATTGGCATCGGTCATCGGCGTCAGCGGGTGATGCTGCATGCCCGACTCGCTCAGCAGCTGATCCTGAACAAACAAGTGGCCCCGAAAGATCGTCCGGCCATTTTCCGGGAACGCCGGGCACGCGAGGGTGAAGTCGCTGCCCAGTGCGCTCAGCAGCGCTTCGCTGACCTGGCCAATATTCCCGGCCGCAGTGGAGTCGAACGTCGAACAGTACTTGAAAAAGATCTGCTCACAGCCTTGCTCACGCAGCCAGGCGAGTGCCGCGAGGGATTGTTCGACTGCGTCGGCGACCGCAATGGTGCGCGACTTCAGGGCAATGACGATCGCATCGGCGTCGAGCCCTGCGGCCACTTCACTGCTCGGGATGCCGATGCTTTGTACGGTGCGCATTCCGCCGCGTACCAGCATGTTGGCCAGGTCCGTGGCACCGGTGAAATCGTCGGCGATGCAGCCCAGCAGCGGGCGTGCGGTGGATGTAGTCATGGAGCGCTCCTCAAACAGGCTCAGGCTTGGCAGTTGGCAACTCGATGCCCGGGAAAATCTTGATCACCGCCGAGTCGTCCTCGCGGCCGAAGCCGGCGCTGGAAGCCTGCATGAACATCTGGTGGGCGGTGGCCGACAGTGGCAGCGGGAATTTGCTGGCTCGTGCGGTATCCAGCACCAGGCCCAGGTCCTTGACGAAAATATCCACCGCGGACAACGGCGTGTAGTCGGCCTTGAGAATGTGCGGCACGCGGTTTTCAAACATCCAGGAATTACCGGCGCTATGGGTGATAACCTCATACAGCGCATCGGCATCGACCCCTTCACGCAGGCCCAGCGCCATGGCTTCGGCGGATGCAGCGATGTGCACCCCGGCAAGCAGCTGGTTGATGATCTTGACCTTCGAACCCAGGCCATGGACATCACCCAGGCGATAGACCTTGCCGGCCATGCCCGCAAGGATCGCTTCGGCTTTGGCGTAGGCATCGGCCGGGCCCGAAGTCATCATGGTCATCTCGCCAGCGGCAGCCTTGGCCGCGCCACCGGAGATCGGCGCATCCAGATACAGCAGGCCTTGTTCGGCCAGACGCTGCCCCAGGTCTACGGCGTAGGTCGGGGCCACGGTGGCGCAGCCGATCACCAGGCTGCCCGGACGCAAAGCCGCCACGGCACCACCCTCGCCAAACAATACGGTTTCAGTCTGCTCGGCATTCACCACAACAGTAATGATCACGTCACACTCGCCAGCCATCTGCGCGGGCGAAGAGCAAGCCACGCCGCCCTCGCTGGCAAACTGCTCCGTCACCGCCGCGCGCACATCACAGGCATGCACATTGAAACCGCTGCGCAACAGTGAACGGGCAATGCCCAGGCCCATCGCGCCCAGACCGACAACACCGACATTCTTGTTATTCATGGGGTACTCCAGAGGAAAGCAGCGGCCGATTCCATGCGAGCAAGGTGCAGAAGGCGGACCGCGTTGTAGAAATGAGCGCGGGCATGACAAACGGATCACCCGGTTGAGCGGCGCTATCGCTCGGCACCTGAGTCGGGATCTTGTCGAACATCGAGGCAATCCTGCTTTTGTCTTGTTATCAGGCGGTCATACCGGCTGGAGAGATAATCCACCAATGATCACATTATGTGAAGTATTTTTTTAGAATAACATTTTTTAACATCCAACTCCCAGGCCCGCCTCCGCGCCTGACAAGACCGCACAAAAAGGACGCATAATTGAGGTTATCCAGTGCAGGGGCGCGGTAGCGGTCATCCCATCGAAAAGAAATCGCCTGAAACCTCGCCGGCTGGATCGGCATCTCTACAAGGCGCGCAACCTGGTGGAGCGCTTTTTCCAGAAGCTGAAGCCATTTCGCCGGATCGCAACAAGGTATGAACGACTGGCAAGAAACTATCAGTCGATGCCGAGCCTGGTGTCAGCCGTCATCTGGCTGGCCTGATTGAGAACACCACCTGGCTATTGTCGAGGCGTGATGATCGTTGTGATGGGGCCGCAGGTGAGCTGATCGGGGCCTGTCCCCGGTTTACGTTATTCGGGATATCCGGGAGGGTGCCATGGCAGCTGTTACCGATACGCTGAAGCTGTTTCTCGCCGGCGACGTCATGACCGCCCGCGGCATCGACTCAGTACTGCCGCATCCTGGCGATCCGCGGCTTTACGAAGCTTACGTCAAGAATGCCGGCGATTACGTCCGGCTGGCAGAAAGACTCAATGGCTCGATTCCCCGCCCAGTCGATTTCACCTATGTCTGGGGCGCTGCGCTGGATGAGTTCGAACTTCGCCAGCCAGACGCACGCATCATCAATCTGGAAACTGCGGTGTCCCGCCGCGGACGACCGGAACCAAAGGGCATCAATTACCGCATGAGCCCGGAGAACTTCCCGGTCATCAGCGCAGCCGGCATCGACTGCTGCGTGCTGGCCAACAACCATGTGCTGGACTGGGGGGCAGCCGGCCTGGCCGATACGCTGGATACCCTATTGAGCAACGGTATGTGCAGCGCCGGCGCCGGGCACAACCGGCAATCTGCCGAAGCGCCCGCCGTGCTGCCGCAGCCAGGTGGGCGGCGCTTGCTGGTGTTTGGCCTCGGCGCACCCGACTGCGGCATTGCGCCGGACTGGGCCGCCACGGATAAGCGCGCGGGCGTCGCGCGGCTGGAGGATTTGTCGATGCAAAGCCTGCGCCCTGTCGCCAAACGGATTCTCGAGGGCAAAAATCCGCGGGACCTGGTGGTCGCCTCCATTCACTGGGGCGGCAACTGGGGGTTCGAGATCCCGCGCGAGCAGGTCCGGTTCGCCCATGCCTTGATCGACGAGGCCGGAGTTGACCTGGTGCACGGGCACTCCTCGCACCACATCAAGGGCATTGAGGTGTACCGCGAACGCCTGATTCTCTATGGCTGCGGTGATCTCCTGAACGATTACGAAGGCATCGAGGACCACGCAGCCTTTCGCGGTGACCTGGGGCTTCTATATTTTGCCTCGCTGGACCCGGGCGGGCACCTGCAGTCGCTGGACCTGATACCCATGCGCCTGCGTCGCTTTCGCCTCTGTCGCGCCGAAGGGGATGACCGTCAATGGCTGCACGACACCCTTTCTCGCGAGTGCGCACGCTTGGGCGGCAGCATCCAGCCAGGCGCGAAAAATGCCTTCGAGTTGCGTTGGTAGGAGCGTCTGGACACGACTAAAGGTCGCGGCAGGAATGGCAGTCACCTGCCACCCGCCGCAGTGCGGAGGTCTTTTTTGTTACCCTTAACAAACGGCCCACTAGACTGGGCAACCGGTCAGAGTGAACGTTATTTTTTTCTTGGATCGTCTGCAGGGTTGACGTAGTCAATCCCGATTGGGCCGGGGCCCTGCACCTGAAGGATTACCTCTGTGCCTTTGCTTGCCCCAAAGTGCCTCACGTGACCCTCGCCAAAAATGCTTCCGGCCGGAAATTCATGCAATTTTGTCGCATCGAACTTATCCCCATCGCCGTGATACCACGTACCCGAGATCACCGTGACTGTGCGCTCGTCGGGATGAGTATGGGCGGGAATAATATAGTTCGGCGGGAGTTTTACTCGCACGATATAGGGGCCAACGTTGGGGTTGCCCTGGAGGACGGCGGTTTGTGCCCCCTTTGGTAAAGCAGGGTTATCGGCCCATTTTATGTCATTTGGGGTAACCATGATGTAATCGCCAGGCTCAGCCCAACCCATTGAAGACCCGAGGCACCCCATCGCAAGGACAACAGATAACGCTGCGAGCTTGTTGTTCATCGTATTCTCCTCAGAGCGGTTTGAACGAGGTCGGGGATATTGAGCACGCAGGCATTGGTCAACCAAGACTGCCTTCCTGACAGTTCATAATAGTCTAGAGCTGAAGACTCACCGAGACACCTGACTCAGCTCACCCCTTTCAGCCATCCCACTCCATTCCTGATAAACTGCTGCCTCGCCCCACCCATCCAGATACCCATGCCCTTACACACCACGCCAGCCACACCCCAGTCCCTCTCCCGCCGCTTCAGCGTTGCGCCGATGATGGATTGGACCGATCGCCATTGCAGATTCTTCCTACGCCTGCTTTCCAGGCATGCCTTGCTCTACACAGAGATGGTCACCACCGGCGCGCTCCTCAATGGCGACCATGACCGTTTTCTGCGTCACAACGAAGCCGAACATCCGCTCGCCCTGCAACTGGGCGGCAGCGTCCCGGCGGATTTGGCGGCGTGCGCTCGCATGGCTCAGGAACACGGTTACGACGAGGTCAATCTCAACGTGGGCTGCCCAAGCGACCGGGTGCAAAACAATATGATCGGCGCGTGTTTGATGGCCCATCCTGCCTTGGTGGCGGATTGTGTGAAGGCAATGCGCGATGCGGTGTCGATTCCGGTGACGGTGAAGCATCGGATCGGGATTAATGGTCGCGACAGTTATGCCCAGTTGTGTGATTTCGTCGGTCAGGTGCGGGATGCCGGTTGTACGAGTTTTACCGTGCATGCGCGGATTGCGATTCTGGAGGGGTTGTCGCCGAAGGAGAACCGCGATATTCCGCCTTTGCGGTATGACGTGGCGGCACAGTTGAAAGCGGATTTCCCGGAGCTGGAGATTATTCTCAACGGCGGGATCAAGACCCTTGCGCAGTGTCACGAGCATTTGCAGCGGTTCGACGGGGTGATGCTGGGGCGCGAGGCGTATCACAACCCCTATGTGATGGCTGAGGTGGATCAGCAGTTGTTCGGCAGTACGGCACCAGTGATTTCCAGGGCTGAGGCTTTGGCGCGTTTGCGTCCTTATATTGCTGAGCATCTGGCGGCTGGCGGGGCGATGCACCATATCACTCGGCACGTGCTGGGGCTGGGCACGGGCTTTCCGGGAGCCCGGCGTTTTCGGCAGTTGCTGTCGGTGGATATCCATAAGGCCAAGGAGCCTTTGGCGTTGCTGGATCAGGCTGCGCAGTTGCTCGAAGGTCGGTAGATCTCAGGCATGTTGAACCTGCCGGCTGATTTGGCATCGAAATTATCTGAATGACGCCCCGCTATTCAAACATCTGTTTTCAGGTTATTGCGGTCGGGGCCGTCGTTAAGCATAACTGCCCTTGAGTGGCTGTCAGCGCTCGGGTAATGTCAACAGACTCACAGGACAGAGCACGCCAATGACTTCCAAGCTGGATCAACTCAAGCAGTTCACCACCGTTGTTGCCGATACTGGCGATTTTGAAGCTATCGCTCGCGTCAAACCGGTGGACGCTACCACCAACCCTTCGCTGCTGCTCAAAGCCGCGGCCATTCCAGGTTATGCCCAGTTGCTGAACGACTGCGTCAGCGACTGCAAGGGCGATGTCGGTCTGGCCAGTGATCGCTTTGGCGTGGCGGTTGGGCAAGAGATTCTGAAAGTGATTCCAGGGCGTATTTCCACTGAAGTGGATGCGCGCCTGTCGTTCGATACCGACGCTGTGTTGAAACGCGCGCACCGTCTGATCGAATTGTATGAAAAGGCTGGCATTGGCCGCGATCGCGTACTGATCAAGATCGCTTCTACCTGGGAAGGCATCCGCGCCGCCGAAAAGCTGGAACGCGAAGGCATTCAGTGCAACCTGACCCTGCTGTTCTCCTTCGCTCAGGCCGTTGCCTGTGCCGAGGCCGGGGTGTTCCTGATCTCGCCGTTCGTAGGCCGCATCTACGACTGGTACAAGAAGGCCAACGGCAACGACTACACCGGCGCCGATGATCCGGGCGTGCAGTCGGTCACCCGCATCTACAATTACTACAAAGCCAATGACTACAAGACGGTGGTCATGGGCGCCAGCTTCCGCAACCTGAACCAGATCGAGCAATTGGCCGGCTGTGATCGCCTGACCATCAGTCCTGAACTGATCGAGAAACTGGCCGCCGATAACGGCAAGCTGGAACGCAAACTGGCGCCGAGCCATGCTGGCGAAGCGCGTCAGAGCCTGACCGAAGCGCAGTTCCGCTGGGCTTCCAACGAAGACGCCATGGCCACCGAGAAACTGGCTGAAGGCATTCGTCAGTTCGCTCGCGACCAGGAAAAGCTCGAAGCGCTGCTGCAAGCCAAGCTTTGATCTGATTCAGCGTGATGCAAAAAGGGCGAACCCTGGTGGGTTCGCCCTTTTTTATGCGGTTTGGCGGCGAAGACTGCTGGCTTCGCGCTGAGGGATTTGTCGAGTGTTATGCCGCTATCGCGGGCAAGCCCGCTCCCACAGGGGATCGGTGTCGGATCGCGCTGGTGTGATCGACGCAGGACTCGTGTGGGAGCGGGCTTGCTTGCGACGGGGCCGGACCAGCGCTCACCGCTTCAGGGGATCAGTGACGCTCCAGGGCGTTCACCAAGTCGTGGAAAGCTTCGCGATTTGAGTCGTTCAGGCCCATGAGGATCTTGTGCGCTTCGAGCACTTTGATCCGCACCACTTCTTCCGACTGATCCTGGGATGGCAGGTCGGTCAGGCATTCCGGGCACGGAATCGGGCGATCAACGATGTTGAACACCTGATCGAAGCCCATCGACTGCAAGAGCCGGGTGATGTCTTCGTGGGTGGTAACGACAGTCGGCAAAAGGCCGACCTTTTGCCGCGAAAGGATCGACAGTTTGGCCAGCAGGCCAAGTGTCGTGCTGTCGATGCTGCGGGTTTCGGTCAGATCGATCACGATCGCTGAAAAATTCAGCGCGGTGAAGATCCTCTCAATAGTCGCATCCAACGCCGAACAAAGGGTCAGGCGAACTTCACCGATGAACTTCAGGACGAAGGTGCCGTCCTGCTCGGCGAACTGGATTCTACCGGTACTCATTAAAGATTCCTGCTCAACACCAACAGGGCGATATCATCCGGCATCTCCCCTAGCGTGGCCAATCCAAAAACCTGCCGCAGACCATCCAGGCTGCCGCCCGCCGTTCTCACCCTTTCAGGTAAGGCGGCCTCTTTCTCTTTGAGTGTCTGTTCGGGCAAAAGGTCCAAAATGCCATCGGACATCAGCGTCAGGCTGAATGTCGGCGGCAATTCCAGTACGCGATCTTCGTAGGTGGCTTCATTGAACAAGCCCACCGGCAGACCACGCCCTTCCAGATAGCAAACACTGTTTGGGGTGTACAACACAGGCAATGGCAGGTGACCGCCAATGCTATAGGTCAACAAACCCGTCTCCTCGTCGATGACGCCACCGACCATCGTGACATGTTTGCCCAGCTTACAGCTGATCAGGCCTCGATTGATATGACCAAGGACTTCCGAAGGCTTGAACTCCGGCAGGGTGCCGTTGCGCTTGGACTCGAACAACAACCGCGTGGTCATGAATTTCAACAGCACCGTCACGAATGCTGAAGACGCGCCATGACCGGAAACGTCTGCCAGATAAAACGCTACCCGACGCTCGTCGACCCGAAAGTAGTCGACGAAATCACCGGAAAGGTACAAGGACGGAATGATCTGGTGCGCAAACTGAAACTCGTCGATCGACCAAGGGCTGACCGGCAGCATGTTCATCTGCACCTGGCGCCCGGCGTTCTGGTCTTCCTGCAGCAGGTTCAGGCTGGCTTCGAGCTCGCGATTGGCGGTTTCCAGCTTTTCGCGGTAGCGCTGGTTTTCCAGCAACAGACGCGCGCGATCCAGCGCCCGGCGCACTGAGTGCTCGAGCACTGCCAGATCTTCCAGGGGCTTGATCAGGTAATCCGCCGCCCCGAGACGCAAGGCCTCGACAGCATCGTTCATGACGCCGGCGCCCGAGACAACGATCACCGGTGTTTGGGGAGCACGGTCAGTCACCTGACGAATCAGCTCGAGTCCGCCCATCTGCGGCATGCGCAGATCGCAGATCACCAAGTCGGGCTTTGCTTGCTCGAATACCTTAAGACCCTGCATGCCATTGCTGGCTTGAAGGACGCTGAATCCACTGTCTTCCAAATAGGCCGCGAGGCTCGCGCGTACTACTTCGTCGTCATCGATTATCAGCAGCGTGGCACTGGTTTTTTGCATGTGGGCAAACGGCGCCAGAATTAGGTTGGCGTAGGTGGCGAGGCATTGGCCGGGCTCACACTACTGGATTCGCTTTCTAGCCTCTCCGGGTCGCAGACTTTTGAGCTGTTGCCCTACTCGCGCGTTAATCAGAGGTGCCCTTCTAAGGCGCAGACGGTACTCCCATCCGCGGGGCGTTTCAAGCTCATGCGGATGGTCGCTTGACGTCTTTACACCGCAAATCACCGGGAGTTATAAGAACAAGCAAATCCGTAACAGAATCGAAGGACAGAGCCCATGAGTCAAAATGACCGTGACTACAGCGAAAAACGCGACTACATCCGCATGCGGGTGGATGCCGAGGTCACCCTGATCCACGCTGGCCAGGTGATTCCAGCGGTCTGCGTGGACCTTTCCAGCAGCGGTATGCAAGTCCAGGCTCCACGCTCATTCAAGGTGGGCGACAGGCTGAAGGTACGGATTGACTCTGAACATGCCGCCCTCAAAGGTCTGGAAGCCGACACAGAGGTCGTCTGGATTAAAGAACAGGACGGCGGCAGTCAGAAACTTGGTTTTACGATCCTGGAGATGAGTTGATCCGGGACACAAACACAGAAGGCGGCCACGTGGCCGCCTTCTGTGTTTGCAGAGTCAGGCTTAAAAATCGTCTTCGACCTTGCCATCCTTGACTTTGAACTCGCGGTTCTGCAGGAAGGCATTGCGGATAAACACGTATTTGTCGCCACTGATCAGTTTCTCGGCCGACAGCAGGCTGGCGCGGGTATCGATCACATCCAGGCCGTAAGCCATATTGCGCGCCGGAATGTCATTCATATAACGGTAGGGTTTGGTGTAGCTGTCCACGTACTTGGAGGGTGCATCACGCAGAGTACTCGGACCAAAGAACGGCAGCATCACGAATGGACCGCTGCCCACGCCCCAGTGGCCGAGGGTCTGACCGAAGTCTTCATCGTTGCGCTGCAGGCCCATTTTGGTGCCCAGATCGAAGAACCCGGCCACGCCAAGCGTGGTGTTCATCAACAAGCGCGCGGTGTCGACGCCAGCGGCGCGAGGCTTGGCCTGCAAGACGTCGTTGGCCAGGTTGCCAACGTCACCGATGTTGCGGAACATGTTGTGGATGCCGTCTTCGAGGAACTGCGGTGTGATTGCCTCATAGCCCTGCGCCAGGGGTTTAAGGGCGTAGGTATCAAGAAAATCGTTGAACCGGAAAATCGGCCGGTTGATGCTTTCCCAAGGGTCTTCTTCCGAGGCCTGAGCCACAAATGGAACCAACATGATACTGGTACACACACAAAGCTGAGCTAGACGATTGCTCCAGCGCATAGCAAAAACTCCTTGGATGGTTCTGGCGCGGGCGCTATGCCCTGGCGGTAATCGGGCTAGTATAAGGTGGAACTACCTGATTAGGCAGCATCCCTCCAGAGGAGTCTTGCAACAGGACTCGGTTTTGCCTTTTTCCATTCATACGGATGTCACTCAACTGTCATCGGCAACGGCTAGCCTGCGATGCTATTTCAGGGACGTTGATATGCCGCACGCTGAAGCCTTACCCGTAGCTGCTCCAGCCCTGACTGCCGTACTTTTTGGCCTCAGTGGCTGCCTGGTCGATTTCGGCGCCCGGACGCGCCAACACAGCGCCGACCAGCCGCCCCACGAACCCGCCAATGCCACCCCGGGAGCACTGGATATCCTGCACAGCTTGCAACGCCAGGGCGTCCCCTGCGCCTGGCTGGATGAGCTGCCGCCCGGGGTCAGCCACTCCCTCGCGGCATCGCTGCCGGACTGGATCAAACCCACCCACAACACCGAAGCAGCCCGTCAATGGCCGGCCCCTAACGCTTGCTGGCAGGCGTTGATGACGCTGAATGTCAGTCGCCTGGATGGCTGTGTACTGGTCAGCGGTGAACCACGCTTGCTGCAGTCAGGACTCAACGCCGGGCTTTGGACTATCGGCCTGGCATCATGCGGCTCACTGTGCGGGCTGGCACCCAGCGAATGGCAGGCTTTGAGCCAGCAAGAGCGCGAGCGCAAACGCGGCAAGGCAACGCTGCAACTGTTCAGTCTCGGCGTACATTCGGTGATTGATCACCTGGGCGAACTCACCACCTGCCTGGCGGACATCGGCCTGCGGCGACTCAAGGGTGAAAAACCCTGATCGAGCGATCTTGATCGAGATCATGCACGCGGCGATGGAGTGGATTACTCTAAGGTCAGGGTATGGATCTTTAGGCCTGTGCCGCGATCCATACCTGTGCCTATCAATAAAGGGAGAACGCCATGCCTGCCCGCGAATTGCAAGAACAGCTCAATACCCTGCGCGAGCAATTGGAGCAAAACCCACCGCTTTCGGAAGCAGAACGCGCCGATCTGCAATTGCTGATGCAACAGATCGAGCTTGAGCTCGAACTTGAGAAAAAAACTCAGGGCACCAACCTGGCCGATGGCGTAAACCTCGCCGTAGAACGCTTCGAAGTTGATCATCCCGCGATCGCCGGCACCTTGCGCAATATCGTGCTCGCGCTAGGTAACATGGGAATCTAGACACCCCACATACAAAAGCCCCGCTCTTTAAAGCGGGGCTTTTTCATTTTGCGGTAATGAACGCGGTCTAGCGAACACCGCCAACCCACACCAGATCTTTATTGGCGAACCAGTCTGAGGTTGGGCAGCTCCACCGCCTCAGTGCTGCGGTACGGATTGATATCCAGACCGCCACGGCGCACATAACGCGCATAGACCGTGAGTGTCTCCGGTTTCAACAGGCGTTGCAGGTCGAGAAATATCCGCTCCACGCACTGCTCGTGAAAGTCCGCGTGTTGACGGAAACTCACCAGATAAGCCAGCAGGCTCGCGTGATCCAGCGCTGCGCCGCGATAGTGCACGGCAACGCTGCCCCAGTCTGGCTGACCGGTCACCGGGCAATTGGATTTAAGCAGATGGCTGTGCACACGCTCCTCGATCACCTGCGAATCGTCGCAGCGCAGCAGTTCTGGCCGCGGCTGCTCGTAGTCGCGGACGCTGACATCAAGCTCATCGATGCAAACGCCCGGCAACCCGGCCACGCCTTCAGCCTGGACTTCGCTCAGACTGCGAATCCGCACGCCCACCGGCTTGCCGGCCGCAATGGACAAATCTTCCTGCAAGGTTGCTTCAAGGCTTTGGCGATCGGCAAACGGCGTCTGGTTCAGCGAGTTGAGGTACAACTTGAAGGACTTCGACTCGATGATGTTCGGCGAATCTGCCGGAATGCTGAACTCGCCGATCGCCACCACCGGCTTACCGGACGGCAGCAACCAGGACAACTCAAAGCAATTCCAGAAGTCCACGCCCTTATACGGCAGGGTCTCGGCGCTCAAGCCCAGCTCGGCCCATTTCGCCGCGCGCGGGATCGGAAACAGCAAAGACGGGGTGTAGGTAGAAATGTATTCACTGGACTTGCCCAGCGGCGAGTGTTCGGCTGCGGGATGCATGGCGGAAACCTGACTGAATAAACCCGACAAGTCTACCAGCCTTTGCTCCCGCCTTTGAGTGTGAAGCGCTTACTGGGCGACGCTAATCTTGCCGACCATCCCCGCCTGATAGTGACCGGGGATGTTGCAGGCGAACTCCAGATTGCTCGCTTTGCTGAAGGTCCAGGTCAATTCGGCGGTTTTACCCGGCTCTACCAGTACACTGTTCGGGTCGTCGTGCCGCATGCTCGATCCATGATCCATACCAGCCATCGAACCGTGGTCCATCGCTGCGTGATCCATGGAGCCAGACGACACCGGCGCGCTGTTCATTGTGCTCGGAGTCAGCATGCCGCTCTGCTGCATCTGGAGCATTTCCTGCTGGTGCCTGGCATGCATCGCTGCGTCGCCCAGGTTGAACTCGTGCAGCAGCTGCCCCTTGTTGACCAGCACAAAGTGCACTGTCTCACCGGCCTTGATATCCAGTGACTTGGGGCTGAAGGACATATCGTCCATTACCACTTCGACTGTCCGCGTGGCTTTCGCTGCAGGCGCAGGCGCGCCGAAGGCGTAGGTCTGTGCCGGTGGTGAGGCCCAGACGGGGAAGCTCAATACCAGCAGACAACCCGCCAGCACCAGTCGATTTCGCAAAAACCGTTTTTCCAAAAACATAGTCACGCTCCTACAAGATGAGGTTCAGCCTGTGGGAAACTCTAAAGCTGCATCGCTGCCAGCCAGCTGACTGCTAGATTACAACTTTGTCAGGTTACGCCGCATTGCCACCGCCCACGGTATAAAGCTCCCGTCCGTTTGCCATGAGTCGCCCATGAAACTGCTGATCGTCGAAGACCAACTGAAAACCGGGCAGTATCTGCGCCAAGGGCTGAGTGAAGCCGGCTTTAACGCCGAACTGGTGGCCGATGGCACCACCGGTCAGCACCTTGCGCTGACCGGTGATTACGCGCTGCTGATCCTGGATGTGATGCTGCCCGGTCGTGACGGTTGGCAAATTCTACAAGCCGTGCGCAGCGCGGGCCTGGACATGCCGGTGCTGTTTCTGACCGCCCGCGACGCTGTGGAAGACCGCGTGCATGGCCTCGAACTCGGCGCCGACGACTACCTGGTCAAACCCTTCGCCTTCTCCGAACTCCTCGCCCGTGTACGAAGCCTGTTGCGCCGAGGCAGTGCCACGCCTCAAGAAACCAGCCTGCAACTGGCCGACTTGCGCCTGGACTTGATCCGTCGCCGGGTCGAACGCAGCGGCCAGCGCATCGACCTCACCGCCAAGGAGTTCGCCCTGCTGGAGATGCTGTTGCGGCGCCAGGGCGAAGTGCTGCCCAAATCGCTGATCGCCTCGCAAGTGTGGGACATGAATTTCGACAGCGACACCAATGTGATTGAAGTGGCGATTCGCCGCTTGCGCCTGAAGATCGACGATGACTACACGAACAAATTGATTCATACCGTGCGCGGCATGGGCTACGTCCTTGAAGAGCGTCCTGTCTGATGCGCTGTCTTTCCCTGAGCAGCCGCCTGGCCTTGCTGTTTGCCGCCTGCACTGCAGTGGTTTCGTTACTGGCTGGCGTGCTCTTCAGTCGCGCCAGCGAAGGACACTTCATCGAACTCGATCAGCAATTGCTCGATGGCAAATTGATCGCATTGCGCAGTGCTTTGCAAGGTGCCGATGACCCGGCCCGTTTCGCTGATCGCCAAGCCTCGTTGCAGGATGAACTCAATCATCAACCAGACCTGGCGCTGCGCGTCAGTACTGCAAATGGCAGCGTCTGGTTCGACAGCTCAACCACCCTGCCCTCCGGCTTGCCAACCGAACCCGGTTTGCACAGCCTGCAAAGCGCTGGCACTGCCTACCGGGTCTACAACGCGGCGCTAGAGCCGGGCAAGCCGGGCTCCCCACAGCTGACGCTGATGCTCGACATCACCCACCATCAACACTTCCTGCAACGCATGCAGCATTTGATCTGGTTGACCGTTGGCCTGTCGGCGCTCGCCACGGCGTTATTGGGTGCCTGGGCCGCCCGCAGCGGTTTGCGCCCGCTACGACGCATGAGTGAAGTCGCCGCCAGTGTTTCCGCCAGTTCGCTGACCAAGCGCCTGCCCCACGATCAGATGCCGGCCGAACTCGCCGAACTGGCCCACACGTTTAACGCCATGCTCGGGCGCCTGGACGATTCGTTCCAGCGACTTTCGGCGTTTTCCGCCGACATCGCCCATGAACTGCGCACACCGCTGTCGAATTTGCTCACCCATACTCAGGTCACCCTCACCCGACCACGGCCGCTGGAGGACTATCGCGAGGCGTTGCACAGCAATCTGGAAGAGCTGCAATGGATGGCGCAACTGGTCAACGACATGCTGTATCTGGCCAAAGCCGATCATGGCTTGCTGATCCCGAAACGCGAGCCCCTGGAACTGGGGGATGAGGCGGACCTGTTGCTGGAGTTCTTCGCGCCGCTTGCAGAAGAAACGCAAATCAGTCTGACCCGCGAAGGCAACGCACGCTTTACCGGGGACCGCAGCATGCTGCGCCGCGCCCTCTCCAACTTGCTGGACAATGCGCTGCGTTTTACCCCGGCGAACGGAGAGGTGCGGGTACGAGTTGTTGATCGACCCAAGGGCTTGAGCCTGAGCATCGAGAACAGCGGAAGCGCAATTGACCAGGCGTTATTGCCGCGTTTGTTCGATCGCTTTTACCGGGCCGATCCGGCTCGCCGTGAGGGCAGCAGCGAACATGCGGGATTGGGATTGGCGATCACCCAGTCGATCATCCGCGCCCATGGCGGGCAGATTCATTGCGAGTCGGATAAGGGATGGACCCGGTTTGTGATTGAGTTGCCGAGAATCTGATCGTTCCTACGCTCCGCGTCCGCTTGTGACGCAGAGCGTCACGGGCTGCATGCCCACGCAGAGCGTGGGAACGATCAGAGGCCCTTACGAATATCTCAACGCGTCCGCCGGCTGGATCTTCGACGCGCGCCAGGCGGGATACACCGTGGCCAGAAAGCTCAGGGCAAAACCGGCTGTGCAGATCAGCGCCACATCCACGCCTTGCAGTTCGGACGGCAGATTGCTGACGAAGTACACATCGGAACTAAAGATATGCTGGCCACTGACCCGCTCCAGCCAACCCACTAGCTCGCTCACATTCAACGCCGCGATCACCCCAAGAACGCCGCCGATCAAGGTGCCGACAATCCCGATCACGGTCCCCTGAACCATGAAGATCGCCATGATCTGCCGTGGCGTAGCGCCGATGGTGCGAAGGATCGCGATGTCCGCGCCCTTGTCGTTCACCACCATGATCAAGGTGGCGATGATGTTGAATGCAGCCACGGCGACGATCATCAGCAACAGCAGGCCGATCATGGTCTTTTCCATCTTCATCGCGCTGAACAGGCTGCCCTGGGTGTGGGTCCAGTCATCGGCCTTGTAGCTATCGCCCAGGCCGGTGGCGATGTCCGTCGACACTTGTGGCGCGGCATACAGATCCTTCACCGCCAGACGAACGCTTTGTACCTGATTGGGCTCCCAGTGCTGCATTTGCGCGGCGTCGGCGACGTGAATCAGCGCCATGGAGCCATCCAGCTCAGCGCCGACCTTGAACACGCCGACCACATTCAGCCGCTGCATGCGCGGTGTGATGCCACCCGGCGCGGTGCTGACTTCCGGCACGATCAGGGTGATCTTGTCGCCGACGTTCAAGCGGAAACGGCGCGCAGTGATTTCACCGACCACCACCCCGAACTCACCGGGCTTCAGGTCGTCCAGACGACCCTGCACGATGTGCTGGGCAACGATGGACACCTTGCCTTCCTGAGCCGGATCGACGCCGCTGATCTGGATCGGTTGCATCGAGCCCTTGTAGGACAGCATGCCTTCCATCTCGGTGAACGGCACCGCAGCCGTCACTTCGGGATTCTTCATGGCGGCAGCCGCCACCGGCTGCCAATCATTGATCGGATTGACGCCGACGATGGTCGCGTGGGGCACCATACCGAGGATGCGCGAGCTCATTTCGCGCTGAAAGCCGTTCATCACCGACAGCACCACGATCATCGCCAACACACCCAGGGCGAGGCCGATCATCGAGGTCATCGAGATGAAGGAAACAAAGCGATTGCGGCGCTTGGCGCGGGTATAGCGCGTGCCGATAAAGATCGATAACGGTCTGAACATTCGCTGGGGCACCGTATAAAAATAAAAGACCCGACGCGCTTTTCAGGCGTGCCGGGTTTCGGCCAATCAGATGGGCGTCAGGCGACCTTCCTGCAGGTGCAGGACGCGATCCATCTGGCGGGCCAGGTTCATGTCGTGGGTCACCACCAGGAACGCGGTGCGCATCGAGGTGCTGAGTTCCAGCATCAAATCCTGAATGCCCTGGGCGGTGTGGGAGTCGAGGTTGCCGGTCGGCTCATCGAGCATCACCAGCCCCGGCTTGTTCACCAGAGCACGGGCGATGGCCACGCGCTGACGTTCGCCACCGGACAATTCGGCCGGTTTGTGCTCCAGGCGATGGCCCAAACCGACGCGATCCAGCAAGGCCTTGGCCCGCTGACGGGCTTCGGGAATCGCCGTGCGACCGATCAACAGCGGCATGCAGACGTTTTCCAGCGCGGTGAACTCGGGCAGCAAGTGGTGGAACTGGTAAACGAAACCCAGCGAACGGTTGCGCAACAGGCCGCGGGACTTTTCGTTGAGTGCCGACAGCTCTTCACCGGCCAGCCAGACGCTGCCTTTGGTGGGTGTATCGAGGCCGCCAAGCAGGTTGAGCAAGGTACTCTTGCCGGAACCGGAGGTGCCGACAATTGCCACACGCTCACCCGGGTGCAGCTCCAGCTGCAAACCGGACAGCACCACCACCGATTCCGGGCCTTCCTCGTAGGACTTACCCAGATCGCGGCAACTCAAGACTGCTTTAGTACTCATACCCAAATCACTCATAACGTAGCGCCTCCGCAGGCTGGGTGCGCGCAGCACGCCAGGCTGGATACAGGGTGGCGAGGAAACTCAGGACCAACGCCGCGCCGCAGACCATCAACACGTCTTCGGCCATCAGTTGCGACGGCAGGTAGTCGATGAAGTACACGTCAGCATTAAGGAATTTGTGCCCGATCAGGCCTTCGAGGGCGGAAATCGCGGCACTGACATTCAACGCGGCGAACATGCCGACCACGGCGCCGATTGCCGTACCAACGACGCCGATCACCGTGCCCTGGACCATGAAGATCGCCATGATCTGTCCCGGTGTGGAGCCGAGGGTGCGCAGAATCGCAATGTCGCCTTTCTTGTCATTCACCACCATCACCAGCGTGGAAATGATGTTGAACGCAGCAACGGCCACGATCAGCAACAACAGCAGGCCGATCATGGCTTTTTCCATGCGGATGGCCTGATACAGGTTGCCGTGGGTGCGGGTCCAGTCACGAGCGAAGTAATGGTTCTCGCCCAGCTTCTGGGCGATGTTCCACGCGGTGCGCGGTGCCTGGAACAGGTCGTCGAACTTCAAGCGCAGACCCTGTACCTGATCCGGCTTCCAGCGATGCAGGCGTGCCAGATCGTCAAGATTGGTCAAACCCAGGTAACCGTCCAGCTCACCGGCGCCGACATGGAAAATGCCGACCACCGTGAAGCGCTTCATCCGCGGGAACATCCCGGCCGGGGTCACGGTGACTTCCGGAGCGACGAAGGTCAGCTTCTCGCCAAGGCCCACGCCGAGTTTGGTCGCGGCCTTGTCGCCGATCACAATGCCGAAGCTGCCCGGCGCCAGGTCGTCGAGCTTGCCCTGCGTCATGAAGTTGTCAATGATCGAGACCTTCCGCTCCTGGGCCGGGTCGACGGCATTGAGCAGGACTTTCTGCACCTGACCGTTGTTGGTCAGCAAACCCTGCATCTGGGTGAACGGCGCAACCGCCTGCACCTGCGGGTTTTGCTTGACCTTGGCGGCCAGGCTTTGCCAGTCGCCGATGGGTTCATCGGATTCGATGGTCGCGTGAGGCACCATGCCCAATACACGGGTGCGCATCTCATGATCGAAGCCATTCATCACCGATAACACGACGATCATCACGACTACGCCGAGGGCGAGTCCGATCATCGAGGTCAGGGAAATAAATGACACAAAATGATTGCGGCGTTTTGCACGGGTATAACGCGTGCCGATAAATACGAAGAGAGGTCTGAACATGTCGGGGCTTGTTCGGAGGAAAGAGGAACGTCCTTGTGGCGGGGGTCGGTAACCAGCTTTACACTCAGACCACCGCCGCTACCATGGGTTCGCCATGTCGACATTAGATGAAGAAGATCGCCGCGAATACTACCGTATCAAGGACACGATCGCACTGGAAATTAGGCCCCTGTCTGCCCACGAAGCCGCAGGCCAGGAAGTGTTGCAGGATGAGTCACCGCTGTTCAATCTGCTCAGTGAACTGCATCTGAGCGAATTCGAGTCGCAACACCTGCTCAGACAGATCAGCGAGCGTGATCGAAACACCGCCAGCTACCTGAAAGTCATGAACAAGCGTATCGACCTGCTCGGCCAGGTTGTTGCGCAGACCGTGCTCGGCAAGTTCGAAGAGCCACGGCATGTGGTGCTGTCCGAAGGCGGTATCGAGTTCGAGCATCACCTCGCCTACCCGACCGGCAGCCATCTGGCGATCAAGCTATTGCTGATGCCGCAAGCGCTGGGTCTGCTGTTACGGGCCAAGGTCACTCACTGTGAACCGGAAAGCTTCGGCACTTTCCAGATTGGCACCGAGTTCGAATCCCTCACCGATGCGCAGCGCCAATTGCTGGCCCGCTATATCTTGCACAAACAGGCTCAAGAACGACGCCTTGCGCGCGAACAGAACGAACCAGGCAATCATTAAGGAACAACCGTGACCCTTATCTACGGCCACCGCGGCGCCAAAGGCGAAGCACCGGAAAACACCCTGACCAGTTTTCAACAATGCCTCAAGCACGGGGTACGACGCTGCGAGCTGGACCTGCATTTGTCCATGGACGGCGAGTTGATGGTGATTCACGACCCGACGCTCAAGCGCACCACCGACCGGCGCGGCAAGGTGGTCGAACATTCGGCCGCCAACCTGGTGACCTATGACGCACGCAAGGGCGGCCCGGGATGGATCAAACCATGCCCGATTCCGCGTTTGGAAGAGCTGTTCGAAAAATGCGACTTCGAGCATTGGCAACTGGAAGTCAAAAGTGCTTCGCGAACCCGCGCAGCAACCACCGTGCTGGCCATTCGAGAAATGGCTCAGCGCTTCGGGCTGCTGGACAAAGTCACCATCACGTCGAGCTCAAGGGAAGTACTGAAAGCTGCACTGGATCTGACACCGGATGTGTCACGCGGACTGGTAGCCGAATACGCCTGGCTCGACCCACTGAAGGTCGCGCAGAGCTATGGCTGTGAGATTCTGGCGTTGAACTGGACGCTGTGCACGCCCGAGCGCCTGCAGAAAGCCCAGCGCCAGGGTCTGCATGTGTCGGTGTGGACAGTCAACGAACCCGCGCTGATGCGCAGGCTCGCCGACTTCGGCGTAGATAGCCTGATTACAGACTTTCCCGGTTTGGCCAGCGCCACTCTCGAGAATTGCTGAAATCGGTCTCCCCGGCCGGCTCAGGCCACCGGCCGGAGCCGCTTAAAAAAGCCGGTTGAGGCCGTCGTAAGCAGCGACCCGATAGGCTTCGGCCATGGTCGGGTAGTTGAACGTGGTGTTGACGAAGTACTTGAGGCTGTTGGCCTCACCCTTCTGGTTCATGATCGCCTGACCGATGTGGACGATCTCGGAAGCTTGATAGCCGAAGCAGTGCACCCCGAGGATCTCCAGGGTTTCGCGGTGGAAGAGGATCTTGAGCATGCCCTGGGGCTCACCGGCGATCTGCGCGCGCGCCATGCTCTTGAAGAACGCCTTGCCCACTTCGTAAGGCACTTTGGCCTGGGTCAACTCTTGCTCGTTCTTGCCGATCGAGCTGATCTCCGGAATGGTGTAGATACCGGTCGGCACATCGTTGACGAAGCGCCAGCTGCCGTTATCGACAATGCTACCGGCTGCCGAACGCCCCTGGTCATGGGCGGCACTGGCCAGGCTCGGCCAGCCGATCACGTCGCCAGCACCGTAGATGTTCGCCACACAGGTGCGATAGGTCTGGTCCACTTCGATCTGGCCACGGCTGTTGACCTTGATCCCGATATTTTCCAGGCCCAGCTGATCGGTGTTGCCAGTGCGACCGTTGCACCAGAGCAAGGCGTCGGCCTTGATCTTCTTGCCGGATTTGAGGTGCAGGATCACGCCGTTGTCCACGCCTTCGACCCGATCGTAATCTTCGTTGTGGCGCACAGTGATGTTGTTGTTGCTGAAGTGGTAACTCAGCGCCTGGGAAATCTCGGAATCCAGGAAACTGAGCAGCTGCTCGCGGTTATCCACCAGCTCTACCAGCACACCCAGGCCACTGAAGATCGAGGCGTATTCGCAACCAATTACCCCGGCGCCGTAAACGATGAGTTTGCGCGGCGTGTGACCCAGGCTCAGGATGGTGTCGCTATCGTAGATACGCGGGTGGTGGAAATCGATGTCGGCCGGACGATACGGGCGCGAGCCGGTGGCAATGATGATCTGCTTGGCCACCAGTTTTTCGACCACGCCGTTGGCGCACACCACTTCGACCGTCTGCTCGTCGGCGAAGCTGCCTGTGCCGAAGAACAGGTCAACCCGATTGCGCGCGTAATAGCCGGTGCGCGAAGCAACCTGCTTGGAGATGACCTTTTCCGCACTCTTGAGTACGTCAGGGAAAGAGAACCAACGCGGCTCACCAATGGCCCGGAACATCGGGTTGGTGTTGAACTGCATGATCTGCCGTACCGAGTGACGCAAAGCCTTGGACGGGATGGTCCCCAGGTGGGTGCAGTTGCCGCCGACCTGGCGACGACTATCGACCATCGCCACCTTGCGCCCTGCTTTGGCGGCGTTCATTGCCGCACCTTCTCCAGCAGGGCCGGAACCCAGCACCACCACGTCGTAGTTGTAGACAGCCATGCGTACTCCTCAGAACAGGCCGAGACACCACTCTGGCGTCTCCGGCTAAATCATGCCGCGGCCGGCGGCATGAAGGAACAATTTGGGTCGGTTACGAATCCGGACACAGTCTATAGAAGCGTCAACGCCGCGCACATTAACCCTTGGTCGCGTCGTAGGCTACTTTTGCCTGCACTAAATCGCTATCGCGAATCACGGACACCACCGCCATTACTCGGTTTTACCGGCAACCAGACGATCAAAAGCCTGACTGGTACGCGTGACAAAACCTGTATCGGTACGAATCACAAAAAATGCACCGATATCATTTTTTTCTGCGTATTCCCAACCTCGTTGCGGGCCAAGAATCAGCAGCAGTGTCGACAAGCCATCGGCCATCAACGTCGAAGGATGAATCACCGTCACTGACGCCAGAGCGTGATCGATCGGTGCGCCGGTACGGGCGTCGAAGGTGTGGGAATAACGCCGCCCATCCTGCTCGAAGTAATTACGATAGTCGCCAGAGGTGGAAACACCGTAACCATCCACCGCGATCACTCGCTCAGCCACTTGTTGATCGTCCCGAGGCTCTTCCAGAGCAATCCGCCAGGGCGAGCCGTCGAGCTTTTTACCGACAGCCTTGAGTTCGCCTGTGGCTTCAGCCAGGTAGCTGTCGATGCCCATGGCTGTCAGCTTCGCGGCGATCCGGTCCACGGTATAACCGGCGGCAATGCTGTTGAAGTCGACCTCGACCGGCGCATCCTTGCACAGTTGATCACCCTCGATTCGCAAATGAGTATGGCCTACCCGCTGCCGGACCCGAGCCAGCGCTTCGGTACTTGGGACTTTCTCCTCGCGGGCTTGCGGACCAAAGCCCCACAGGTTCATCAGCGGCTCCACCGTCAGATCATACGAACCATCGCTTGTAACGGACAGCTGCTCGCCGACACGCACCAACTGCAGGATCGACGCAGGCATTCGCTGACAACTGTTCGCCGGCAAATCGTTGAAGCGCTCGATGTCCGAGTCGCCGCGGTAGGTCGACATCTGCTGATCGACCTCGGCCAGGATCCTCTCGACCTGCGGCTGGACCTCGGCTGGCCCGGGGACGCCCTTGTGGCGCACGTATTTGATTGAATAGGTACTGCCCATGGTCGGACCGCCGAAACTTTCCAGCGAGTCGCCATTGCCACAGCCCGACAACGTGCCGAGTACCACAAAAAGACTGACGACCTGCATTCGGCTCTTGCGCAACAAACCTGCACCTCCCGAGAATTGACTCTCCCTGCAAATACACACCTCTCAGGGCCGGGCATTATGCGACAGATACCCACCTGCGCCAGACCATGCTTAGGCTAAACCCGTTTTAATCAACTCATTTAAGTGGCTTTATCGTTTAAGCAGCAAGCTAACTATTTGTTGCCTCCCTCCATGGATACACATATTGTTACAAACTGCTCGATGGGACGGCGAATGCCCGACTTCGGCAAAAGGAAGCGTCAAGACCAGGGATTCCAAATAAGACAGCCAAAAGTGAGCACCTTAAAATGTCCTCGAATACGGGCAAAGGCAAAGCGATTTTTCGCGTTGTCAGCGGCAACTTTCTCGAGATGTTCGACTTCATGGTCTACGGCTTTTACGCCACGGCCATCGCTAAAACCTTCTTCCCTGCCGATAGCGCTTTTGCGTCATTGATGCTGTCGCTGGCCACCTTCGGGGCCGGCTTCCTGATGCGCCCACTGGGTGCAGTTTTCCTCGGCGCCTACATCGACCGCCATGGCCGCCGCAAAGGCTTGATCATCACCCTCGCACTGATGGCCGCGGGCACCGTGCTGATTGCCTGTGTGCCGGGTTACGCCACACTGGGCCTCGCCGCGCCACTGATCGTGTTGTTCGGTCGACTGCTGCAAGGCTTCTCGGCCGGCGTGGAACTGGGCGGCGTGTCGGTGTATCTGGCAGAAATCGCTACTGTGGGCCGCAAAGGCTTTTTCGTCAGCTGGCAATCCGCGAGCCAACAAGCCGCGGTGGTCTTCGCCGGTCTGCTCGGCGTGGGCCTGAACCACTGGCTGAGCCCGGATCAAATGGGCGACTGGGGCTGGCGCGTGCCGTTCCTGATCGGCTGCATGATCGTGCCGGTCATCTTCGTGATTCGTCGTTCGCTGGAAGAAACTCCGGAGTTCCAGGCACGCCAACATCGCCCGACCCTAAAGGACATTGTTCGCTCGATCAGTCAGAACTTTGGACTGGTGCTAGGTGGCATGGCGCTGGTAGTGATGACCACTGTGTCGTTCTATCTGATTACCGCCTATACCCCGACCTTCGGCAAAGCCGAGCTGAACCTGTCGGACCTGGACGCGCTGCTGGTCACGGTCTGTATCGGTCTATCGAACTTCTTCTGGCTACCAGTCATGGGGGCGCTTTCCGACAAGATCGGCCGCAAACCGCTACTGTTGGCGGCGACCATCCTGGCTCTGCTGACGGCTTATCCGGCGCTGTCCTGGCTGGTGGCCAACCCGAGCTTCAGCCACTTGCTGATCGTCGAGTTGTGGCTGTCATTCCTTTATGGCTCGTATAACGGCGCCATGGTGGTAGCCCTGACCGAAATCATGCCGGTTGAAGTACGGACGACCGGCTTCTCCCTGGCCTACAGCCTGGCGACTGCGACCTTTGGCGGATTCACGCCAGCGGCGTGCACCTACCTGATCCATGTTCTGGGCAACAAAGCGGCACCGGGAATCTGGCTCAGTGGTGCAGCGGTTCTTGGGTTGGTCGCAACGCTGGTGTTGTTCCGTGGCAACAAGCATGCGCTGCGCACCGCGCAAGCGTCTGTAGTCGGCGGCGCCTGACAGATCGATCGCGGGCAAGCCTCGCTCCTGCATGGGTTGCGCAAATCCTGTAGGAGCGAGGCTTGCCCGCGAGACGCCAGATCAGACGATCTCAACCCCAAGCAACCCGCACAAACAAAAACGCCCCGACAAGTCGGGGCGTTTTTGTTTGTGCAATCGCTTAGCGCGGGAACGCTGGCGGGTTTACACCGGCCATGTCTTCCATCACGCGGACTACCTGGCAGCTGTAACCGAATTCGTTGTCGTACCAAACGTACAGAACAACGCGGTTATCGTTGCAGATGGTCGCTTCAGCATCCACCACGCCGGCGTGACGCGAGCCAACGAAGTCGGTGGAAACCACTTCCTGCGAGTTGACGTAGTCGATTTGCTTATGCAGATCGGAGTGCAGCGCCATGTAGCGCAGGTACTCGTTCATCTCTTCGCGGGTGCTGGCTTTCTCAAGGTTGAGGTTGAGAATGGCCATCGACACGTTTGGCGTCGGAACGCGGATCGCGTTACCGGTCAACTTGCCAGCCAGCTCAGGCAGTGCCTTGGCAGCGGCGGTGGCAGCACCGGTCTCGGTGATTACCATGTTCAACGCGGCGCTACGACCACGGCGATCGCCTTTGTGGAAGTTGTCGATCAGGTTCTGGTCGTTGGTGTACGAGTGAACCGTTTCAACGTGACCGTTGACGATGCCGAACTTGTCGTTGACGGCCTTGAGCACCGGCACAATGGCGTTGGTGGTGCAGGAAGCGGCGGAAACGATCTTGTCGTCAGCAGTGATTTCGGCATGGTTGATACCGTGCACGATGTTCTTCAGCTTGCCTTTGCCTGGCGCGGTCAGAACAACGCGGTCGATACCCGGGCAGGACAGGTGCTGACCCAGACCCTCGGCGTCACGCCATACGCCGGTGTTGTCCACCAGCAGTGCGTTGTTGATGCCGTACTGAGTGTAATCCACTTCAGTAGGGTTCTTCGCGTAGATCACCTGGATCAGATTGCCGTTGGCGGTGATGGTGTTGTTGGCTTCATCAATAGTGATGGTGCCATCGAACGGACCATGAACCGAGTCACGACGCAGCAGGCTGGCACGCTTGACCAGATCGTTCTCGGCGCCCTTGCGGACAACGATGGCGCGCAGACGCAGGCCGTCGCCACCACCGGTTTTTTCGATCAGGATGCGCGCCAGCAGACGGCCGATACGACCGAAGCCGTACAGTACAACGTCAGTGCCTTTACGCCCGGAACCATTTTGCTTGCCAACCACATCGGCCAATTCGTCACGGACGAACTGCTCGGCAGTACGGCCATTGCCTTCGGTCTTGAACTTGACGGCCAGCTTGCCCAGGTCTACCGAAGCGGCGCCGAGCTTGAGCTCGCTCATCGCTTTGAGCAGCGGGAAAGTTTCGTGGACGGACAATTCGCTGTCGTCGGACTGGCGATGGCGAGCAAAGCGGTGAGCTTTGAGAATCGCGATGACTGAACGATTGATCAGGCTGCGGCCATAGATCGAACTCACCACGTTGTTATTGCGGTAAAGCTGACCGATAAGCGGAATCATCGCCTCAGCGAGCGCTTCACGATCGATCCATTCACCAAGACACTGGTCGGGCTTCTGAGTCACGGGAACCTTCCACATGTAGGGGCAGAAAAAAGGGGCTACATTATGCCGCCGACTCACCGCCGGATCAATGCGCGCCTGTCGCGACGTGGTTTTCGCCCTTCGTTTGGCAGTCTGCAACTGACAGCTGGCACCTTCGCCCGCTACAATTGTCGACTTTGTCGCAACGCTTGGAGCTGAACCTTCCGTGCCCGTTCTGCGTCTACCGCTACTCCCTGCCGCCGCAGGTAAACAGCACTGGGGCAACCTGCCCGGTGCCGCCCTGAGCCTGGCCATTGCCGAGGCTGCCAGCGCTGCCAAGCGCTTCACCCTGTTACTGACCGCCGACAGCCAAAGTGCCGAACGGCTGGAACAGGAGCTGAGTTTCTTCGCGCCTGATTTGCCGGTCCTGCATTTCCCGGACTGGGAAACCCTGCCATACGACCTGTTTTCGCCGCATCAGGACATCATTTCCCAGCGCATCGCCAGCCTGTATCGGTTGCCGGAGCTCAGTCATGGCGTTTTGGTAGTGCCGATCACTACGGCCCTACATCGCCTGGCGCCGACCAAATTCCTGCTCGGCAGCAGCCTGGTACTGGATATCGGCCAGAAGCTCGATGTCGAGCAGATGCGTACACGACTGGAAGCCAGTGGCTACCGCTGCGTCGATACCGTGTACGAGCACGGCGAGTTCGCGGTCCGCGGAGCACTGATCGACTTGTTCCCGATGGGCAGCAAACTGCCCTACCGCATCGACTTGTTCGATGACGAAATCGAGACCCTGCGCACCTTTGACCCGGAAAACCAGCGTTCCATCGACAAGGTCGAATCAGTGCGGCTGCTGCCGGCGCGGGAGTTTCCGCTGCAAAAGGATGCGGTCACGCGCTTCAAGGCGCGCTTCCGGGAGCGTTTCGATGTCGACTTCCGTCGCTGCCCGATCTTTCAGGACCTGAGTAGCGGCATTACTCCGGCCGGTATCGAGTACTACCTGCCGCTGTTCTTCGACGAAACCTCGACCCTGTTCGACTATTTGCCCCAGGACACCCAGGTGTTTTCCCTGCCGGGCATCGAACAGGCCGCCGAGAATTTCTGGAACGATGTGCGCAACCGCTACGAAGAGCGTCGCGTCGATCCGTCGCGCCCATTGCTGCCACCGGCCGAGCTGTTCCTGCCGGTGGAAGACTGCTTTGCGCGCCTGAAAAACTGGCCGCGCGTCGTCGCCAGCCAGCAGGACATAGAAACCGGAGTCGGCCGCGAACGCTTCCCGACCCAGCCATTGCCCAATCTTGCTATCGAAGCCAAGGCCAATCAGCCATTGGCAGCGCTGGCCGGCTTCCTTGATGAGTTTCCCGGCCGCGTGCTGTTTACCGCCGAATCCGCCGGTCGCCGCGAAGTGTTGCTGGAGCTGCTTGAACGGCTGAAGCTGCGCCCGAAAACCGTCGACAACTGGCCGGACTTTGTCGCCAGTAAACATCGCTTGGCAATCACTATCGCACCGCTGGACGAAGGCTTGGTGCTGGATGATCCTTCACTGGCGCTGATTGCCGAAAGCCCGCTGTTCGGTCAGCGCGTGATGCAGCGTCGCCGCCGGGAAAAGCGCGCCGACGGCAACAACGACGCGGTCATCAAGAACCTCACCGAGCTGCGTGACGGTGCGCCGGTCGTGCATATCGATCACGGCGTCGGCCGCTACCTGGGCCTTGCGACGCTGGAAATCGATAATCAGGTCGCCGAATTCCTCACCCTCGCCTACGCCGAAGGTGCCAAGCTCTACGTGCCGGTAGCCAACCTGCATTTGATCGCCCGCTACACCGGCAGCGACGATGCCCTGGCCCCGTTGCACCGCTTGGGCTCGGAAACCTGGCAGAAAGCCAAACGCAAAGCCGCCGAGCAAGTACGCGACGTGGCTGCCGAACTGCTCGACATCTATGCCCGTCGCGCGGCGCGCGAGGGTTACGCCTTCGCCGACCCGAAAGCCGATTACGTCACCTTCAGTGCCGGTTTCCCGTTCGAAGAAACCCTGGACCAGCAAACCACCATCGACGCGGTGCGCGCCGATATGCTCGCCCCCAAACCCATGGATCGCCTGGTCTGCGGCGACGTGGGCTTCGGCAAGACTGAAGTGGCGATGCGCGCGGCGTTCATCGCCGTGCACGGCGGTCGTCAGGTAGCGATCCTGGTGCCGACCACCCTGCTCGCCCAACAGCACTACAACAGCTTCCGCGACCGCTTCGCCGACTGGCCGGTGAGCGTGGAAGTGATGAGCCGGTTCAAGTCGACCAAGGAAGTGAACGCCGCGGTCGCCGATCTCGCCGAAGGCAAGATCGACATCGTCATCGGCACGCACAAGCTGCTGCAAGACGACGTGAAGATCAAAAACCTCGGGCTGGTGATCATCGACGAAGAGCACCGTTTTGGTGTCCGTCAGAAGGAACAGCTCAAGGCCCTGCGCAGTGAGGTCGACATCCTGACCCTGACCGCCACGCCGATTCCGCGAACGCTGAACATGGCCGTGTCGGGCATGCGCGATCTGTCGATCATCGCCACCCCGCCGGCCCGTCGCCTGTCGGTACGCACCTTCGTCATGGAGCAGAACAAGAGCACAGTCAAGGAAGCCCTGCTCCGCGAGCTGCTGCGTGGCGGCCAGGTCTATTACCTGCACAACGACGTGAAGACTATCGAGAAATGCGCCGCCGACCTCGCCGAGCTGGTGCCGGAGGCAAGGATCGGCATCGGCCACGGGCAGATGCGTGAACGCGAACTCGAACAAGTGATGAGCGACTTCTATCACAAGCGCTTCAACGTCCTGATCGCCTCGACCATCATCGAGACCGGTATCGACGTTCCAAGCGCCAACACCATCATCATCGAGCGCGCCGACAAATTCGGTCTGGCTCAATTGCATCAGCTGCGCGGCCGGGTCGGTCGCAGTCACCACCAGGCCTACGCCTACTTGCTGACACCACCACGCCAGCAAATCACTCCGGACGCGGAAAAGCGCCTGGAAGCCATCGCCAACACCCAGGATCTCGGCGCAGGCTTCGTGCTTGCCACCAATGACCTGGAAATTCGCGGTGCCGGCGAATTGCTCGGCGACGGTCAGAGCGGCCAGATTCAAGCGGTCGGCTTTACGCTGTATATGGAAATGCTCGAGCGTGCGGTCAAAGCCATTCGCAAGGGTGAACAGCCAAACCTCGATCAACCGCTAGGCGGCGGCCCGGAAATCAACCTGCGCTTGCCTGCGTTGATTCCCGAAGACTATCTGCCCGACGTCCACGCGCGGCTGATTCTCTACAAGCGCATCGCCTCAGCCACCGACGAAGAAGGCCTGAAAGATCTGCAAGTGGAAATGATCGACCGCTTCGGCCTGCTCCCGGAGCCGACCAAGAATCTGGTGCGCCTGACCCTGCTCAAACTGCAGGCCGAACAGCTTGGCATCAAAAAGGTCGACGGCGGCCCGCAAGGCGGTCGTATCGAGTTCGCGGCGCAAACTCCGGTCGACCCACTGGTGCTGATCAAGCTGATCCAGGGCCAACCCAACCGCTACAAATTCGAAGGCGCCACGCTGTTCAAATTCATGGTGCCGATGGAAACTGCGCAAGAGCGTTTCAATACATTGGAGGCGCTGTTCGAGCGCCTCATTCCGAAAACTGCTTGAAGGACGCCGAATGCGCCTGTTTCGCTCACTGACCTTGCTTCTGGCACTGGTCGCACCCATGGCGTTTGCCGACAACCTGTATCTGGTTGAAATGATTCTGATCCGCCAGAACGCAGTGCCGGCGATCGCCAGCCGAGCCGCACCGGAAGACTGGGCAGCTGGTGCCCAGCGCATCGCACCGCAAGACGAACGCTCGCCAAGTCTCAACAGCGAAGCCTCCAAGCTCGCGGCGAACAGCGATTACACGGTGCTTCTGCATAAAACCTGGCAACAAAAACTGGACGATGAGCCAAGCAAAATCGCGGTCAGCGCTGGCAAGGAGCAATACGGCCAATTCCCGATCGAGGGCACGCTTAACCTGAAACTGGGACGTTTCACTGACGTCGACGCGGAGTTCTGGATCAATCAGATCAACAGCAACGGCCTGGTGACCGCCAGCGAGCAACTGAAGCAGAACAGCCACACCAAAAATGGCCAACTCAACTTTCTCGACAACGGGCATCTGGGCCTGCTGATCAAGATCACTTCGCTTTCGGCGCCGGCCAAGCCACCAATCCCTCTTGAAATTCCGGACTGACTGAAGTCCCTATGTCCCCGACCCTGACCAAACCTCTGGCACCTTCCTGGGTCAGTCGATTCAAAGAACAAAGCCTGGAGCGTGGACGCCGCTACGCCCTGGAAAAGCGCGCCAGAATCATCCAGGCCGGCGACAGTACGATCACCGCCAGCTGCGAAGGCTCAGGTGGCAACGTTTACCGTCAGACCATTCGCTTGCGCGAGTCAGCCAAAGGCACCTTGCTGATGGTCGATGCCACCTGCACCTGCCCGGTCCGCAGCAACTGCAAGCACTGCGCGGCGGTGTTGCTGCAAGTGCAGGAAACCCTCGCTTACCCGGCCGCCGCACAAGATGCCGAACTGCTGGAAAAGCTTCAGGCCGTTCTGGAAAACCGTAGCCCGGCCGCCTTGCCACAACTGTTAGTGGATAACGTGCAACCGGTTCCGCGTCTGTGGCTTGCGAGCATTGAGTTCAGCGCCTTCGAGCCGCGCAACGGCAAAATGCAGCGCTACATCCAGCATCGCGCCGCCCTCTCTTTCAACTATCTGGATGAATACGTCAGTGGCCAGAAGAATGCTGACATCCTGATTCGCCAGGAGCAGCAAACACTGCGGATCAAACGCCATCCCGAAGTCGAAAACGCCTATCGCGAACAGCTTCGAATCCTGGGTTTCAAGATCGCTACCCGACAAAGCAAGGCACTCCCGGAAAGCGCCGGCGAACTGTTTGAGATGGTCAACGACAGCGCCTGGCTGACCCTCACCCTCAATGAGCTGCCAAAGCTGCGCAGCCAAGGCTGGGAGCTGCAGATCGATGAGGACTTCGGCTTTGATCTGACGGCCGTCGATGACTGGTATGCCACAGTTGAAGAAGCACCTGAGCGGGACTGGTTCGACCTTGAGCTGGGAATTATCGTCAATGGCGAGCGGCTGAGCCTGCTGCCAATCCTGCTCAATCTGATGCGCTCGCACACCGAATTGCTCAACCCGGAACGGCTTGCCAAACGCCGCGACGACGAGCTGATTCTGGTGAACATCCCCAAACGCCCCAACTCCGAGCACGGCCCATTACAGGTGGCCCTGCCGTTCGGCCGTTTGAAGCCGGTGCTGGCGACCCTTGGCGAGTTTTATCTGCAAGAGCCCGGCACAACCACCCTGCGCTTGAGCAGCGCCGATGCAACGCGCCTGAACCCACTGGAGGAATTGCCGCTGCTCTGGGAAGGTGGCGACCACATCCGCACCTTCGCCCAGCGTCTGCGGGACATCAAAGACTACACAACGACTGCACCCGACGGACTGAACGCCACACTACGGCATTATCAGCTGGAAGGTTTGAGCTGGATGCAGTCGCTGCGGCAACTGGAAGTCGGCGGGATCCTCGCGGACGACATGGGGCTGGGCAAGACCCTGCAAACCCTGGCCCATGTGCTGAGCGAGAAGAACGCGGGACGCCTGGACCGGCCATGCATGGTGGTGATGCCTACCAGCCTGATCCCCAACTGGCTTGATGAGGCGGCGCACTTCACCCCGCAACTCAAAATTCTGGCGCTGTACGGTGCCGGGCGCAAAAAGCACTTCGACGAGTTGACGGATTACGACCTGATCCTGACCACTTATGCGCTGCTGCCCAAAGATGTCGAGCGTCTCGCCGCCCTGCCGCTGCACGTTCTGATCCTTGATGAAGCACAATACATCAAGAACCCCAACAGCAAGGCTGCCCATGCCGCGCGCGAGCTCAATGCCCGGCAACGCCTGTGCTTGAGCGGTACGCCACTGGAAAATCATTTAGGCGAACTGTGGTCGCTGTTTCACTTCCTGTTGCCCGGTTGGCTCGGTGACGTGAAGACCTTCAATCGCGATTACCGCGTGCCGATCGAAAAACGCGCCAGTGAAGTACGGCTGCAGCATCTCAATGGCCGGATCAAACCCTTTCTGTTGCGCCGGACCAAAGAACAGGTCGCCACCGAACTGCCGCCGAAAACCGAGATCATCCACTGGGTCGAGCTCAACGAAGCGCAGCGTGACGTCTATGAAACCATGCGCCTGGCCATGGATAAAAAAGTCCGCGACGAGATCACCCGCAAAGGCGTTGCCCGCAGCCAGATCATCATCCTCGAGGCGCTGCTCAAACTGCGTCAGGTCTGCTGTGATTTGCGACTGGTCAATGAGGCGCCACCAGCGCGCGGCAGCTCGTCCGGCAAACTCGACAGCTTGATGGAAATGCTCGAGGAGCTTTTCGAAGAGGGTCGACGCATTCTACTGTTCTCGCAATTCACCTCGATGCTGTCCCTGATCGAAGAGGAACTGAAACGCCGCGGCGTCGCCTATGCACTGTTGACCGGACAAACCCGGGATCGACGCACGCCGGTGAAGGCATTTCAGAGTGGCAAGCTGCAAATCTTCCTGATCAGCCTGAAGGCCGGTGGTGTGGGCTTGAACCTGACCGAGGCCGACACCGTCATCCACTACGATCCGTGGTGGAACCCGGCCACCGAAAACCAGGCCACCGACCGCGCCTATCGCATCGGTCAGGAGAAGCCGGTATTCGTCTACAAGATGATTGCTCGCGGAACCGTCGAAGAGAAGATTCAGCATCTACAAAAGGAAAAATCCGACCTGGCGGCGGGAGTGCTGGATGGACGCGTGGCCGGGGACTGGAAGCTGCAGAGTGAGGATATCGAGGCGTTGTTTGCGCCGCTGCCGCATAAGTCAAAAGGATAGCGGCGCCGGTTATACCGCCATCCTGCAGGAGCACGGCTTGCCGGCGATGGCGTCCTTGAGATCGTCATCGTCGGAACGCGGCCCGGAGCAAGCTCTGCTCCTACAACTCAGCCCGCCAATACCCGCGCCAGGGTCGATTTGACCTTGCCCATACCATCATGCAACGCCTGCTCGATCTCGGCCATGGTGATCACCGCGGTGGACTTGCCCGCCGCCGGGTTCACCACCAGTGCCAGACACGCGTAAGCCAGATCCAGCTCACGAGCCAGTGCAGCTTCCGGCATGCCGGTCATGCCAACGATATCGCAACCATCGCGCTCCAGTCGGGCGATCTCGGCTACGGTTTCCAGACGCGGCCCCTGGGTGCAGGCATACACGCCATGACTGCTGTAGGCACAACCCTCAGCCGCCAGCGCGGCGATCAGCTTCTCTCGCAGTGGTTCGCTGTAGGGATAGCTGAAGTCGATGTGAGTAACCTGCTCAAGATCATCGGCAAAGTAGGTGTGTTCACGACCGCTGGTGTAATCAATGAGCTGGTGGGGCACACAAAAATGCCCTGTGCCCATTGCCGCATGAATTCCGCCCACTGCGTTGACCGCCAGAATCGCCTCGGCACCCGCCTGTTTCAAGGCCCAGATATTGGCCCGGTAATTCACCTGATGCGGTGGAAAACGGTGAGGATGGCCGTGACGCGCCAGAAACAGCACTTCACGCCCGGCGTATTCGCCAAACTGGATGTCCGCCGAAGGCGTCCCGTACGGCGTATCCAGCGGCAACGATTGGCGAATGCTCAAGCCTTCGAGCTGAGTGAGACCAGTGCCACCAATAATCGCGTAAACCGTCATTGCAAAAATCCTTAATCAATCAGTTGGGCATCTTTGAGCGCGCCAAGGGCCGCCAGCCAGCGCGGATCCTGGCGGTATTCGCTAGTCGCGAACGCTTTGCCGCGCATTCGCGCGATACGCGCAGACGGCGTGACCTTCAATCGCTGGGCGGCGCTCAAGGCCAGCTCGGCAGCCGCACGATCGTTACACACCAGCCCCATATCGCAACCGGCCGACAGCGCTGCCTCGATTCGACTCGCCGCATCGCCAACTACGTGAGCACCGGCCATGGACAGGTCATCGCTGAAGATGACGCCATCAAATTGCAATTCACCGCGCAGGATGTCCTGCAACCAACGGCGAGAGAAACCAGCAGGTTGAGAATCGACTTGAGGGTAGATAACGTGGGCCGGCATCACCGCCGCCAACTGTTTGCTCAAACGGGCAAACGGCACCAGGTCATTGGCGCGAATGTCTTCCAGACTGCGCTCGTCGGTCGGTATGGCCACATGGGAGTCAGCCTCCGCCCAGCCGTGACCGGGAAAGTGCTTGCCGGTGGCAGCCATACCGGCGCTGTTCATTCCGCGAATAAAAGCTCCCGCCAGTAAAGCCGCGCGCTCTGGATCCCCTTCAAATGAACGACTGCCCACGACAGCGCTGCGCTGATAGTCCAGGTCCAGTACCGGGGCGAAACTCAAGTCGAGGCCGACCGCCAGCACTTCAGTCGCCATGATCCAGCCACACTGCTCGGCCAGATACTCGGCATTGGGGTTATCGGCAATCGCCCGCATCGCCGGCAAACGCACAAAGCCCTGGCGTAGACGTTGTACCCGACCGCCTTCCTGGTCTACCGCCAACAGCAGGTCCGCACGCACGGCGCGGATCGATGCACTCAGCTCACGCACCTGGCGCGGATGCTCGATATTGCGCGCAAAAATGATCAAGCCACCCACTTCTGGTTGGCGCAACAATTGGCGATCTTCAGCCGTCAGCCAGGTACCGGCGACGTCCACCATCAAGGAGCCTTGCAGGCCAGATGTCATAGAAATTCCTTAATAACGGGATGCGCGCACGGCACATCAACGATGAGCCCGGCCCGATGCAGACGCACGACCGGATCGCCACAGGCAAAGCCCGGCAATAGAGGGCCGGCGCAGAGGATATGGAGCGGATCTAAAACTGGAGTCGGCATAGGCGGCTAGCTTAGCGGATGTAAGCAGTCGCGCCCACCCGTGTGGGCTAAACCTTGGCGACCGCTGGGGTCGATTTACTGCGCGGTCTTAGCTGTGCGGTGGCCATGCCATCATCGGTGACGCCGGTTTCAGCGCGCATACCGGCCGCCAGAAACGGCACCATCAAACGCATTACCTGCTCAATCGAGGTATTGACCCCAAAATCGGTCTCGGCAATTGCCCGAAGGGCCTTGATACCCGACATGCTGAACGCCGCTGCACCCAGCATGAAATGCACGCGCCAGAACAGTTCGATAGGTGGAATACGCGGCGCAGCCTCGTTGACCAGCATCATGTAGCGGCGGAACACCTTACCGTACATGTCTTCCAGATAGCGACGCAAGTGCCCCTGGCTCTGACTGAAAGCCAGCCCCAGCAAACGCATGAAAATAGAGAGGTCGTTGCCACTGCGTGGCTGAACCACCAGAGCTTGCTCGACGAGGATTTCCAGCAGTTCTTCCAGGCTCGGCTTGTTGTCCGGCTTGGCCTGACGCCGCTCGAGCTCGCGATCGAGACTGACGCAGAAGGGACCGAGGAAACGCGAAAAAACCGCCTGAATCAGCGCTTTTTTTGAACCGAAATGATAGTTCACCGCCGCCAGGTTAACCCCGGCCTTGCTGGTGATCAGCCGTAATGAGGTTTCGGCAAACCCTTTTTCCGCGAACAACTGCTCGGCAGCATCGAGAATACGTTCAACGGTTTCGGACTGGGCCATGGCTACTCCGCCTGACAAACACTTGTTTGAAACATACGTTTCAGACTTTACCTTGTCAAGCCTGCCTGTCCGTTTTCCGGCCGGTCAGTCACCTATTAAATCACACAAGTCTGACTGTGTAGTCAGTCCTGTAACTCATGGCACGATCAGCTGCAATTCGACCGCCCGGCGGACTGGATAAAAAGGAGGATTGCCAAGAACGATCCACTGTATATAATCCCAGTCACTGTATAAAAAGACAGAGCGATCGAAATGCTAAAACTGACGCCACGCCAAGCTGAGATTCTGGCTTTTATCAAACGCTGCCTCGAAGACAACGGCTACCCGCCGACTCGCGCGGAAATCGCTCAGGAGCTGGGTTTCAAGTCACCCAACGCCGCTGAAGAACACCTCAAGGCACTGGCCCGCAAGGGTGCAATCGAGATGACGCCAGGCGCTTCCCGCGGAATTCGCATCCCAGGCTTCGAAGCCAAGGCAGGCGATGACTCTACCCTGCCGATCATCGGCCGGGTTGCCGCCGGCGCACCGATTCTCGCACAGCAGCACATCGAAGAGTCCTGCAACATCAACCCTGCCTTCTTCCATCCTCGTGCCGACTACCTGCTACGCGTACACGGCATGAGCATGAAAGACGTCGGCATTTTCGACGGTGATCTGCTCGCTGTACATACCACTCGCGAAGCGCGCAATGGCCAGATCGTGGTTGCCCGGATCGGCGATGAAGTCACCGTGAAACGCTTCAAGCGTGAAGGCAGCAAAGTCTGGCTGATTGCCGAAAACCCCGAGTTCGCCCCTATCGAAGTGAACCTGAAAGATCAGGACCTGGTGATCGAAGGCTTGAGTGTCGGCGTCATTCGCCGCTAAAGGAGGCTTTATGCAGTTCCCACACACACCACAGCAAGCACAACTGTCACTGTTCGAGGCGTTTATGGCGCAGCCACTCGCCCCGATCCTCAAAGACGTGGTCGAGTCGCCCTGGAGCGCCGAGCCCGAAGCTTTCAGTGAACTGTCGTTACGCGGTGCAGCCGGGAACTGCCTGAACCTGCTGGCCCCTATTCTCAGAGAGTTGAGCCAGGACCAGGACGCTCGCTGGCTGACACTGATTGCCCCGCCAGCGAGCCTGACCCAGGCCTGGCTACGGGACGCAGGATTGAACCGCGAGCGGATTTTGCTTCTGCAACCACGAGGCACACAAAGCGCTCAGCAACTGACTTGCGAGGCGTTGCGCCTGGGCCGCAGCCACACCGTTGTCAGCTGGCTCAATCCACTGGCGCCCAGCGCACGGCAACAGCTGATCAGCGCTGCCCGCACAGGGGACGCGCAAAGCCTGAATATTCGTCTGGGTTGATCAACAGGACTGTAACGAAACTTGAATACCATGGGGCTTCTCAAGAATAGAGAAGCCGATTTGAAGCAACGAATTGCACCAAAAAAACCGACAAACGGACTCAGTGAAGAACCCGTGGCCCGTCTTCTCTCTCAAATTCGCCTTCAACCAGACGTCCAGCCATCTGCACACCAACGCTCAACATGGCCTTGGCCACTTCAACGTGCTGACCTTGCAGAAACGCTTTGGCATCTTCGGAAAAGTTCAAAGTAACCAGAGAACCCTCGTCCTCAGCCCTGCGCAGCTCGATACGGCCGTCAGGCAACTCAACAATTTCTAGAAAGGACGTTGGCATAAAGGTCTGTTCTCCACGAAAGGCCGGCATTGTAGCAGCTGGCGAAGCCTGCGTCCTTGTAGCAGCTGGCGAAGCCTGCGTTCGGCTGCGAAGCAGTCGTAAAATCAGACTCTGCGGTATTCCAGACAAACCGTGGAGGCAGGATTTACGACTGCTTCGTCCGAACGCGGCCCGAACCGAACGCAGCCTTCGGCAGCTGCTACAGGTCACCTCAACACTCGTTAAGCCCATCCCGAAACCGAATCGCCAGCTCTTTCAGGTTCTGACGCCAGCTTTCCAATTCTTCCCGACTCAACTCTGACTCCACTTCCTCATCGAGGTTGACCGCAACGATCAACGGCTGCGTCACATCACCCTTGGGTTTGTGCGGCGCTCGTGGCGGCTGAAACAGCGCAGCATGCGCCGCCAGCAGCTTCGCCAGCCAGGTTTCAGGGTTTTGCGCCAATTCCACCAATTCAGCCAGCTCGGGAATGGCAATGGTTTCGAGTACTTCGCGAGTCAGTAGCATTTCCGCCCGTGGCGCATTGGCCTGAGGCAGGCGGTAAAAGCCCGCAATCTCATGACACAAACCAAGCAACGCACCGTACAGGTGAAACAACACTGACTCGCGCCCCGCCTGAACCAGCGCCTGGGAGTTAATCGCCCGCCCCTCTTCGGCTCTGGCCAGCGCTTCCAATGAAAGACCGGCGAAATAAATTTTCTGATTGGTACGGGTATAGAGTTCGTGGGCCATGACGGCAGCCTCCACAACGAAATAATTGCTTCACGCAGGTCAGACAGTGTCATGGATCACCTCCGCTTCCCGCAAGCACAAAACAAAAGGCCGCATGAAAACCCGAGGGTTGTCATGCGGCCTTTTGTGTACAGCGCCTTTTAAGCCTTGGCTGATGGACGCTTGTCTTCAACCGTCCACTTGCCGCCGTCGTAATATGCCTTCCAGCCAGTCGGTTTACCGTCAACCTCAGTCTGCACGTACTGCTCTTTGGTCTTGCGGCTGTAACGGATCACGGCAGGCAGGCCGTCCGGATCCTTCTTCGGCGCTTCGCAGAGGAAGTGGTACTTCGGATCGATCTCATCCTTGTGCGGCACAATCTCGATCACCAGCGGAGCACGGGTCTCGCGGTTTTTCGGGAACTGGCTCGCCGCCAGGAACAGACCGGAAGCACCGTCACGCAGAATGTAAGTGTCGTTGACCTTCTCGCACTTGAGTTCCGGCATTTTCACCGGATCCATCTTCGGCGGCGCCGCGTCGCCGCTTTTCAGCAGTTTACGAGTGTTCTTGCAGGTCGCGTTGGTACAACCGAAGAACTTGCCGAAACGGCCAGTCTTGAGCTGCATCTCGCTGCCACACTTGTCGCACTCCAGGCTCGGGCCTTCGTAGCCCTTGATGCGATAATTACCCTCTTCGATCTCGAAGCCTACGCAATCCGGATTGTTTCCGCAGATGTGCAGTTTGCGCTTCTCGTCCAGCAGGTAGGCATCCATCGCCGTGCTGCAGATCGGGCAACGGTGCTTGCCGCGCAGTACCAGAGACTCCGACTCGCCCTCGTCATCGGCGGCGATTTCATCGCCCGGAACGAGGTTGACGGTAGCCTTGCAACGCTCCTTCGGCGGCAGACTGTAGCCCGAGCAACCGAGGAAAACGCCAGTCGAGGCGGTGCGGATCTGCATCGCACGACCGCACTGGACGCACGGGATGTCGGTCATGACCGGTTCGTTGGCACGCATGCCGCTTTCCGCGCCTTCAGCCACTTCGAGTTTCTTCTTGAAGTCGCCGTAGAACTCGTCGAGCACGTTTTTCCAGTCGCGCTCGCCTTGGGCGACGTCATCGAGATTCTCTTCCATACCGGCGGTGAAACCGTAATCCATCAGGTTGGAGAAGCTCTCGGACAGTCGCTCGGTAACGATGTCACCCATCTTTTCGGAGTAGAAACGACGGTTATGCAGTGCAACGTAGCCACGGTCCTGGATCGTCGAAATGATCGCCGCGTAGGTCGAAGGACGACCGATACCGCGCTTTTCCATTTCCTTGACCAGGCTCGCTTCGGAATAACGCGCAGGCGGCTTGGTGAAGTGCTGGCTCGGGTCGAGCTTGATCAGCTTCATGACATCGCCCTGGGCCATGTCTGGCAGCACATCGTCGTCGCCCGGCTTGGTCATTTGCGGCATGACGCGGGTGTAGCCGTCGAATTTTAGGATACGACCCTTGGCCCGCAGCTCGAAGGTGCCGGCAGTGACACTGACGGTGGTCGACAGGTATTGCGCCGGCAGCATCTGGCAAGCGACGAACTGGCGCCAGATCAGCTCGTAGAGGCGCTCAGCGTCACGTTCCATGCCCACCAGCTTGCTTGGATGGGTATTCACGTCGGAAGGACGAATTGCTTCGTGGGCCTCTTGCGCGCCTTCCTTGCTGCCGTAGACGTTCGGTGCGGCCGGCAGGTATTTGCTGCCGAACTCGCCTTCAATGTAAGTACGCGCCATTTCCACGGCATCGACCGAGAGATTGGTCGAGTCGGTACGCATATAAGTGATGTAACCCGCTTCGTACAGACGCTGAGCCATCATCATGGTTTTCTTCACACCAAAGCCCAAGCGGTTGCTACCGGCCTGTTGCAGGGTGGAAGTAATGAACGGTGCCGACGGCTTGCTGCTGGTCGGCTTGTCTTCACGCCTGGCAATGGTGTAACTGGAAGCCTTGAGCTTTTCCAGTGCGGCCATGGCGTGGGTTTCGTTGAGCGGCTTGAAGGCTTCGCCGTTTTCACGGGCCACTTCAAAACGCACGTTGGCGCCCTTGGTGGTACCGAGGTCCGCATGGACTTCCCAATACTCTTCCGGGTTGAACGCACGAATTTCGCGCTCACGCTCAACGACCAGCTTCACCGCAACCGATTGCACACGACCTGCGGACAAACCACGGGCGATCTTCTGCCACAGCAGCGGCGAGACCATGTAGCCCACCACGCGGTCGAGGAAACGACGCGCCTGCTGGGCGTTGACCCGATCGATGTCCAGCTCGCCTGGCTGGGAGAAGGCCTCCTGAATCGCCTTCTTGGTGATTTCGTTGAACACCACGCGCTTATAGCGACTGTCATCACCACCGATGGCTTCGCGCAGGTGCCAGGCAATGGCTTCCCCCTCGCGATCCAAGTCGGTTGCGAGATAGATGGTGTCAGCATCTTTGGCGAGCCGGCGCAGCTCTTCGATGACTTTTTCCTTGCCGGGAAGGATCTCGTACTTGGCTTTCCAGCCATGATCCGGATCGACACCCATGCGCGAGACCAGTTGCTTGCGCGCCTTCTCTTTCGGAGAGAGCGCGGGCGCTTCACCTGCGGCGGCCTTGCCACGCTTGGCAGCAGGCTCTTTGCTGGCGCTAGCCGAACCGCTGGTGGGCAGGTCTCGGATATGGCCGATACTCGACTTCACCACGTATTGGTTGCCCAGATACTTGTTGATGGTCTTGGCCTTAGCCGGGGATTCCACAATGACCAGCGATTTGCCCATGGATCAGAAAATTCCTGAATTCTAGAAGTGAAAGGCGGTTGGCGCCTGACGCGGCACCGCTATATATAGTGGCAACAAGGTGAGGTCAAGCGCAGGGTTCTGCGCGACCTGCGCTTATGGCCTGGAAAAAAGGCTTGGTTCGGCCTGAACCAAAGCAAAGCGTGGCACCTGTTCGCCGTCAACTTCGACCGACTCCAGGAACATGCTCAAGGGACGCACCCAAAAGCCGTAATCGCCATACAGAGCTTGGTAGAACACCACTTCTTCTTCGGTTTCGGAATGCCGCGCGACTGCGAAAACACGGTATTGCGGCCCCTTGTAATGCTCATAGAGCCCGGGTAGTAAATTCATGTTCTGGCCCTCCTGCACATAAAAAATAAATCTTCAGAAAAACAAAAACCGGGGCACAAGGCCCCGGCTTCCATCGACGAAACGCTTAAACGCGTTCGAAGACGGTGGCAATGCCCTGGCCGAGACCAATGCACATGGTGGACACACCGAAGGTGCCGCCATTTTGCTTCATCACATTGAGCAAGGTGCCGGAGATACGCGCACCGGAGCAACCGAATGGATGGCCCAAAGCAATCGCGCCGCCGTGCAGGTTAACCTTCTCGTTCATCTTGTCGAGCACTTTCAAATCTTTCAGCACCGGCAGCGCCTGTGCAGCGAACGCTTCGTTGAGTTCGAAGAAGTCGATATCAGCAATACCCAAACCTGCGCGCTTCAGTGCTTTCTGTGTTGCCGGTACTGGACCATAGCCCATGATCGCCGGGTCCACACCTGCCACTGCCATCGAGCGAATGACCGCCATTGGCTGGATACCCAGGTCCTGAGCACGCTGCGCCGACATCACGATCATGCACGAAGCACCATCAGTGATCTGCGAGGAAGTACCCGCCGTCACGGTACCACCCTTGGGGTTGAACGCTGGCTTCAATGCCGCCAGGCTTTCCAGGGTAGTTTCCGGACGGATGGTTTCGTCGTAGTCGAACAGTTTCAGGAAACCGTTCTCGTCGTAACCCTGCATCGGGATGATTTCGTCTTTGAACTTGCCTTCGACGGTCGCTTTATGGGCGAGCTGGTGGGAACGCACGCCAAAGGCATCCTGCTGCTCACGGGTGATGCCGTGCATCTTGCCGAGCATTTCTGCGGTCAGGCCCATCATGCCCGAGGCTTTTGCCGCGTACAGAGACATGTGCGGGTTCGGATCGACACCGTGCATCATGCTCACATGGCCCATATGCTCGACGCCGCCAACGACGAACACGTCACCATTGCCGGTCATGATCGCTTGCGCAGCGGTGTGCAACGCACTCATCGACGAGCCACACAGGCGGCTGACCGTCTGGCCGGCAGCGGTGTGAGGGATCTGAGTCATCAGGGACGCCATACGGGCGATGTTCCAGCCCTGCTCCAGGGTCTGGTTGACGCAGCCCCAGATCACGTCTTCGACTTCAGCCGGATCAACCTTGACGTTACGTTCCAGCAGCTTGCTGATCAGGTGCGCCGACATGTCTTCGGCACGGGTGTTGCGGTGCATGCCGCCCTTGGAGCGGCCCATCGGGGTGCGACCGAAGTCGACAATCACGACGTCTCTAGGATTCAAGCTCATATAGTTCACTCTCGCTCTAGTGTGGGCGCTTAACCGAAGAAGCGCTGGCCGTTTTGGGCCATTTCACGCAGCTTCGCGGTCGGGTGGTACAGGGCGCCCAGATCAGCGTACTGGTCAGCCAGGGCAACGAACTCTGCAACACCGATGGAATCGATGTAACGCAGCGCGCCGCCACGGAATGGAGGGAAACCAATACCGTAGACCAGACCCATGTCGGCTTCGGCAGCGGTTTCAACGATGCCGTCTTCCAGGCAACGCACGGTTTCCAGGCAAAGCGGGATCATCATCCAGTTGATGATGTCTTCGTCGGTCACTTCACGCTGCTCGAAGACGATCGGCTTGAGCACTTCCAGCACCGACGGGTCGGCGACCTTCTTCTGCTTGCCGCTCTTGTCGGCCTCATAGGCGTAGAAGCCCTTGCCGTTCTTCTGGCCCAGGCGCTTGGCTTCGTAGAGCACGTCGACGGCCGAGCGGCGGTCGTCCTTCATGCGGTCCGGGAAGCCTTCAGCCATCACGTCACGACCGTGGTGACCGGTGTCGATACCGACAACGTCCATCAGGTACGCAGGACCCATCGGCCAGCCGAATTTTTCCATGATCTTGTCGATACGGACGAAGTCCACACCGGCGCTGACCAGCTTGGCGAAACCGCCGAAATACGGGAACAGGACACGGTTGACCAGAAAGCCCGGGCAGTCATTGACGACGATCGGGTTCTTGCCCATTTTCTTGGCGTAGGCAACGGTGGTGGCAACCGCCAGTTCGCTGGACTTCTCACCACGGATCACTTCCACCAACGGCATCATGTGCACCGGGTTGAAGAAGTGCATGCCGACGAAGTTTTCCGGACGCTTGAGGGCCTTGGCCAACAGGCTGATGGAAATAGTCGAAGTGTTCGACGCGAGGATGGTGTCCTCTTTGACCTTGTCTTCGACTTCAGCCAGAACAGCTTGCTTGACCTTGGGGTTCTCGACGACCGCTTCGACCACCAGGTCGACGTGACCGAAATCACCGTAAGACAGCGTAGGACGAATGCCGTTGAGCACTTCAGCCATTTTCGCTGCGGTCATGCGACCTTTATCAACGCGGCTCACCAGCAGCTTGGCGGCTTCCGCCAGGCCCTGCTCGATACCGTGCTCGTTGATGTCCTTCATCAGGATCGGCGTGCCTTTGGAAGCCGACTGGTACGCGATACCGCCGCCCATGATGCCGGCGCCGAGTACGGCAGCCTGCTTCACGTCTTTGGCGACTTCGTCGTAGGCCTTGGCCTTTTTCTTCAGCTCCTGATCGTTCAGGAACAGACCGATCAAGCTTTGCGCAGCAGAGGTCTTGGCCAGTTTCACGAAGCCGGCGGCTTCGATTTCCAGTGCCTTGTCGCGACCGAAGTTCGCGGCTTTCTGGATGGTCTTGATCGCTTCGACCGGCGCCGGGTAGTTCGGGCCCGCCTGACCGGCTACGAAACCTTTGGCGGTTTCGAAAGACATCATTTGTTCGATTGCGTTGAGCTTGAGCTTTTCAAGCTTCGGCTGTCGCTTGGCCTTGTGATCGAACTCGCCGGAAATGGCGCGCTTGATCAGTTCCAGTGCGGCTTCCTGCAGCTTCTCTGGAGCAACCACAGCATCGACGGCGCCGACTTTCAGCGCGTCGTCGGCACGATTTTCCTTACCGGCGGCAATCCATTCGATGGCGTTGTCGGCACCGATGATTCGTGGCAGACGTACAGTACCGCCGAAGCCTGGGTAGATGCCCAGCTTGACTTCCGGCAGGCCGATTTTGGCAGTAGTGGCCATGACGCGGTAATCCGCTGCCAGGCACATTTCCAGACCGCCGCCCAAAGCGATGCCGTTGATCGCGGCGATGGTCGGAACATTCAGGTCTTCGAAATCGCTGAAAATCTTATTCGCTTCGAGGTTGCCTGCAACAAGCTCTGCATCAGGCAGCTTGAAGTTGTCGACGAATTCGGTGATGTCGGCACCGACGATGAACACGTCCTTGCCACTGCTGACGATCACACCCTTGATCGAAGCATCTGCCTTGATAGTGTCTACGGCCTGACGCAATTCGTTCAGGGTTAGACGATTGAACTTGTTGACGGACTCACCCTTGAGGTCGAATTTCAATTCGACGATGCCACTTTCAAGAGCCTTAACCGTGATGGCTTTACCTTCGTAAATCATCAACTGATCTCCACGATATGGAAGCTGAACAGTACACGTCGGACGCTAACTTCTGGCTCGGCATTGACGTTACCGTCGATGCTACGCCAATCCGCCAGGCACACCCGCCAACGCGATAGTCGGGATTCTGTAGGAGCCGTCTGTAATACAAACGCTCATTTCATACGCCCGTTTGATTTGGGTACGCCACCTTCACGGAATTTCAGGCAATTGTCAATCGCCCAAAATGCTGGTTGAAACTCGACTTTGCAGTCATGCCAGCGCTGCAGAGATCATCAACATGCCAATCCATGTTTGATCATTCATAGAGTCAATATTTAGAAAAGTCGCCCTAACCCGCATCGCTCTTCGTTTATCGAGCTAAGCTGGCAAGCACCACAAAGAAAAACATGAACGCTTTGAGCGAATGCCAAGCGTAAGATCAGTGCCACGGAACCTGTGCCGTTGCGATTTAGCGAATTACCGGCCTGCCTGGCCAACTCCAGCCCGATGATGATGTCGGGCTTTTTATTGCCTGCCAATCAAGCGAAGCACCTGTAGCAGCTGCCGCCAGGCTGCGTCCGAGCGCGAAGCGGTCGTAGAATGCTTAACCGCGATCCAATAGAAAGATTCGGGATACCGGTTTTACGACCGCTTCGCGGCCGGACGCAGCCTGGCGGCAGCTGCTACAGGGAAATGCTTTCAGGCGAGCGCTTTGAGAACAGCTGCAATATCCTGCAAAACACTAGCCTCGCCCTTCTCCCCCCAATACAACGCAATCATTTGCTTGTCCGCTTCGATTTTGAACACATTGGCCGGCAACGTTTTGAAATGCTCCAGCAACGCATCATCCTGACAAACTTCTCGCCACTGATTGACCCAGACACCCGGCGCTGTCTGCCAATAACTCCAGCACGCCGCTTGAACGCTGCGTCGCGGCCGATGGTATTGGCCGCAAGGGCTCGGCGGCTCCGGCTCCAGCCAGTGCGGCCATTCCTGAGGGGCCAGTTGCATGGCCAGACCCATGCGTCGCGCCTCCATGCGCAGAGCCATCCGCCCGCTCTGATGGCGCGAAGGTCGCAACCAGGCCAGCGGACTCAGAACCAACGCAAGGATTGACACCACTATCCAGACCGTCATATGTGTACTCCCGATTCTTGAGGAGCGGATTGCGCCACACTGAAACCAATCCGCTTGAAACCAGCCATACTTACCGTCATCGCAATCCTCCGGAGCGCCGTCCATGTCCTATGAACACATCCTGGTCGCTGTTGACCTCACTGAAGAATGCGACCCTGTCATCAAGCGCGCTCGTGAACTGTCAGTCAGCAGCGGCGCCAAACTCTCACTGGTCCATATTGTCGAGCCCATGGCCATGGCTTTTGGCGGCGATGTTCCGATGGACCTCTCGCAATTGCAGCAACAACAGTTCGATCAGGCCAAAGAGCGTCTTGAGCGATTGATCCTGAAATACCCGGAGGCCACCAAGGCCAACAGCCATTTGACCTACGGCCAGCCACGCCAGGAGATCCATCATCTGGCCAAGGAGCAAGGCTGCGACCTGATTGTCGTCGGCAGCCACGGCAGACATGGGCTGGCGCTGCTGCTCGGGTCCACCGCCAATGACGTCCTGCACGGCGCACCCTGCGATGTACTTGCTGTGCGACTGGTCAAGAGCTGAACCCTAGCCCCTGTAGGAGCGAGCAAGCTCACTCCTACAGGGGAAACCGTGTTTCATACAAAAAGCCCGGCGCTCACATAGGTAAGGCCGGGCTTTTTTATACAGCTAGCAGATCAATCAGGCATCCAGCTCTGCCCAACGCTCGACCAACACTTCGAGCTCAGCCTGCAATTGCTCAAGCTGAGCGATTACCGCAGCAGTCTGTGCGGCAGGACGCTGATAGAAGCCCGCATCCGCCATTTCAGCCTCGACACCCGCAATTTTCTGCTCTTTGGCTTCAATATCGCCTGGCAAGGCTTCCAGTTCGCGCTGCAGTTTGTAGCTGAGCTTTTTCTTGGCCACTGGTGCTTCTTGAGCAACCACTGGCGCAGGTGCGGCAGTAACGACCGCAGAGTTCAGCTCGGCTTTGCCGGACTTGTTCTCGGTCACGCCCAACAGACGCGGCGAACCGCCCTGACGCAGCCAGTCCTGATAACCACCGACGTATTCACGAACCTTGCCTTCACCTTCGAAGACCAGGGTGCTGGTGACCACGTTATCGAGGAATGCCCGGTCGTGGCTGACCATCAAGACTGTACCCTGGAAGGTCAGCAGGACCTCTTCCAGCAGTTCGAGGGTTTCCACATCCAGGTCGTTGGTCGGTTCGTCGAGTACCAGCAAGTTGGCCGGCTTACTGAACAGCTTGGCCAGCAATAAACGGGCACGCTCACCACCGGACAACGCCTTGACCGGCGTGCGGGCACGCTGCGGGCTGAACAGGAAGTCGCCGAGGTAGCTCAGAACGTGGCGGCTTTGGCCGTCAATGTCGATGAAGTCGCGACCTTCGGCGACGTTATCGATCACGGTCTTTTCCAGATCCAGCTGATGGCGCAGTTGGTCGAAATAGGCCACATCGATTCGCGTGCCCTCCTCAACTTTACCGCTGGTAGGCTGCAAACCACTGAGCATCAGCTTCAGCAATGTGGTTTTGCCAGTACCGTTGGCACCCAGCAGACCGATACGGTCGCCGCGCTGCAGGACCATGGAGAAATCCTTGATCAGGAACGGGCCATCCGGGTGAGCGAAGCTGACGTTCTCGAGGACCATCACTTGCTTGCCGGACTTGTCGGCAGTGTCCAGCTGAATGTTGGCCTTGCCGGTACGCTCACGACGCTCGCTACGCTCAACGCGCAGGGCCTTCAGGGCACGAACGCGGCCTTCGTTACGGGTGCGACGGGCTTTGATGCCCTGACGGATCCAGACTTCTTCCTGGGCCAGGCGCTTGTCGAACAAGGCGTTGGCGGTCTCTTCGGCTGCCAGAGTGGCTTCCTTGTGAACCAGGAAGCTGGCGTAGTCGCCGTTCCAGTCGATCAGGCCGCCACGGTCCAGTTCGAGGATCCGGGTCGCCAGGTTTTGCAGGAATGAACGGTCGTGCGTGATGAACAGCACGGCGCCCTGGAAATCCTTCAGCGCCTCTTCGAGCCAGGCAATCGCACCAATGTCCAGGTGGTTGGTCGGTTCGTCGAGCAGCAGCAGATCCGGTTCCGATACCAGCGCCTGAGCCAGCAGGACGCGACGACGCCAGCCGCCGGACAATTCGGCGAGGGTCTTGTCGGCCGGCAGTTGCAGACGGCTCAAGGTGCTGTCTACCAATTGCTGCAAGCGCCAGCCGTCACGGGCTTCGAGGTCGTGCTGGACGTGCATCAGCTTGTCCAGATCAGCGTCAGTGACGATGTTCTGGCTGAGGTGGTGATACTGCGCGAGCAGCTCGCCGACGCCGTCCAGGCCCTCGGCAACCACGTCGAACACAGTCCGCTCGTCGGCCAGTGGCAATTCTTGCGGTAATTCGCCGATTTTGAGCCCCGGCGCGCGCCAGACGGAGCCGTCATCGGGCTTCTGGTCACCTTTGACCAGCTTCATCATGCTGGATTTGCCAGTGCCGTTGCGGCCGATGATGCACACCCGCTCACCACGGGCGATCTGCCAGGACACCTTGTCCAACAACGGCATAGCGCCGAAAGCAAGGGACACATCGCTGAATTTGAGCAGGGTCATGAGCTTCTCCAAAAATCGGGCGCGCATTCTACCTGACTTGAGGTTTGATGCGGCCGGCATTTTCATCTTCGCAGCACCCTGAACAACAATTACCCGGAACTTGCACCGGCGGACCGGCAAAGCTTTCGCCGGCTGCTGGCAAAAGGCTAAGCTACAGGCAATCAGTGTTGGCACCGTCGGCACTTGCCACGTTTTCTCTGCCCGGACGTCTCATGCGCAGTCGCCTTTTCAGCTTTTTATCTTGTCTGCTTCTCTCTGCCACTACCGTGCAATCCGCCCAGGCGGTGGACCTGTCGCAACAACGCCAGTATTACGATGAAGCCAAGCGCGCCTTGGCCAAGGGTGATTCGGGCCCGTACTTCCGATACAGCCAAGCGCTCAGCGATTACCCGCTGGAGCCGTACCTGGCCTACGACGAACTGACCGCCCGACTGAAAACCGCCAGCAACGACGAGATCGAGAGATTCCTCGCCGAACACGGTGACCTGCCGCAAGCCAACTGGATGAAACTGCGCTGGCTACGCTGGCTGGCCGAGCGTGGCGACTGGCAACCTTTCGTCAAATACTACGACCCCAAGCTCAATTTCACCGAGCTGGACTGTCTGAATGCTCAATATCAGCTGGGCCACAACCTCAAGGCCGCAGGCTATGCCAACACTGAAAAGCTCTGGCTGACAGGAAAGTCCCAGCCCGCCGCTTGCGACGCACTGTTCGCTCAGTGGGCCGCAGAAGGTCAGCTGACCGAACAGAAACGCTGGCAGCGCGCCAAGCTGGCCGCCGACGCCCGCAACTACCCGCTGGCCAAGAGCCTGGTCAACAGCATGACCACCCTCGCCCCGCAGGGCAGATTGCTGATCGACGTCGCCCAGCGACCGGAACTGCTCAGCCAGCCATCGCGCTTCACGCCCGTCGATGAAGCCATGTCCGACGTCGTCGGTCTGGGCCTGCGCCGCCTGGCACGCCAGGATCCGGACATCGCCATGAGCCTGCTCGACAGCTATGCCAGCAGTATGCACTTCTCACGTGACGAAAAAGTGGCAATCGCCCGGGAAATCGGCCTGACTCTGGCGCGGCGATTCGACAGCCGTGCCCTCGACGTGATGACCAAGTACGACCCTGAACTGCGTGACAACACCGTCTCCGAATGGCGCCTGCGTTTGCTGTTGCGCCTGGCGCGCTGGGATGACGCCTATCAGTTGACCCGCAGACTGCCGCAGGACCTGGCCACCACCAACCGCTGGCGTTACTGGCAGGCTCGCAGCCTGGAACTGGCTCAGCCGCAGAATCCGGAAGCGCTGGTCCTTTATAAGAACCTCGCTCATGAGCGCGATTTCTACGGTTTCCTCGCCGCCGATCGCGCACAGTCGCCGTATTCGCTGATCAACAAACCCCTGGTGCTCAGCCAGGCGATCATCAACAAGGTCCGCAACACCCCGGGCGTGCGTCGCGCCCTGGAATTCCATGCCCGTGGCCAGATCGTCGACGGGCGCCGCGAGTGGTACCACGTCAGCCGTCGCTTCAACCGTGACGAAATGGTCGCTCAGGCCAAACTGGCCTACGACCTGAAATGGTACTTCCCGGCGATCCGTACCATCAGCCAGGCGCAATACTGGGATGATCTGGACATTCGCTTCCCGATGGCCCACCGCGAGACCCTGGTGCGAGAAGCCAGGATCCGCGGCCTGCATTCAAGCTGGGTGTTCGCTATCACTCGCCAGGAAAGCGCGTTCATGGACGACGCTCGCTCCGGTGTCGGCGCCAGCGGCTTGATGCAACTGATGCCCGTTACCGCCAGGGAAACCGCGCGAAAATTCAGCATTCCCCTGGCCTCGTCGCAGCAAATACTGGACCCGGACAAGAACATCCAGCTCGGTGCCGCCTACCTGAGCCAGGTCCACAGCCAGTTCAACGGTAACCGGGTACTCGCCTCCGCCGCCTACAACGCAGGCCCCGCCCGCGTTCGGCAATGGCTCAGAGGCGCCGATCACCTGAGCTTCGATGTCTGGGTTGAAAGCATCCCCTTCGACGAAACCCGCCAGTATGTGCAAAACGTGCTGTCCTACTCGGTGATCTACGGCCAGAAACTCAACGCCCCACAACCACTTGTGGACTGGCATGAGCGGTATTTTGATGATCAATGATCCTGTAGATTGATCGTTCCCACGCTCTGCGCGGGAACGATCATTCACGGTCGGACATCGAGTTCAGGCTTGCCATCATTAAACTGCAACGCCGCCAACTGTGCATACAGCGTATTGCTGGCGATCAGCTCCTGATGGGTGCCGATCGCTACCAGTTTTCCTTGATCCATCACCGCAATACGATCAGCGTTTTTGACCGTGGCCAGGCGATGGGCGATGACCAGGGTGGTGCGGTTTTTCATCAGGCTTGGCAGGGCCTGCTGGATCAAGTGTTCGCTTTGGGCGTCGAGGGCACTGGTGGCTTCGTCCAGCAACAGGATCGGCGCGTCCACCAGCAGCGCCCGGGCGATTGCCAGGCGCTGGCGCTGTCCGCCGGAGAGACCCAGGCCACTGTCGCCGAGGTGGGTCTGGTAGCCGTGGGGCATTTTCTCGATGAATTCATGAGCGTAGGCAATTTTTGCCGCTTCTTGCACCTGGGCCAGGGTCGCCGATGGATTTCCGTAGCGGATGTTCTCTTCGATGCTGCCAAAAAACAACGCGGGGCTTTGCGAAACCAGCGCAAAACAGCGGCGCAGGTCCATGGGGTCGAGCCGGGTCAGTGGGTGCCCATCAAGCAGGATGCGGCCCTGCGTCGGGTCGTAGAAACGCAGCAGCAGATCGTAAACGGTTGATTTGCCAGCACCCGAAGGCCCGACCAGCGCCAGGGTTTCGCCGGCCTGGATGGTCAGATTGAGTCCGTCGATGGCATAGCTTTCCGGGCGCGACGGATAGGAGAAACGCAGGTCCTGCAAAACCAGATTACCTTCGACACGCTCCGGCAATTGGACCCGCCCGGTGACCGGCGCCTGGATGATGTTTTCCGAACGCAACAATTCAGCAATCCGCTCGGCCGCACCCGCCGCCCGCTGCAACTCGCCGATCACTTCGCTCAAGGTGCCAAAGGCACCGCCGACGATCAGGCTGTAAAAGACAAAGGCCGCCAGTTCACCACTGGAAATGCGCCCGGCGATCACGTCCATGCCACCGACCCAGAGCATCACCCCAACAGCACCGAGCACCAGCATGATCACCAGGGTGATCAACCAGGCCCGCTGCATGATGCGTTTACGCGCAGTGTCGAACGCCTCTTCAACGGTCACCGCGAAGCGTTGCTCATCCTGCACCTGATGGTTGTAGGCCTGCACGGTTTTGATCTGTCCAAGGGTTTCGGACACGTAACTGCCGACATCGGCGATACGGTCCTGGCTCAAACGCGACAGGCTGCGCACCCGGCGGCCGAAGATCAGGATCGGCGCCAACACCAGCGGCAAGGCAACCACTACGATACTAGTGAGTTTGGGATTGGTGATGAACAGCAGCACGATGCCGCCAATGACCATCAAGGCATTACGCAGGAACAGCGACAGCGACGAGCCGATCACCGATTGCAGCAGCGTGGTGTCGGCGGTCAACCGCGACTGGATTTCCGAGCTGCGGTTGTCCTCATAGAAGCCCGGGTGCAGGTAGATCAAATGGTTGAACACCTGCCGGCGAATATCCGCCACGCAACGCTCGCCAATCCAGGACACCAGATAGAAACGCACGAAGGTGCCCACCGCCAACCCCATCACCAGCATCAGAAACAAACCGATGGACTGGTTGAGCAGGTGCGGCGACCGGGTCATGAAGCCTTGATCCACCAGCAGGCGAATGCCCTGCCCCATGGACAAGGTGATGCCGGCGGTAACGATCAGGGCGAACAAAGCGCCAAACGCCGGCCAGCGGTACGGCGCAATGAAATGAGTGGCCAGGCGGATCGCGCGGCGGTGACGGGAAGAGAGCATGAAGATCATCCAATAGCACAACCAGAAAGGATAAACGCCACCAAGCCTACACCGACCAATCCGCCGGTTCTCTGTAAATCACAATGAGTCAGGTTAAATATGACCTCTGACAATAGACCCTAGATGTTATTGGTCTAAAGTCTGTCTGGAAGTTCAAGGACATTTCTGATGGACTGAGGACGCCGCTTGTGAATCCTGTAGGGAGTTGTCACAGCTTGGTCACCTGGCGGTTTTAGAGTAGGCACACAACCTGATGAGGAGACAGGCCATGTCCTTGCAACATAGCAGCGATGACAAAATTCAAGTGATCCGCACCCAGCCAGGTCAATCTCTGGGTTGCTCAATTATCGACGCTAAAGGGCGCGAAGTACCGATCACTGAAGACATGATCCAGAGCGCTTGCCGCGAACTGGAGCAACGATTGGTCAAGCCTGCCAAGCAAGACTGACACATAGCCTCACGTCCTCTTGACCCGGCCTTGATGCCGGGTTTTTTCTGGGCACTTTTTGGGGCCGCTGCGCGACCCATCGCGGGCAAGCCTCGCTCCTGCAAAAACACCGAAATCCTGTAGGAGCCGAGCTTGCTCGCGATGGGGTCAATCCGCTTCCTAGACTGCCACCGCCCCCAGCGCCAATACGATATTGCGCAGGACATGCGACTCCCCCTTGATCCTTACCGTCAGTCCATCAATCTCCCGCCGCTCTGGATAATGCTTGCGCAAGGCATCAAACGCCGCGCGCTGCTCTTGCACGCTGCCCACCAGACTACGACGAAAATCCGCATCGTCACGGCGCGGGTCGTAAACGCCACGGCACAACATGGCCAAAGCCCAGCCCGGATCGCTGCTGGCATTCAGGCTGACTTCAGCCAACCACGGCGCGGGCAATAATTGATCGAGACGGACCTGAGGCGTCTGCCCCTGGTACTCGCAAAACGCCTGATAGACCTGCGCGGTACCGCGTTGTTTGCCGTCGAGGCTGTAGCCGGCGATATGCGGGGTGGCCAGCACGCAAAGATCAGCCAGCGCCACATCGACCTGCGGCTCGCCCTCCCAGACATCCAGCACCGCTTGCAGGTCTTCACGCTGCAGCAGCACTTCGCGCAGGGCAGCGTTGTCCACTACCGGGCCACGGCTGGCATTGATCAGCCAGGTGCCGGATTTGAGTTGGCTCAACCGTGTTTTATCGAACAAGTGCCAGGTTGGCAGATCGCCGTTTTTGCTGAGCGGGGTGTGCAGACTGATGACATCGCACTGCTCGACAATCTGTTCCAGGCTGACGTAATCACCCCCTTCAGCGGCTTGCCGTGGTGGATCGCAAACCAGCACGTTCCAGCCCAGCCCTCGTAGCACCTTGACCAGCCGACCACCCACTTCACCGGCGCCGACCACACCATAAGTGCGTCGGCTCAGGTCAGTGCCTTCGATTTCCGCCAACGTCAGCAAACTGCCGAGAACGTAGTCAACTACGCCACGGGCATTACAACCCGGAGCGCTGGACCAGGTGATACCAGCCTGCTGAAAGTAATCGAGATCCAGGTGATCGGTACCGATGGTGCAGGTGCCGACAAAGCGTACGTTGCTGCCTTCGAGCAGCGCACGGTCGACGTTGGTCACCGAGCGCACTAACAGAACATCGGCCTGCTCGATGGCGGCGCGGTCGATCGCGCGCCCCGGCAAGCGACGGATTTCGCCGATACCGGCAAAGAAGGCATCGAGCAGCGGGATATTTTCGTCGGCAACAATCAGCATGGCAGGCTCCTTTCGCGGAGCCGCAGTGTAGGCGTAGTTGAGGGTGAGGGGCCAGTGACGCGAAGAACTCAGTTGCATGCCCTCCCGTAGCAGCTGCATTGAAGCTATGTGTTTTTCCTCACTTACAAATCCGCAACACAGGAGTTTTCCTGACCATTGTGTCAAGGCGTAGAATGCGCCGCCTTGCGCATCAAAACCTCTGGACGCTTCGCTTGTGAATTCCGTGACTGACAGCCCCGCTGCTATTTCCCTCAACCGCCCTGCCCGGGTTCGTCTTGAGCTGCGTAATCTGCTCGGCCTGGCCTTGCCGATCATGATCGCGCAGCTGGCCACTACCGCGATGGGCTTCGTCGATGCGGTGATGGCTGGTCGTGTCGGGCCGCGAGATCTGGCCGCGGTGGCGCTGGGCAACTCGATTTGGGTGCCAGTGTTCCTGCTGATGACTGGTACGCTGCTGGCGACGACGCCGAAAGTCGCGCAACGTTTCGGGGCCGGCACTCACGGCGAGATCGGCCCGATTGTGCGTCAGGCGTTATGGCTGGCGTTGGTGGTCGGCTTGATGGCGACACTGATACTGTTCAATGCCGAGCCGGTTTTGCATGTAATGAAGGTCGATCCCGAATTGATCGGCCCTTGCATGGAATACCTGCGCGGCATTGCCACCGGGTTGCCAGCCGTTGCGCTCTACCATGTGCTGCGCTGCTTCAGCGATGGCATGGGCCGCACCCGCCCGAGCATGGTGCTGGGTCTGTGCGGGCTGGCGCTGAATATTCCGCTCAACTATGTGTTCATTTATGGCCACCTCGGCGTGCCGGCCATGGGCGGTGTCGGTTGCGGCTGGGCCACGGCAATCGTGATGTGGGTGATGATGCTCGGCATGGCGGGCTGGACCCGCTGGGCACCGGCGTATCAGTCGAGCCAGTTGTTCAGTCGTTTCGACTGGCCACAATGGGCAGTGATCAAGCGCCTGCTGAGCATCGGTCTGCCAATCGGTATTGCCGTGTTCGCCGAGTCGAGCATTTTCGCGGTGATCGCCCTGTTGATCGGCAGCCTCGGCGCCACGGTAGTGGCAGGACACCAGATCGCCCTGAACTTCAGCTCGCTGGTGTTCATGATCCCCTACTCCCTCGCAATGGCTGTGACCGTGCGTGTCGGCCAGGCACTGGGGCGTGAAGAGCCCCGTGAGGCGCGCTTTGCCGCCGGTGTCGGCATGGGGACGGCGCTGGCCTATGCCTGCATCTCCGCCAGCATGATGTTGCTGCTGCGTGAGCACATCGCGGCGATCTATACCGCCGACCCGATGGTGACTCAGGTCGCGTCGATGCTGATCATCTATTCGGCGTTGTTCCAGTTCTCGGATGCGATTCAGGTGACTGCGGCCGGCGCCTTGCGCGGTTATCAGGACACTCGGGTGACGATGATCCTGACGCTGTTCGCCTACTGGGGGATTGGCTTGCCGGTGGGTTACGCCCTGGGCCTGACCGACTGGCTCGGTACTGCCAGTGGCCCGAGCGGGCTGTGGCAAGGTTTGATCGTCGGTTTGAGTTGCGCGGCACTGATGCTGTCGATCCGCCTGACACGCAGTGCACGCAAGCGGATCCGGATCAGCCGCTCGAGGGGTTAATCGAGCTTCTTGCGAATCCAGTACAGGTAGGTGCCCGCCTCTTCCCGCTGCTCTACCAGTTCGTGGTCGAGAAACACGCAGAACTTGGGGATGTCGCGACGGGTCGACGGATCGGTGGCGATCACCTTGAGCAGGCCGCCGGGCTGCAGGTCGCGGATGTGCTGATGCAGCATCATCACCGGCTCCGGGCAGTTGAGGCCGGTGGCGTCGAGGATCGCGTCGACGGGCGTATCGATGGTTTGGCTCATACTTCACTCCTGAAACTGGCCGGCATTGTCGCGCAAAGCCGGGTGTCGAGTCATCTGTGGCGTTTTACCTAATGTAGGAGCCGAGCTTGCTCGCGATGCAGGCGGCGAGGTGCATCAGGCAAACCGCGTCATCGTTCATCGCGAGCAAGCTCGGCTCCTACAGATCCTGCGCCGACCTTGTGGGAGCCGGGCTTGCCCGCGAAAGGCTCAGCGGGATTTCGGCTTTTTCACATCCAGACGACGCAAATGGCAGGTCACTTCTTCGCGGTCGTGATACAGCTGCTTGCAGCCAATGGCGACGCGGATGCCGCGTTCCTTGAAGCCTTCTTCGATACGTTCGAGCAAGCGCTTTACTTCCGCGTAGCGCTGTTTCATCGGCAGCTTCAGGTTTACCACCGCTTCCCGGCAATGCCCCTCGCCAATCCAGGTTTCCAGGAGCGCCGCGTTGCGCGCAGGCTTCTCGACGATATCGCAGACCATCCAGTCCACTGGTTGCTTGGGTTTGAAGGTGAAACCGTCAGCCATCAAATGTTGAACCAGCCCTGTGTCCATCAAGCTCTCAGCCATCGGGCCGTTGTCGATGGCGGTCACCAGCATCCCGCGATTGACCAGTTGCCAGGTCCAGCCGCCAGGTGCGGCACCGAGATCGACACCGGTCATGTCGCTGTGCAAGCGCTCGTCCCACTGATCGCGGGGGATGAAATGGTGCCAGGCCTCTTCCAGCTTCAGCGTCGAACGGCTTGGCGCTTCGCGGGGGAACTTCAGACGTGGGATCCCCATCGGCCACATCGCTGAGTTGTTGCTTTCAGCCAGACCGAGAAACACCTCGCGACCGCTTTTAAAGGTCAGCAATAGTCGAGGTTTGCCAGCGTCTTCCACCAGTTTTCCGGCACTGGTCAGCGCCTTGCGCAACGGGCCTTCGAACTTCTTGCAGAAATTCGACAGTTCTTTACCGTCATTGGTATCGACGACTTCCAGCCATAGGCTGCCGCAGACAGGGAACCTTGCCATATGAGCAAGAATCACGCTGATACGGTCGGTTTCCGGCAAGTCGATAAACATGCCGCGGGCCCATTGCCGCACAAAGATCAGCTCGGCGAAACGCTGACCGTGCATCAGCCGCTCGGCGCCATCGTCTTCGGTGCAGACAAACTCGGCGCAGGCACTGCTGGCCTTGGCCTTGGCATAACCGGCCACATTCAGACGCGCGGCGAGTTCGGATATCTCGGAACAGACTTCGCCTTCGAAGCCGGGCCGGCAATGCATAAAGAGGGTGTTCATTCATACTCCTGGGCAGTTGGCGAACAATTCAGCCACTGCGCGATGTCCAGACCCTAAAGCAAAGCCTGTCACGAAAACCGGCGCATGATAGCCGAGTTCGGAACCCTGGACTTGTCCATAGAGTCCGGTTATTAGCCAGATTCCCCAATCAGAGCTAGGTTAAAGGCTCTGCCCGTCCCGCCAGGTCCGTAGCCGTGCGGACTAAAAGGAGTCATTCAATGCCGTCCCTCGATAGCCTGAAAGCCCTTAAAACATTAAAAGTCGACGACAAGACTTATCACTATTTCAGCCTGCCGGAAGCCGCCAAGTCTCTTGGTGATCTCGACAAACTGCCCATGTCGTTGAAAGTCCTGCTGGAAAACCTGCTGCGCTGGGAAGACGAAAAAACCGTTACCGGCGCCGACCTCAAGGCCCTCGCGGCCTGGCTCAAGGAACGCCGCTCCGACCGGGAAATTCAGTACCGTCCGGCGCGGGTGCTGATGCAAGACTTCACTGGCGTACCCGCGGTGGTCGACCTGGCTGCCATGCGCGCCGCCGTGGCCAAGGCCGGCGGCGATCCGCAACGCATCAACCCGCTGTCGCCGGTGGACCTGGTGATCGATCACTCGGTGATGGTCGACAAATTTGCCAGTGCCAGTGCGTTCAAACAGAACGTCGACATCGAAATGCAGCGCAACGGCGAACGTTATGCCTTCCTGCGTTGGGGCCAAAGCGCCTTTGACAACTTCAGCGTGGTGCCACCGGGCACCGGGATCTGTCACCAGGTCAACCTCGAATACCTCGGCCGCACGGTCTGGACCAAGGATGAAGACAGCCGTACCTATGCCTTCCCGGACACACTGGTCGGTACAGATTCCCACACCACTATGATCAATGGCCTCGGCGTACTCGGCTGGGGTGTCGGCGGTATCGAAGCGGAAGCCGCGATGCTCGGCCAACCGGTGTCGATGCTGATTCCGGAAGTGATCGGCTTCAAGCTGACCGGCAAGCTCAAGGAGGGCATCACCGCCACTGACCTGGTGCTGACCGTCACACAGATGCTGCGCAAGAAAGGCGTGGTCGGCAAATTCGTCGAGTTCTATGGCGACGGCCTCGCCGACTTACCGCTGGCGGACCGCGCAACCATTGCCAATATGGCCCCGGAATACGGCGCTACCTGCGGATTTTTCCCGGTGGATGACGTCACCCTGGACTACCTGCGTTTGTCCGGCCGGTCGACTGAAACCGTAAAACTGGTGGAGGCCTACAGCAAGGTTCAGGGCCTGTGGCGCTTGCCCGGCAAAGAACCGGTATTCACCGATAGCCTGGCGCTGGACATGGGCCGCGTCGAGGCCAGCCTGGCCGGCCCCAAGCGCCCACAGGACCGGGTCTCGCTGCCGAACGTCGGCCAGGCCTTTACCGACTTTCTCGGCCTGCAATACAAACCCACCAGCAAAGAAGAGGGTCGCCTGGAAAGCGAAGGCGGCGGTGGCGTCGCGGTGGGCAGCGCTGAATTTGTAGGCGAAGCGGATTATGACTATGAAGGCCAGACCTATCGCTTGAAAAACGGCGCCGTGGTGATTGCCGCGATCACCTCCTGCACCAACACCTCCAACCCCAGCGTCATGATGGCAGCCGGGTTGGTGGCGAAAAAAGCCGTGGAGAAAGGCCTCAAACGCAAACCCTGGGTCAAGAGTTCCCTGGCACCCGGCTCGAAAGTCGTCACCGACTACTACAACGCCGCGGGCCTGACCCAGTATCTCGATGAACTGGGTTTTTCCTTGGTCGGATACGGCTGCACGACCTGCATCGGTAACTCCGGGCCGTTGTCGGAGCCAATCGAAAAGGCCATTCAAAAGGCAGACCTGACCGTCGCCTCGGTATTGTCCGGCAACCGCAACTTCGAGGGTCGCGTGCATCCCCTGGTAAAAACCAACTGGCTGGCGTCGCCACCGCTGGTGGTGGCCTACGCCCTGGCTGGCAGCGTGCGGATCGATATCAGTAGCGAGCCGCTGGGTATCGGTACCGATGGCCAGCCGGTATACCTGCGCGACATCTGGCCCAGTGCCAAGGAAATCGCCGACGCGGTGGCCCAGGTCAGTACCAAAATGTTCCACAAGGAATACGCCGAAGTGTTTGCCGGTGACGCACAATGGCAAGCCATCGAAGTCCCGCAAGCGGCGACCTATGTCTGGCAGCAGGACTCCACCTACATCCAGCATCCACCGTTCTTCGATGACATCGCAGGCCCGTTGCCGGTAGTCGCAGACGTCAAGGGCGCGAGGGTTCTGGCGCTGCTCGGCGACTCGGTGACCACCGACCACATCTCCCCTGCCGGTAACATCAAGACCGACAGCCCTGCCGGGAGCTACCTGCGCGGACTGGGTGTGGAGCCGCGCGACTTCAACTCCTATGGCTCACGTCGCGGCAACCATGAAGTGATGATGCGCGGCACCTTCGCCAACATCCGTATCCGCAACGAAATGCTTGGGGGCGAAGAAGGCGGCAACACGATCTACATCCCCACCGGCGAAAAACTGCCGATCTACGATGCGGCTATGCGTTATCAGGCAGCCGGCACTCCACTGGTGGTGATCGCAGGTCAGGAATACGGCACCGGCTCAAGCCGCGACTGGGCAGCCAAGGGCACCAACCTGCTGGGGGTCAAGGCGGTGATCGCCGAGAGTTTCGAGCGTATCCACCGCTCCAACCTGGTGGGCATGGGCGTACTGCCGTTGCAGTTCAAACTTGATCAGAACCGCAAGAGCCTGAAACTGACAGGCAAGGAAACCCTGGATATTCAGGGCTTGACCGGCGTCGAACTGCAACCGCGCATGAACCTCACACTGGTGATCACCCGTGAAGACGGCAGCAGCGAGAAGATCGAAGTGCTGTGCCGGATCGACACCTTGAATGAAGTTGAGTACTTCAAGTCGGGGGGGATTCTGCATTACGTGTTGCGGCAGTTGATCGCGTCGTAATTCCACCTCACCTGAAACACCGCCTTCGGGCGGTGTTTTTGTTTGGCTGATGCGAGTGTTCCTCTGTTTATAATTGCGCCCCCGATAGGTTCGGGCACATTCGGACGATCCGGGCGACTCAGACCGCTCCAGCTTTTTAAGGTAAGACTCCCGCCTGAAAGGACTTCACATGATCGCTTTGCCATGGCTTTATCTGGCACTCCTCTGCATCGGCTACAGCCTGGCAATGTTTGCCGGACAACTGGAGGTGCAAGCACTGATCGCCGTTGCCTTGCTGCTGTTCGCAGGTTTTGCCGTGCGCCAGCAAAAGAGCCGTTATGGCCGTTATCTCGGACACGGCTTGTTCGTGGTACTGGCCCTCGCGCTGGCTCTGCATTGGCTACCGGGCTTCTACAACGGTAGCGTCATTGGCCCCGAAGTCTTTACCGAAGATGCAGTGCCGTTCTCGATGTACCTCAATCTGGACAAACCGCTGATTGGCTTCTGGCTGTTGTTGGTATGCCCATGGATTGTCGGACGGCGCTCCCTGCGTCTTTCGCTATACGCGACCGCCCTGGCCTTGACCCTGAGTGCACTGGCCGCGCTCGGTGGTGCGGTGTTGCTGGGCATCATTCATTGGGAACCGAAGTGGCCGGATCAAGGTTGGCTTTGGGTACTGAACAACCTGCTGTTGGTGACTCTGGTCGAAGAAGCCCTGTTTCGTGGCTATATTCAGGGCGGTTTGAGCCAGCGCTTCAAACAGCTGCCTTATGGCGAAACCCTTGCACTGATATGCGCGGCGCTGCTCTTTGGCCTGGTGCATCTGGGCGCCGGCTGGCAATGGGTATTGCTGGCGAGTATTGCCGGAGTCGGCTACGGCCTGGCCTACCGTTTTGGCGGACTGAGCGCGGCAATCGCCACGCACTTTGGTTTGAATCTGTTGCACTTCGGGCTGTTTACTTATCCGATGCTGGCGGGGTAAGACATTACCGGATCAAACAGGTACTGAAGTACCAGATAACATGAGCTTCAGTACCATTGTCGGTCAGGAAGAACAACTTGGCCGACTCTGCGCAAAATTCTGCAACAGTCCATTCACTATCCATTTCAAGGCGCAAACCGCTCACCTGAGACGCACCACCGATTTTTGAAAAATATTTTCAATAATCCCCAGGCACTGCCGACAACCTGACAAAGCCTTGCGGATTGAAAAACCATGCGTAACAACCAACCCGTTACACAACGTGAACGTACCTTCCCGGCTCAGCAACGGTTGATTTCCACCACCGATGCCAAAGGCGTGATTACCTACTGCAACGACGCTTTCGTTGAAATAAGTGGTTTTTCTCGTGAGGAACTGATCCGTGCACCGCACAACCTGGTACGTCATCCAGACGTCCCGGCAGCGGTGTTTGCGCACATGTGGGGCACTCTGAAGCAAGGCTTGCCCTGGATGGGCATTGTCAAGAATCGCTGTAAATCCGGTGACCACTACTGGGTCAACGCCTATGTCACACCGGTTTTCGAAGGCAATCAGGTGGTCGGTTACGAGTCGGTACGGGTCAAACCCACCGCCGAACAGATCCACCGCGCCGAAGCGCTCTACCAACGTATCAACCAGGGCAAGTCGGCCATTCCTCAAAGTGATAAATGGTTGCCGGTGCTGCAAGACTGGTTGCCGTTCATTCTGGTCAGCCAGCTCAGCTTTCTGATTGGCATCTGGCTCAACTCCCATTGGGGCTTCGCCCTGGCTGCCGGGCTCTCGGTGCCGCTGGGTCTGCTCGGTTTGAGCTGGCAACAACGTGGCCTCAAGCGCTTGCTGCGCCTGGCTGAACAGACCACCTCGGACCCGCTGATCGCACAGATGTACACCGACAGTCGCGGCGCCCAGGCACGCCTGGAGATGTCCATTCTCAGCCAGGAGGCACGCCTGAAAACCTGCCTGACCCGCCTCCAGGACACCGCCGAGCACCTGAACGAGCAAGCCCGTCAATCCGACGCCCTGGCCCACAAGAGCTCCACCGGGCTGGAGCGCCAGCGGGTTGAGACTGAGCAAGTGGCCACTGCCGTCAACCAGATGGCTGCCACCACTCAGGAAGTCGCCAGCCATGTCCAGCGCACCGCCGACGCCACTCAGCAAGCCAATCGCCTGACCAGTCGCGGCCGCGACGTCGCCGGCGAAACCCGCGAAGCCATCCAGCGTCTGTCCCAGGTGGTCGGTGAAACCGGCGCCACGGTAACCCAACTGGCCAAAGACAGCGATGAAATCGGCGGCGTGGTCGATGTGATCAAAGGCATCGCCGACCAGACCAACCTGCTGGCCTTGAACGCCGCTATCGAAGCGGCCCGCGCCGGGGAAATGGGGCGTGGCTTTGCGGTGGTTGCCGATGAAGTACGGCAACTGGCGCAACGTACCAGTGAGTCCACCGGGCAGATCCACAGCTTGATCGCCAAACTGCAACAGACCGCCAGCACCGCCGTACAAACCATGGACGCCGGCCATCGCCAGGCTGAAGAAGGTGTCGCGCGGGTACTCGAGGCCGACAAGGCGTTGGTGGGCATCAGCGAAGCGGTGGCCAACATCACCGACATGACCGCTCAGATTGCAGCTGCGACCGAAGAACAAAGCGCCGTGGCTGAAGAGATCAGCCGCAATATCAGCACCATCGCGCAGCTGGCTGATCAGACCTCGGAACAAGCGCAAAACTCGGCACTGCTCAGTGAAGAGTTGACCCGTACAGCGAATACCCAGTATTCGTTGGTGGAACGCTTTAACCGCTGACAGATGCACCCCTACCGATCATTCCCACGCTCTGCGTGGGAATGCATCGCGTGACGCTCTGCGTCACATCCAGAAGCGGAACGCGGAGCGTCCCTGGCGGCATTCCCACGCGGAGGGTGGGAATGATCACTTAACGGAGAAATTCGGCGACCTTTTTGGCAGCAGACTCCAAATGGTGCTCATGGGTAAAGCCCGAGGCCTTCAACGGCTTAAGGTCATGATCCCCCGCCACCAGCCACATCACCTCGATGCTCGGCGACAATACATAACCCTCCACCGCCTGCCGATTACCCAATGCATCCCGCTCACCCTGAACGATCAAGGTCGGGGTTCTCAATTCGGCCAGATGCTCGACTCGAGGTTTTTCCGGTTTACCCACCGCATAAAACGGATACCCCAGACACACCAGCGCATCCGCCTGCAATTCATCCGCCAGCAAACTGGCCATGCGCCCGCCCATGGACTTGCCGCCGATGACCAAACGCCCAGCGACATGGCGTCGCACTTGGGTATACACCTCGCGCCAGCATTCCAGCAGTTTCGGCGCTGGATCAGGCGGGCGTCTACCGCCGTCCAGGCGTCGTTGGGCCATGTAGGGAAACTCAAAGCGCAGCACGTTGATCCCGCGCCCGGCAAGGCGTGCGGCCATGTCACTCATGAAGCTGCTGTCCATCGGCGCACCGGCACCGTGGGCCAGGATCAGCGTCAGCGGCTCAGCCGTCGCAGCGGATAGTTGCGCGGCATTCCACAGCCAGCCGTGATCCCGCAGGCACTTGCCCCATTGATCCCCGTCAATACTGGCCTTGTGCTCTTTGTCCATGCTTGCCTCGCTTTTAGTCTGCCTATAACTCCAGAAGAAGTGAGCGCGCCGTTGCCGTGCGCAGGCGCTTTCACTTCAGCTGAACCGTGGATGGGGAACCATGAACACTTCTATCAGTACCGCCTATAACTACAAGGTGGTCCGCCAATTCGCCATTATGACGGTGGTGTGGGGCATCGTCGGCATGGGACTCGGGGTTTTTCTCGCTGCCCAATTGGTCTGGCCCGAACTCAACTTCAACCTGCCGTGGACCAGTTTCGGTCGCCTGCGCCCCTTGCACACCAATGCGGTGATTTTCGCCTTCGGTGGCTGCGCGCTGTTTGCCAGTTCCTTCTATTCAGTACAACGCACCTGCCAAACGCAGCTGTTTGCACCGAAAGTCGCCGCATTCACCTTCTGGGGCTGGCAACTGGTGATCCTGCTGGCGGCCATCAGCTTGCCATTGGGTTACACCAGTTCCAAAGAGTACGCCGAGCTGGAATGGCCGATCGACATCCTGATCACCATCGTCTGGGTCGCCTACGCCTATGTGTTCTTCGGCACGCTGATCAAGCGCAAGACCAGGCACATCTATGTCGGGAACTGGTTCTTCGGTGCGTTCATCATCACCGTGGCGATTCTGCATATCGTCAACAATCTGGAAATTCCGGTCAGCCTGACCAAGTCCTACTCGCTCTACGGCGGGGCGACCGATGCCATGGTTCAGTGGTGGTACGGCCACAACGCCGTGGGCTTCTTCCTCACCGCGGGCTTTCTCGGGATGATGTATTACTTCGTGCCCAAGCAGGCCGAGCGTCCGGTCTACTCCTATCGTTTGTCGATCGTGCACTTCTGGGCACTGATCACCCTGTACATCTGGGCCGGCCCGCACCACCTGCACTACACCGCACTGCCGGACTGGGCACAGTCACTGGGCATGGTGATGTCGTTGATTCTGCTGGCGCCCAGCTGGGGCGGGATGATCAACGGCATGATGACCCTGTCGGGCGCCTGGCATAAGTTGCGCAGCGACCCGGTCCTGCGCTTCCTGGTGGTCTCCCTGGCGTTCTACGGCATGTCGACTTTCGAAGGGCCGATGATGGCGATCAAGACCGTCAACGCCCTCTCCCACTACACCGACTGGACCATCGGCCACGTTCACGCTGGCGCTCTGGGCTGGGTAGCGATGATCTCGATCGGCGCGCTGTACCACATGATCCCGAAAATCTTCGGCCGCCCGGCCATGCACAGCATCGGTCTGATCAACGCGCACTTCTGGCTCGCAACCATTGGCACCGTGCTCTACATCGCCTCGATGTGGGTCAACGGCATCGCCCAGGGCCTGATGTGGCGCGCAGTCAATGAAGACGGCACGTTGACCTACTCCTTCGTCGAAACCCTGGTAGCCAGCCATCCAGGCTTCGTCGTGCGGTTGGTGGGGGGCGCGATCTTCTTCAGCGGCATGTTGCTGATGGCCTACAACACCTGGCGCACCGTGCGCGCTGCCGAGCCTGCCGAAGTCGCCACCGCGGCGCAGATGGCCTGAGGAGTCCGCCATGAAACACGAAACAATCGAGAAAAACGTCGGCCTGTTGCTGCTGTTGATGGTTCTGGCCGTCAGCATCGGTGGTCTGACCCAGATCGTCCCGCTGTTCTTTCAGGACGTGACCAACAAACCGGTCGAGGGCATGAAGCCCTATACCGCCTTGCAACTGGAAGGTCGCGACATTTATATCCGCGAAGGCTGCGTCGGTTGCCACTCGCAAATGATTCGTCCGTTCCGCGCCGAAACCGAGCGCTACGGCCACTACTCGGTGGCCGGGGAAAGCGTGTGGGATCACCCGTTCCTCTGGGGCTCCAAACGCACGGGGCCAGACCTGGCCCGGGTCGGCGGTCGCTACTCCGAAGACTGGCACCGCGCGCACTTGTACAACCCGCGCAACGTGGTGCCGGAATCGAAGATGCCCGCTTACCCATGGCTGGTGGCCAATCCGCTCGACAGCAGCCACACCGAAACCAAGCTGCGGGTGATGCGCACCCTTGGCGTCCCGTACACCGACGCCGACATTGCCGGCGCCACCGAGACACTCAAGGGCAAGACCGAAATGGACGCGCTGGTCGCTTACCTGCAAGTGCTTGGCACTGCGATCAAGAGCAAGAGGTGAGCCATGGGTTTTGAACTCGATAGTGGAATGATCCGCGGCCTCGGCACTCTGGTGGTGATGATCGCCTTCATCGGCCTGTCGCTCTGGGTCTTCAACGCCAGGCGCAATCCTGAGTTCGCTCAGGCGCGCCTGCTGCCGTTTGCCGACGAACCGATGCCCGGTGTGCAAACGCCCGGCCTTCAACCTGATGACGCTCAATTCGAAGAGCACGCGACAAGGAGCATTCGGCCATGACCACCTTCTGGAGTACGTACATCTGCGTACTGACCATTGGCAGCCTGATCGGTCTGACCTGGCTATTGATCGGTACGCGCAAGGGCGAAACCAAAGGCAGTGTCGACCAGACCATGGGCCACAGCTTCGACGGCATCGAGGAGTACGACAACCCGTTACCGCAATGGTGGTTCATGCTCTTCGCCGGCACCCTGGTGTTTGCCGTGGGCTATTTGGTCCTCTACCCCGGCCTGGGCAACTGGAAAGGCGTGCTGCCGGGCTATGAAAACGGCTGGACCGGCGTACACGAATGGGAAAAGGAAATGGACAAGGCCAACGCCAGGTTCGGTCCGATCTTCGCTAAATTCGCCGCTATGCCCCTGGAAGACGTCGCCAAAGATCCGCAAGCATTGAAGATGGGAGGTCGCCTGTTTGCCTCCAACTGCGCGGTTTGCCACGGCTCGGATGCCAAGGGCGCGTTCGGCTTCCCCAACCTCGCCGACAACATCTGGCGCTGGGGCGGCAACGCCGACACGATCAAAACCACCATCATGGGCGGTCGCATGGCGGCCATGCCGGCCTGGGGTGAAATCCTCGGTGAAACGGGAGTCAAGAACGTGGCGGCCTATGTCCGTCATGAGCTGGCAGGGCTGCCATTGCCTGCCGACAGCGGCGCCGATCTGCAAGCCGGACAGCAAGTATTCAGCACCACCTGTGTAGCCTGTCATGGGGCAAACGGCCAGGGCACTGAAGCCATGGGAGCGCCGAATCTGACGCAACCGGCCGGATTTATCTACGGTACAAGCCTGGCGCAACTGCAACAGACCATTCGTCATGGCCGCCAGGGCCATATGCCGGCGCAGAACGAACTGCTCGGCAACGACAAGGTGCAACTGCTGGCCGCGTATGTTTTCAGCCTGTCGCGCAGTACTGATGAACAGGAGCGTACTGAAAGCAAAAGCGAATAACCGGTGACTGCTTCGCTGCCGCATCCGCTCAGGATGCGGTAGTTCCCTGCCTCTACGCGACCAAGTGTCGCACCCCCCAAATGGTCCGCCTTTCCACTCTCAGGATTCGGGTCTAAGCTTGCCCGTCAGTGGACTGGCACATGTCGGTCACAGGCAAGCTGTAACCGATGGGTTCGACGATTCTGCTCGATGACAGGCCGCAAAGGCTGGTTTATACCGGCTGTCGTGCAAATTACCGCCTGTCACCTGATCTTCTCGTTTCAACACACCTCGTTACAACTAACCTGCACCCCTCGCCTTTTTCATCCACTGCGACATTTTTTCCGAGGGCATTTTTGTCCTTACGCGGCGCATGGAAAGGCCGCAGAATCAGCGTCGGGAAGCATTGACCCAGGTCATGGCGCGTTGCAATGACACCCTGCTTTCTCCATACTTGCGACCGATTTTTACTCCTAATAAAACACCCAAACCGTGGAACCTTAGAATGAGCACAGCAATCAGTCCGACTGCTTATAACTATAAGGTAGTCCGCCAGTTCGCCATCATGACGGTGGTCTGGGGGATCCTTGGCATGGGGCTCGGTGTCTTCATCGCCTCACAGCTCGTATGGCCAGAACTTAACTTTGGCCTGCCGTGGACGACTTTCGGACGCCTACGCCCGTTGCACACCAACCTGGTGATTTTCGCCTTCGGTGGTTGTGCACTGTTTGCCACTTCTTATTACGTCGTGCAGCGAACCTGCCAAACGCGACTGATTTCCGACAGCATGGCCGCCTTCCACTTCTGGGGATGGCAGGCGGTAATCGTCGGCGCGATCGTTACCTTGCCGCTGGGTTACACCACCACCAAGGAATACGCGGAACTGGAATGGCCTCTGGCTATCCTGCTGGCTATCGTCTGGGTCACCTACGCTGTGGTGTTCTTCGGAACCATCGTCAAGCGCAAGACCAAGCACATCTATGTCGGTAACTGGTTCTACGGTGCCTTCATTGTCGTGACGGCCATGCTGCACATCGTCAACCACGCCTCCCTGCCGGTCAGCCTCTTCAAGTCCTACTCGGCCTATGCCGGTGCGACTGACGCGATGATCCAGTGGTGGTACGGCCACAACGCCGTGGGCTTCTTCCTGACCACGGGCTTTCTGGGGATGATGTACTACTTCGTACCCAAGCAGGCCGAGCGTCCGATCTACTCCTATCGCCTGTCGATCGTGCACTTCTGGGCACTGATCACCCTGTACATCTGGGCCGGTCCGCACCACTTGCACTACACCGCTCTGCCGGATTGGGCACAGTCCCTGGGCATGGCGATGTCGATCATCCTGCTGGCGCCAAGCTGGGGCGGCATGATCAACGGCATGATGACCCTGTCGGGCGCCTGGCATAAGCTGCGTACCGACCCGATCCTGCGTTTCCTGGTCGTCTCCCTGGCGTTCTACGGCATGTCGACCTTCGAAGGCCCGATGATGGCCATCAAGACCGTCAACTCGCTGTCCCACTACACTGACTGGACCATCGGCCACGTACACGCCGGTGCTTTGGGCTGGGTTGCGATGATCTCGATCGGCGCCATCTACCACATGATTCCGAAACTGTTCGGTCGTGCACAGATGCACAGCGTCGGCCTGATCAACACCCACTTCTGGCTCGCGACCATCGGTACCGTGCTCTACATCGCTTCGATGTGGGTCAACGGCATCACCCAGGGTCTGATGTGGCGTGCAATCAACGATGACGGCACCCTCACCTACTCCTTCGTCGAAGCGCTGCAAGCCAGCCACCCTGGTTACATCGTTCGTGCCCTGGGCGGTGCGTTCTTTGCCAGCGGCATGCTGTTCATGGCGTACAACGTGTTCCGTACCGTACGCGCCTCGAACCCGGCTGAAGCTGAAGCCGCCGCTCAGATCGCTGTAGTTGGAGCTCACTGATGAATCATGATGTAGTCGAGAAGAATATCGGCCTGCTGGCCTTCTTCATGGTCATCGCCGTCAGCATCGGCGGCCTGACCCAAATCGTTCCGTTGTTTTTCCAGGACGTCACCAACAAACCGGTCGAAGGCATGAAGCCGCGTCCAGCGCTGGAACTTGAAGGCCGTGACATTTTCATCGCCAACGGTTGTGTCGGCTGCCACTCGCAGATGATCCGCCCCTTCCGCGCTGAAACCGAACGCTATGGCCACTACTCGGTTGCCGGTGAAAGCGTCTGGGATCACCCGTTCCTGTGGGGTTCCAAGCGTACCGGTCCGGACCTGGCCCGGGTCGGCGGTCGTTACTCCGATGACTGGCAGCGTGCGCACTTGTACAACCCGCGCAACGTAGTGCCTGAGTCGAAAATGCCGGCTTACCCGTTCCTCGTGGAAAACAAGCTCGACGGCAAAGACACCGCGAAAAAAATGGAAGTCTTGCGCACGCTCGGCGTCCCTTACACCGACGAAGACATCGCCGGCGCCAAGGATGCGGTGAAGGGCAAAACCGAAATGGACGCGCTGGTGGCCTATCTGCAAGGCCTGGGCACCATCATCAAAAGCAAACGGTGATTTAGATGGATATCGGGATGATTCGTGGCCTGGGCACCGTTGTCGTGATGGTGGCCTTTATCGGTCTGGCGCTGTGGGTGTTCAGCCCCAAACGCAAGTCGGAGTTTGAAGACGCGACCTTGCTGCCTTTCGCGGATGATCCCGAAGCCATCAAGCACGTCGAGCAAGCTTCTAGGAGTAACAAAGAATGACTACGTTCTGGAGTCTGTACGTCACAGTCCTCAGTCTGGGTACCATCTTCGCCCTGACCTGGCTGCTGCTGTCCACCCGTAAGGGCCAGCGCAGCGAAGCCACCGAAGAGACTGTTGGCCACTCCTTCGACGGGATCGAGGAGTACGACAACCCGCTGCCGAAATGGTGGTTCATGCTGTTCGTCGGCACCATCATTTTCGCCCTGGGCTACCTGGCGCTGTACCCGGGCCTGGGAAACTGGAAAGGCCTGTTGCCAGGCTACAGCTACCTCGACAACGACAAGCAGACCGCATTCGCCAATGGTCAGTCCGGCTGGACTGGCGTGCACGAATGGGAAAAGGAAATGGCCAGATCGGACGCCAGGTTCGGTCCGATCTTCGCCAGGTACGCTGCCATGCCGATCGAAGAAGTCGCTAAAGACCCACAAGCCTTGAAGATGGGTGGCCGCCTGTTCGCCTCCAACTGCTCGGTCTGCCACGGTTCCGACGCCAAGGGTGCTTATGGCTTCCCTAACCTGACCGACGAAGACTGGCGTTGGGGCGGCGAGCCACAAACCATCAAGACCACCATCATGGGTGGCCGCCACGCGATGATGCCAGCATGGGGCGAAGTGATTGGCGAGCAAGGCGTCAGCGACGTTGCTGCTTACGTGCTGACCAACCTCGATGGCCGCAAACTGCCGGAAGGCGCCAAGGCTGATCCGGTCGCTGGCCAGAAGCTCTTCGCCACCAACTGCGTGGCTTGCCATGGTCCGGAAGGTAAAGGCACCCCAGCGATGGGCGCACCTAACCTGACTCACCCGGCGGCGTTCATCTACGGCTCGAGCTTCGCTCAACTGCAGCAGACCATCCGCTACGGCCGTCAGGGCCAGATGCCTGCCCAGGAGCAACTGCAAGGTAACGACAAGGTTCACCTGCTGGCCGCTTACGTTTACAGCCTGTCCCACGGTGACAAGGCGGCTGACGCCAAGTAAGTCAAACGCTTGATCGCAACAACAAGCGGCCCCGCCAGTGAAGATTGGCGGGGCCGTTTTGTTTGGGGGCCGATGGTGGCACTCGTTGGCGATCAGAACTTGCAAGGCTGCGTTCGGCCCGTAGCAGCTGCCGAGCCCGCGAGGCTGCGTTCGGCTGCGCAGCAGTCGTAGAGTCCCCCCCTCAATCAACCTGACGCACCGCGGTACCTGGCTTTACGACTGCTGCGCAGTCGAACGTAGCCTCGCACCACTCGTCAACTGCTACGGGCAGAATGCAGCCTCGCGGGCTCGGCAGTTGCTACGAAGGATCGGGACCTCCAGACAGGCCAAAGCGACGCAACGCGTACGCTAACTTTCGGCCATAATTCATAAGTCAATTGATTCAAGTCACTACACCATCAATTGGTTTTACCCAACGCGACCAAGGGTCGCACCCTTGATCTAGAGCTACAGGCGTATCATTGCGCCACTGCAACACACTTTCTGACCGCGGTCGGCATGTACTGACCGAGGCATTTTTCCACTGCCGTGGGATGCAACGATGAGCAACCAGATTCCGGTACACGACGTTACCCCGCCTGCCAAAAACCCGAATAACAGCGTCGATCTCTATGCCTCTCGGGAAAAAATCTACACGCGCGCCTTCACCGGCTTGTTCCGCAACCTGCGGATGGCGGGCGGTGCCGCACTGTTTGTGCTGTATTTCGGTACGGTCTGGCTGAACTGGGGCGCTCATCAGGCCGTCTGGTGGAACCTGCCGGAGCGCAAATTCTTTATCTTCGGCGCGACCTTCTGGCCTCAGGATTTCATTCTGCTCTCTGGCCTGCTGATTATCAGCGCCTTTGGCCTGTTCTTCATCACGGTGTATGCCGGGCGCGTCTGGTGCGGTTATACCTGCCCGCAAAGCGTCTGGACCTGGATCTTCATGTGGTGCGAAAAGGTCACCGAAGGCGACCGCAACCAGCGCATCAAGCTCGACAAGGCGCCGATGAGCGCCAACAAGTTCCTGCGCAAGTTCAGCAAACACAGCCTCTGGCTACTGATCGGCTTTGTCACCGGCATGACCTTTGTCGGTTACTTCTCGCCGATTCGTGAATTGACCATCGACTTCTTCACTGGCCTGGCCGATGGCTGGTCGTATTTCTGGGTCGGTTTCTTTACCCTCGCCACTTACGGCAACGCCGGCTGGCTGCGCGAGCAGGTGTGCATCTACATGTGCCCGTATGCGCGCTTCCAGAGCGTGATGTTCGACAAGGACACGCTGATCGTTTCCTACGATCCGCGTCTCGGTGAAGGTCGCGGCCCGCGCAAGAAAGACGCCGACTACAAGGCAATGGGGCTGGGCACCTGCATCGACTGCACCATGTGCGTTCAAGTCTGCCCGACCGGCATCGATATTCGCGACGGCCTGCAGATCGAATGCATCGGCTGCGCCGCGTGTATCGACGCCTGCGACACCATCATGGACAAGATGAACTACCCTCGCGGGCTGATCAGCTACACCACCGAACACAACCTTTCCGGGCAAAAAACCCATAAACTGCGCCCGCGCCTGATCGGCTATGCACTGGTATTGCTGACGATGATCGGCCTGCTGGTGACGGCGTTCTTCATGCGTTCGCTGGTCGGTTTCGACGTCAGCAAGGACCGCGTGCTCTATCGCGAGAACGCCGAGGGGCGGATCGAAAACGTCTACAGCCTGAAAATCATGAACAAAGACCAGCGCGACCACACTTACCTGCTTGAAGCCTCTGGCCTGCCGGATCTCAAGCTGCAAGGCAAGCGTGAGATCAAGGTCAGCGCCGGCGAGATTTTCAGCATGCCGGTCGAGTTATCGAGCGCGCCGGAACAACTGCCGTCGAGTACCAACGAGGTGAAATTCACTCTCAAGGATGCCGATGACGCGGATGTCCATGTTGAAGCCAAGAGCCGATTCATCGGCCCACAAATTCGTTGAGAGAAGTCACCATGCCCGCAGCAACTGCCACAAGCCCTTGGTACAAGCACCTTTGGCCGTGGATCATCATCGGTATTCTGGCCTGTTCGGTCACCCTGACCCTGTCCATGGTGACCATCGCGGTGAACAACCCGGACAACCTGGTCAACGACAACTATTACGAGGCCGGTAAAGGCATCAACCGCTCGCTGGACCGTGAGCTGCTGGCTCAGGCCCTGCTGCTGCGCGCCAGCGTGCATCTGGATGAGGTGACCGGCGAAGTCGACCTGCGCCTGAGCGGCAACAGCCAGCCAAAAACCCTGGAGCTGAACCTGATCTCGCCAACCCAGCCAGAGAAGGATCGCAGGATCACCCTGACTCGCAGCGAAACCGAACAGGGCCGCTATATCGGCCAGTTGAGCGACAAGGTCGAAGGCCGGCGCTTCGTCGAACTGCTCGGTGTGCAGGACGACAAGACCTGGCGCATGTTCGAGGAAGAACAAGTCAACCACGACAAAGACCTGCTGCTCGGTGATGAACCGCTGCAGGGTGCCGAAGACCTGAAGAAGTAAGCCTTACCCTGATCGTTCCCATGCTCTGCGTGGGAACGCAGCCAGGGACGCTCCGCGTCCCAGCCGAAGCGGACGCGGAGCGTCCGGGGAGGCATTCCCACGCAGAGCGTGGGAACGATCATCGGACAACGCCCCATGACCACGCCAACCCCCTGCTATCACTGCGCCCTGCCGGTTCCTGCCGGCAGCCGGTTTACCGCAGTCGTTCTCGGCGAAACCCGCGAGCTTTGCTGCCCTGGCTGTCAGGCTGTGGCCGAGGCGATTGTCGCCGGTGGTCTGGAAGGCTATTACAGCCACCGCAGTGAGGCCTCAGCCAACCCCGAAGCCTTGCCGGTGCAATTGGTGGACGAGCTGGCGCTGTACGATCGCGCCGATGTGCAGGAACCTTTTGTCCGCCACGAAGGCGACCTCGCCGAAACCACCCTGTTGATGGAAGGCATCAGTTGCGCCGCTTGCGGCTGGCTGATCGAGAAACACTTGCGCAGCCTGCCGGCGGTGGCCGAAGCGCGGCTGAACCTGTCCAACCATCGGCTGCACGTGCGCTGGGCCGATAGCCAGTTGCCGCTGAGCAAGGTGCTCGGAGAACTGCGGCACATCGGTTATGCCGCGCATCCGTATCAGGCCGACCGTGCTGCCGAACAACTGGCCAGCGAAAACCGCCTGGCCTTGCGACAATTGGGCGTCGCCGGCCTGCTGTGGTTTCAGGCAATGATGGCGACCATGGCCACCTGGCCGGAATTCAATATCGACCTGAGCCCCGAGCTGCACACCATCTTGCGTTGGGTCGCGCTGTTCCTTACCACCCCGATCGTTTTCTACAGCTGCGTGCCCTTCTTCAAAGGCGCCATACGCGACTTGCGTACCCGCCACCTGACAATGGACGTCTCGGTATCGCTGGCGATTGGCAGCGCGTACATCGCCGGTATCTGGACCTCGATCAGCGGAGCGGGCGAGTTGTATTTCGATGCGGTCGGGATGTTTGCACTGTTCCTGCTGGCCGGTCGTTATCTGGAGCGCCGCGCCCGAGAGCGCACGGCCGCCGCCACCGCGCAGCTGGTCAATTTACTCCCCGCCTCTTGCCTGCGCATGAGCGATGACGGTCAGAGCGAGCGCATCCTGCTCAGCGAATTGCGCCTGGGTGACCGGGTGCTGGTGCATCCCGGGGCCATTCTGCCGGCCGACGGCAGGATCCTCGACGGCCAGTCGAGCATCGATGAGTCGCTGCTGACCGGCGAGTACTTGCCACAGCCGCGCACCGTGAGCGACGCGGTTACTGCCGGCACCCTGAACGTCGAAGGCGCGTTGACCGTCGAAGTGCTGGCCTTGGGTCAAGACACACGCTTGTCAGCCATTGTCCGTCTGCTGGAGCGTGCCCAGGCCGAAAAACCCAGACTGGCGGAAATCGCCGACCGCGCCGCGCAATGGTTCCTGCTGCTTTCACTGATGGCAGCCGCCGCCATTGGCCTGCTGTGGTGGGAGCTGGATTCATCCCGGGCATTCTGGATCGTCCTGGCGATGCTGGTCGCCACTTGCCCTTGCGCCTTGTCCCTGGCCACGCCGACCGCCCTGACCGCCGCCACTGGCACGTTGCACAAACTCGGCCTGCTGCTGACTCGCGGTCATGTGCTCGAAGGCCTGAACCAGATCGACACGGTCATTTTCGACAAGACCGGCACCCTCACCGAAGGTCGTCTGGCGCTGCGTTCGATCCGAACACTGGGCGCATTGAACAGTGACCAGTGCCTGGGCCTTGCCGCTGCTCTGGAAAACCGCTCAGAACATCCGATCGCCCGTGCCTTTGGCCGCGCGCCCCTGGCCGCCGAAGAAGTCCTCAGCACGCCGGGGCTGGGCCTTGAAGGCCTGGTAGGTGAGCAGCGACTGCGGATCGGCCAACCGGTGTTTGTTTGTGAGCTCAGCAGCTGCTCGATACCGGCGATGCCCGATGAGCCAGGCCAATGGCTGCTGCTCGGCGATAGCCAGGGCGCATTGGCCTGGTTCGTCCTTGACGACCGCTTGCGGGCCGACGCTCCCACCCTGCTCGCCGCCTGCAAGGCCCGTGGCTGGCGCACGCTGCTGCTGTCCGGCGACAGCTCACCGATGGTCGCCAGCGTCGCCTTTGAGCTGGGCATCGACGAGGCCCGTGGCGGTCTGCGTCCCGATGACAAGCTGCAAGTGCTGCAACAGTTGCATAAAGAAGGTCGCAAGGTGTTGATGCTTGGCGACGGGGTGAACGACGTACCGGTGCTGGCCGCCGCGGATATCAGCGTGGCCATGGGTTCGGCCACCGATCTGGCGAAAACCAGCGCCGATGCGGTGCTGCTGTCCAATCGCCTTGACGCGCTGGTGCAAGCGTTCAGCCTGGCTCGACGCACGCGCCGGGTAATCATCGAGAACCTGCTGTGGGCCGGGCTGTACAATGGCCTCATGTTGCCGTTCGCCGCCCTCGGCTGGATCACGCCGGTCTGGGCGGCGATCGGCATGTCGCTCAGTTCGTTGACCGTGGTGTTGAATGCGCTGCGTCTGACTCGCATGCCGAGAACGCCAGCCGCCAACACCACCCCAGCAACCCGCCCGCTGCCGGCCTGAGCCGCGCGGGCATGGAGTTCACATGCCAGCTCTCTACGTGATGATCCCGGCCGCGCTGCTGATCGTGGCCATCGCTATCTACATCTTCTTCTGGGCGGTCGACAGCGGTCAGTACGACGACCTCGACGGCCCGGCCCACAGCATTCTGTTCGACGACCAGGACCCGAACCATCAGGCCGCCGTCGACGAAGCCAGTGGCCACCCGCCTGCCGCCACTGCGTCCCAATCAAAAGACAAGGCCCCACCCCATGCTTGAGCTGGCTCCGCTTCTGATTTCCGCAGTGATCCTCGGCTTGCTGGGTGGCGGTCATTGTCTGGGGATGTGTGGCGGCCTGATGGGCGCGCTGACCCTGGCAATTCCCAAGGAGCAACGCAGCCGACGCTTTCGCCTGCTGCTGGCGTACAACCTGGGACGAATTCTCAGCTATGCAACGGCAGGCCTGCTGATCGGACTTGCGGGTTGGGCAGTCGCCAGCAGCCCGGCGGCGATGCTCATGCGAGTTCTTGCCGGACTGCTGCTGATCGCCATGGGCCTGTACCTGGCTGGCTGGTGGAGCGGCCTGACCCGTATCGAAAGCCTCGGACGCGGCCTCTGGAAACATATCCAGCCGATTGCCAACCGCTTGCTGCCGGTGTCGAGCCTGCCCCGTGCCTTGTTGCTGGGCGCACTTTGGGGCTGGCTGCCATGCGGTTTGGTCTACAGCACGCTGCTCTGGTCCGCCAGCCAGGGCAATGCCCTGGACAGCGCGCTGCTGATGCTCGCCTTCGGGCTCGGTACCTGGCCGGTGCTGCTTGCCACTGGCCTGGCCGCCGAGCGGGTTACGGCACTCTTGCGCAAAAAAAGTGTGCGCATGAGCGGCGGATTGTTGGTGATGCTGTTTGGCATCTGGACGCTGCCGGGGCCGCATCAGCATTGGTTGATGGGGCATTAAATCGGCGGCGCGCCCATCGCGAGCAAGCTCGCTCCTACAGTTGATCTCCGGTGTACACAAATTTTGTGCACGACATCGAGCAAATGTAGGAGCGAGCTTGCTCGCGATGGCGTCATCCCTGGCGAACACAATCTCAGCGCAGAGGCCCAACCACCCTTGATGCAAATCAACATGCCGCTCCTGTGAACCCCCTAGACTCGCGAACACTGCCAGCCTATCCGGGGGAATGCCCGCATGCTCGACGCCATTCGTTGGGACACAGATCTGATCCGCCGCTATGACCTGGCGGGACCGCGCTACACCTCGTACCCGACTGCGGTGCAATTCAACAGTCAGGTCGGCACCTTCGACCTGCTCCACGCCCTGCGCGAAAGCCGCAAGGCGCTGCGACCGTTGTCGCTGTATGTGCATGTGCCGTTCTGCGCGAACATTTGCTACTACTGCGCCTGTAACAAGGTCATCACCAAGGACCGTGGTCGTGCCTTGCCCTATTTGCAGCGCCTGGAGCAAGAGATCCAGCTGATTGCCTGCCACCTCGACCCGAACCAGAAGGTCGAGCAACTGCACTTTGGCGGCGGCACTCCGACCTTTCTCAGCCATGACGAGCTGCGCCAACTGATGGCCCGGTTGCGCAAGCACTTCAATCTGCTGGACGATGACTCCGGCGACTACGGCATCGAAATCGATCCTCGGGAAGCCGACTGGTCGACCATGGGCCTGCTCCGCGAACTGGGTTTGAACCGCGTCAGCATCGGCGTGCAGGACCTCGACCCGGTGGTCCAGCGGGCAGTCAATCGCCTGCAAAGCCTGGAAGAAACCCGTGCGGTGATCGACGCCTCCCGTACCTTGCAGTTTCGTTCGATCAACATCGACCTGATCTACGGCCTGCCCAAGCAAACACCGGACAACTTCGCCCGCACCGTGGACGAAGTCATCAACCTGCAACCGGACCGGCTCTCAGTGTTCAACTACGCGCATTTGCCTGAGCGCTTCATGCCGCAACGGCGGATCAACGGCAACGACCTTCCGGCCCCCGCCGAAAAGCTGGAAATGCTGCAACGCACGATCGAGCAGCTGACCGCGGCGGGTTACCGATACATCGGCATGGATCACTTCGCCCTGCCTGACGACGAGCTGGCCATTGCTCAGGAAGAGTCGACCTTGCAACGCAACTTCCAGGGCTATACCACCCATGGTCATTGCGATTTGATTGGCCTCGGCGTATCGGCCATCAGCCAGATCGGTGACCTGTACTGCCAGAACAGCAGCGATCTGAACCACTACCAGAACGCCTTGGGCGGCACGCAACTGGCCACCAGCCGCGGTCTGATATGCAATCGGGACGATCGCCTGCGTCGGGAAGTGATTCAGCAATTGATTTGTCATTTCAGCCTGGAATTCGCGGTGATCGAACAGGCCTTCAATATCGATTTTCGCGGTTACTTCGCCGATCTCTGGCCGCAGTTACAAGCCATGGCCGGGGATGGCCTGATCGAACTCGACAATGAGCGGATCAGCGTGTTGCCAGCCGGGCGGCTGCTGGTACGTTCGGTGTGCATGGTCTTTGATGCGTACCTGGAACAGCAGAATCGCCAACGCTTCTCACGAGTGATTTAGGACTTCATCTCCCAGGTGGCCATCAACCGATCACCCGATGCCCTATGACAATATGCCATCATGGCGCAGGCTGGCCTCAACGTCCCCCCGTGGGTTACCCTTACGTCTTATGTGTGTTTTCTCACAAGGATTTAAGAAATGTCCGAGCCAGTTAAGCTGCGCGCTCACAACCAGGCCCATTGCAAGGATTGCAGCCTGGCCCCCCTCTGCCTGCCACTTTCTCTGAATCTGGAAGACATGGATGCGCTGGACGAAATCGTCAAACGTGGTCGCCCGCTGAAAAAAGGCGAATTCCTTTTTCGCCAGGGCGATGAGTTCGATTCCGTCTATGCAGTACGCTCCGGGGCCTTGAAAACCTTCAGCCTGAGCGACAGCGGCGAGGAGCAGATCACCGGTTTCCACCTGCCCAGCGAGCTGGTCGGCCTGTCGGGCATGGACACCGAAAAACACCCGGTGTCGGCACAAGTGCTGGAAACCACTTCGGTCTGTGAAATCCCCTTCGAACGCCTCGACGAACTGGCACTGCTACTGCCGCAACTGCGCCGCCAGTTGATGCGCGTAATGAGCCGCGAGATTCGTGACGACCAGCAAATGATGCTGCTGCTCTCGAAAAAAACCGCCGACGAGCGCATCGCCACTTTCCTGGTCAACCTGTCGGCGCGTTTCCGCGCTCGCGGGTTCTCGGCCAATCAGTTCCGTCTGAGCATGTCGCGCAACGAAATCGGTAACTACCTGGGTCTGGCGGTGGAAACCGTGTCCCGGGTGTTCACCCGTTTCCAGCAGAACGAGCTGATCGCTGCCGAAGGCAAGGAAGTGCACATTCTCGATCCGATCCAGCTCTGCGCCCTGGCCGGTGGCTCGCTGGAAGGCTGATCCAGCCACCTTGCGGCCGAGCGAACAGGCTCGGCCGGGTTTATACTGTCGAGCCGCCCTTCTCCAGCCCGCCAGGACACTTCGACGATGGTCTTCGACTCCTTCGACATCAAATCCCTGATCCGCCCGGTGATCGACTTCCCCAAGCCTGGGGTGATCTTTCGCGACATCACGCCACTGTTCCAGTCGCCAAAAGCCTTGCGTCTGGTGGCGGACAGCTTTGCCCATCGTTATGTCGAAGCCGACTTCACGCACATCGGCGCGATGGATGCCCGCGGTTTCCTGATCGGCTCGATCCTCGCTTATCAGTTGAACAAACCGCTGATTCTGTTCCGTAAGCAAGGCAAATTGCCCGCCGAAGTACTTAGCGAGGGCTATCAGACTGAATACGGCGAAGCCTTCCTTGAAGTCCACGCCGACAGCCTGTGTGAAGGCGACTCGGTGCTGATGTGCGATGATTTGATCGCCACCGGCGGCACCCTGATTGCCGCAGCCAACCTGGTTCGCCGCATGGGCGCACGGATCTTCGAAGCCGCAGCGATTATCGATCTGCCTGAACTGGGCGGCTCTCAGCGCCTGGAAGACATGGGCATACCGACCTTCTGCCTGACGCAGTTTGCGTTAGCGGATAAGTAAGGCGTCGTCTGTACTGACGCCATCGCGAGCAAGCTCGCTCCTACTGGACCACCTGCGGACACATATTTTGTGTACACCAGTGATTGAATGTAGGAGCGAGCGGGCGGCGATCCGACTTGCCCGCGATGGCGATGGGTCTGACACCATCACCTTGACCAATGACTACAATGCGATCGGCTTACGCCCGGCAAACGAATGCGCCAGAGTGCCGCCATCCACCAGCTCCAGTTCGCCACCCAACGGCACGCCATGGGCGATGCGCGAGGTGATCAGGCCTTTGTTGGTCAGCAACTGCGCGATGTAATGGGCCGTGGCTTCGCCTTCAACCGTCGGGTTGGTGGCGAGAATGATTTCGGTGAAGCTGCCCTGCTCTTCGATCCGCGCCATCAATTGCGGAATGCCAATGGCCTCTGGGCCGAGCCCGTCAAGCGGTGACAAATGGCCCTTGAGCACAAAGTAGCGTCCGCGAAAACCGGTCTGCTCTACCGCATACACGTCCATCGGCCCTTCGACCACACACAATATCGTGTCATCGCGGCGCGGATCGGCGCATTGCGGGCAAAGATCGTCTTCAGTGAGCGTGCGGCACAAACGACAATGCCCGACTCCTTCCATGGCCTGGCTCAAGGCCTGAGCCAGCCGCGAACCACCGCTGCGATCACGCTCAAGCAGTTGCAGCGCCATACGCTGGGCAGTTTTCTGACCCACTCCCGGCAAAATGCGCAGAGCATCGATCAGTTGGCGAATCAGGGGGCTGAAGCTCATGGGCAAAGGTCCGACAAAACAACGAGACGCGGTTTATACTCGCGCCTCAGTTCACCGTCAAATACACACGGCGTCCGTTCGCCCGAAGGCGTCACCATTGCCGCTTGTCCGGCCGGGCGAGACCCAGTTTTTCAATCCGGTAGCGTAGCATGTCACGGCTCAAGCCCAGCAAGCGTGCCGACTTGGTGACATTCCAGTCGGTCCTGTCGAGCACTTTCCTGACCATGTCCCGCTCGACTTCCGGCAGGTTCATGGACGTCATGTCTTCACCGTGGTTGTACGCCTCAGATTGAGGTTGAGGCTGTACCGACAGGCTCAGTGGCTCGTCGACCAGGCTCAGGCAGACGTTCAGCTGGCTCGGCCCGACCATCTCATGGACAGCCAACAGTACCGTCTGCTCAAGCATGTTGCGCAGTTCACGTACATTGCCGGGCCAGCTGTAACCGCGCAACAGAGCCTCCGCCTGCGGGCTGAAATACAGGTTGGGTTTGCCATAGCGCTTGCCATGATGAGCGAGAAAATGCGTGGCCAGTTTCAACACGTCTTCGCCGCGAGCACTCAGGCGCGGAACCTTGATGGAAATGATGCGTAAACGGAAAAACAAATCCCGGCGAAACTTGCCCTGCTGCACCATCTGTTCGAGGTTGCAGTTGGTCGCGCTGATGATCCGCAAGTCGACCTTGCGCTCCTTGACCGCGCCGATCCGGCGAATGGTGCGGTCTTCCAGCAACTTGAGCAGCTTGGCCTGCAGCAGCAGATCCATTTCACCGATTTCATCGAGAAACAACGTACCGCCATCGGCGGCTTCGACGAGGCCGATCCGACGATCCCTGGCGTCGGTGAATGCACCTTTTTCGTGGCCGAACAATTCGGCTTCCAGAAGGTTGGAGGGAATAGAGGCACAGTTGAACTCGATGAACGGGCCCTTGCTGCGTGGTCCGTCAAAATGCAGCGCGCGGGCCACCAGCTCTTTGCCCGTGCCGGTGTCACCTTCTACCAGCACCGGCGGCAAGTCGCCGCTGGCCATGCGCCGTTCGGCATCGAGCAACTGGCCGATGGTGTTTTTCATCGCCAGCATCACCGGGGAATCGCCGATCAGCGCCTGCACCCCCGACTTCTGCGCCTCGCGTTCCTGATAGAACGTCAGCGTGCGCTCCAGACGGTCAGCGGCCAGCGCCTTGTCCAGCAACAGCTTGAGTTCCGCCAGCGCCACCGGCTTGGTCAGGTAGTGAAAGGCGCCTTCTTTCATCGCCGTCACGGCATCTTCGACATTGCCATAGCCGGTCATCATGATCACTTTCAGGTCCGGCGCGCTGACCCGCAGACGCTGAATCAATTCGTGCCCACTCATGCCGGGCAGCGAGTTATCGGTCAGCACCGCATCCGGCTGACAGGTCTGCAGGCATTCAAGCGCCTCTTCAGCCGAATGGCAGATAGTGACCTCGAAGTCCTTGCGTTCCAGAAACGTCTGAATATTTTCGGCGAGGAGCTGATCATCCTCAACCAACAGAATACTGTGTTCCACGGTCTCCTCCCGTCACCTTGAAAATCAGGCTTATTCGGGTTCCTTCCTGTTCCCGGCTGGTCAGGCTGACCGAGCCATTGAATCGCTCCATGACACGTTTGACCAGCATCAGGCCAACGCCGAGGCCCCCCTGCTTGGTGGTGAAAAACGGTTTGAACGCCATGCGTACTTGCTGCCGGGTCATGCCTTTGCCGGTATCGGTCAAGGTCATTCGCACGTGCCCATCCGCCGCCGGCTCGACCTCGATCATCAGTAATCCCCCGTCCGCCATGGCTTCCAGGGCATTGGCGAACAGACTATTGAGTATCTGGACCAGGTGCATGTGCTGACTGACGACCGAGGGTAGCGGCGGTATCGACAGATGGACCCGGACATTGGCGCTCTTGATTTGCTGGTCGAAGGCCTGCACGACTTCCTCGATGGCCAGGCCCAGGTCGACTGCCTCGCTATCGGAGTTCAACGGTTGCAGCGAGACCAACAACTCGCGTACCCAGCGAGACATGCGATCGACCTGGTTGATGATGTCGGAAATGTTCTTTTGCGCAGGCTGGCTGGAGATCTCCTGGGCCAGTTCGGCACTGGATCGAATGGTCGCCAGCGGATTGCGCAGGCTATGGGCGACGGCCGAGGACATTTCACCCAGCGCGACAAAGGTTTCGCTGGTGATCAGTTGTTTCTGTTGCGACTGCAGCATCCGCGCGGCCCGCCGCACGATCCAGAACAGCCCGAAATAGATCAGGCAGCCTCCGAGGATCGTCGCCACCCAGATCAGCTTGAAACCGCGCTGGATACGCAAAACCAGATCCTGAGGTTCCTTGTAGATCTCGACCGTGGCCAGGACCTTGTCACCGGCGGCGTCGAACATTGGAATATAGTGTTCGATAAACAGGTACCTGGGGTGGCGAAGGAACTTCTGCTCCTGACGACTCTCATCGGTCTTATGGTATTCGGATGAAACCTGCACTTTCGATCCGAACGACTCGTCCAGATCCTTGTCGCCCTCGATCCGTACGCCGATCAACGCCGGGTTGGTCGACCAGATGATCGTTCGATCCCGGGCATAGACAGTGGCCATCAGAATGTCCGGCAAGTGTTGGATATGGTCGAGGAACTCCCCCCGGGCCGCGATAATGCGATCGCGATCAAGTTCGGTCCGGGCGCTCAAATCGCGGATGTCGAGTAGATTGCCGATGGTCTGGCTTGGCGGAATACCGACGTGTCGGACTTCCGCTGCGCCTATGGTATGGATGAACTGTGCCGTCAGCAGTCCGTCGCGTTGGACACTCTCACTGACCACCAGACGTGTGGAGGTATATCCGAGCCCCACGGCGACGGCGGCGATGATGAACAGGCTGGCCAGGGAGAACCAGTACAGAAGGTTGAACGGTCCCTGGGCGAATATTTTATTGTGCTTGAGCACCTGCATAAGGTACGTCCTGGATGCTTGCCTGGAACCTTATCGTCGACACCCCGTCAGCAGTCGAAAATCATTACCTATAACAGGGCTCGCCTTAATAGTAGTCAGCCGCTACTGGATCATAGGCTGGATTCTCGGCTCGTGGCCGGAATGATCCATGTGATCCATGTGATCCATGTGATCCATTTGGTGTATTTGGTGCACATGCGCCTCGACTGCCTGAACCGTTGGCGGGTGCTGGCGGTCGGTCTCTTCCTGCAAGTACGTCAGCACCGCTGCGGCGGCGGTCTCGTCAAGGCGCAGATTGGGCATGGCCACCCGGCTGTAACGCTCGAACAACTCCAGCGCCAGCGGATCCTTCTCGGCCAGCAGCCGGTCGGGTTCCCTGATCCAGCGACTGAGCCAAAGCGGGTCGCGTTGACGGGTCACGTCCAACAGATCGGGACCTATCGAACGCAGACCAACGCCCTGCCCGTCCAGCACTCCCAGCGTATGGCAGGAAGCGCAGCGGGTGCGAAATAGCTCCTCACCCATGCTCGGCGGGCGAATTTGCGGCGCATCGGCATAGCTGCCCTCTTGGCTTGCGACCTTCCAGTTCTGCAGGCTGTTGCCGAGCTGGTCAGCCAGAATCCACGGATTTTCAAACGGTGAGGCTTTCATCCAGCGGCCGGTGGCCTGGTTGCCGACGATCAGGCTGAGGTTGTGATCCTTGCTGCGGCCGTTGTCGACGCCATCGATAAACAGGCCGAGTTTTTTCCGTAGCTGAGTAATCTCTTCATTGTCGCCGGTCAGGAACAACCAGCCCGGCGCAACCTTGAACTTCTGCGCATAGTTTTTGAGGACTGGCGGTGTATCGGTCTGCGGGTCGATGCTGATGGAGTAGAAAAACACATCGCGCCCTACCCGCTCGCCCAACAACTGTTGAACCTGGCGCAAGCGGGCGGTCTCCAGCGGACACGAGTCGGTGCACGAGGTGAAGATGAAGTTGATCACCACCACCTTGTCCTTGATCAGATCGTCGAAAAAGCGCAGCTGTCGGCCATCCTGATCAGTCAGCAACGTATTGGGGAAATAGTCCGCCCCCCAGGGCGTGGCCGATGGCACGTTATCGGCCAGCGCCAGGCTGCTCAGGGTACAGGTCAGGAGCATCAGGGCTCGCTGCGTCCAGACTTTCCAGCCATGCTGACGATTGAGTTGCATGACATCGCCTCCTCGGTGGCTAGTTGCTGACCTTGACTTGCGGGCCCCAGCCATCACCGTTGCGGCAGGTCGGCAGCGCAGCGGAATTCACGTACCTGACGCCATCCCGGGACGGCAACGGCGTGGGCATCAACTGGAACTGTCCAGGGTGTTCGATATTCCGGCGCAGTAGCATCGAGTTGTCCTCATGCCGGGTGTTATGACAGTGCTCCATGTAGGTGGCGGCAAACTCGCGGAAGTTGATCACGAACTCGACGTTATCCTTGCCATCGTCTTCGCTGCCGATGCGATAGACGTCCTTGCGCGCCCACTTTTCCCACTCCGACGGGGCCTTGCCACCGCGGCTGAGAAAGATCCCTTCCTCAAAGTCCACGTGCACCGGGTGCCTCCATCAATGGGACTGGCATAGAGATCCAGGCACCCCATCAGCATCAACATCACACCCAAAAGGCGCGATACAGTGGCTCGAAAAAAGCTCGAACACGGTTGCCTGTCCATCCTCGTCACCCTGAAATCGTGCAGGGGATAAATGCAACTGAGCAAATACCTCGCCAAAGTCGTGACAAAATATGCACAGATAAAAAAATCAATACAAAACAAATGATTAGAAATAATCCAGACTAAACAACAGGGGAAAAAACTGGGGAATGGGCCCCATAGGCGGGGAAACACTTACACCTAAGTTGAGCAACCGGTTTCTGCTGCCACCTTGAATCGCAGGCTCACGCAAGTGCCCTGCTGTTCACGACTGTTCAAGGTGACCGAACCGCCGAAGCGCTCCATGATGCGTTTGACCAGCATCAAACCGACCCCCAATCCGCCCTGCTTGGTGGTATAGAACGGCTTGAACACCATGCGTTTCTGTTGCGCACTCATGCCATTGCCCGTATCGGCGAGGGTCAGCAACAGACCCCCGGCGTTTTGCTGGATCCCGATGCTCAGCACCCCGCCCGCGCTCATGGCCTCCAGCGCGTTGGCGATGACGCTGTTGAGTATCTGACTGAGCAATACCTCCTGGCTGAGCACCAAAGGCACCTGCGCGGGTTCGAAGTTCACCTGAACCCCGGCTCGGGCGATCTGTTGTTCGAATGCCTGAAGGCTGTCACGCACGGTGGCCACCAGATCCACCGCGTCGGCCTCTTCATTGAGCGGGCGTAGCGACTGTAGGAGCTCGCGAACCCATTTCGACATGCGGTCTACCTGGTTGACGATGTCGGTGATGTTCTTGTGCGCCGGACCGGTTTCAATGCCTTGTACCAACTCGGCACTCGAGCGAATGGACGCCAATGGATTTCGCAGGCTATGGGCGACCGCCGAGGACATCTCGCCGAGGGCGACGAAGGTTTCATTGGTGATCAGTTGCTTCTGCTGTGCGGCCAGCAAATCCGCGGCGCGGCGCATGAGCCAATGCAGACCGAAATAGATCAGTGCGCCACTCAGCAGCGTCGCCAGCCAGACCAGGATCAGCCCGCGCATCATTTGGATAATCAGATCCTTGGGCTCCTTGTAGACCTCGACCATGACCATGACCTTGTTCTCGTCGACATCGAAGAGCGGAACGTAGTTCTCGATGAAAAACGAATCCGGGACAACCGGAAATTTCCGCTGCGCCCGAGCGTTGTCGCCGTCATGGTAGCTGATGAAAACATTGGCCTTGAGACGAAAGGCCTCCTCGAGATCATCGTCATCGATGATCCGCTGGCCAATCAACTGCGCATTGGTCGACCAGATGATCGTCCGGTCGGGCGCGTAAACGTTGGCCAGCAACACGTCCGGCAAATGCTCGACATGGTCGAAAAACTGCCAACGCGAGTTCATCCGCTTTTGCACGACGATGTCGGGGTAGTCCTTGTCCTGACGCGGATCGAGCAACTCACCCATGGTCCGCAGGTCCGGTATCGAGGTGTACCGCACCTCCGTCGAAGCGATGGCCTGGATGAACTGGGCAGTCAGCAACGCATCACGCTGGACACATTCAACCACCACAAAGCGGGTGGAGAGCCCCCCCAGCACCACTACCACCGAGCCAACGACGACCAGGCTTACCCAGGAAAACCAGCGCAGCAGGATGAAGCGCTGTTGCGCTTCAGCGGGTTGCTCTTTGGTCGCTTCCGGATCGAGCGAGGCAGCGTGCTCGTGTGTCTGCATGATGGATGTCCGGGGGCATTTGCATTGGTTATAGCTCAATGCGCAGCGCTGCGTCGGCTTGGTCCGCCCCCGCTTGTCCCCCAACCCGAGGGGGCAGCCACCCAGTCCCGGCGAGACTGCGCCACGCTCCTACAGTGCCGCGAAGGCTTGAGTACAAGGGTTTGCGGTTAAACCCGCGCATTTGTATGAAGCTGCCGACTCCCCTTGTCAGGACTCAGGGGCTCTGCGGACTCAATGGACTGGACGGACTCAATGGACTGGACGGACTTAACGGACTCAGCGGACTCAGCGGACTGGACGAGCCTGTCGCCGCGCCACCCGCGTTGTCGACAAAGTCTTTTTGCGCGATGAACTGCCAGTCTGAGTAATGGTTCATGCCGTTGAAATCGACCCACTCGGCGGGAAAGCCAGCCTGCTTCAGCGGCTGCTCCTGGGACTGGCTGTAGACACCGGTGATGCGGTTGTCGAAACCACGCAACAAACCCCATTCACCGGTGCTGCCGATCGGGTCCGGATAGAGCCGGCGCAAGTGCCGTTTGGGGGACGGAAAGCGGTGATCTTCGAGTAGTTCTTCCAGTTTTTCAGGGTACTGCGCCAGGCCCGGCGAACTGCGGTAATAACTGAGCAGCGCCTGGGCGTACTGAGTGCCGACCCAGAGCAGTTCACGCTCGTGGTCGCGGCGGGCGACGTTCGACCAGACCTGGCCGGTGCTGGCCAATGCCGCGCCCATCAAGACGATCAAAAACAGCATGCCCAGGTAAGTGAACCCCTGTTGACGTTGCCCACTACCACTGCGAATAGAGGCTGCCATCACGCGCCCTCCCGGTGGCTCCGCTCTTGACGTCGGCGACCCCGCCGGCAACACCGGCCGGTGGTGACACCAGTACCCAGAGATCCTTGCGTTGAGTGATCGGGTCCAGCGGCTGGCTGCGCAAGTAGCGCTGCTCCACCAACTGGTCGATGGAATCGGGATAACGCCCGGTGTCGCCGTAGTAGTGATCCAGCGCCTCGCGCATCACCGCCAGGCTTTGGCGCAATGTGGTTTCCCGGGAGTTTTCCAGGCTGGTGAAGTAGCGCGGCACGGCAATCGTCATCAGCGTGGCGATGATGGCCATGACCACCATCAACTCGATCAGGGTAAAACCTTTGCTCTGGCGCATACCTTCACCACTCTTTGTAGGCGATGTCGTTGAGGCCCTTGCCATGGGCCAGCGAATACACGTCGAATACGTCTTCGCCTTCGTGCGGGCTCTGGGCGGAACTGCCATAGGAGCGCAGTCCCCAGCCGTCCTTGTCGTTGTGCTTCGCCGTGACGAAGGGATCGCGCGGCAGACGTCGCAGGAAATAGAACTTGGCGCCCTTGGCGCTGCGCACGTCACGCACGCCCTCCACCAGCACCTGCAGGCTGGGCGGATAGCCGTTGCTGCTGACGGATTTTTCGATGTACCCGGCATCGGACGCACGCTTGTAGGCATCGATGGCATCGCGAATCTGATACAGCGCGGTCTTCAGTTCCTGCTCCTTGCCCCGCCGCACCACGGTTTCGGTCAGGGGCGCAGCGATACCCGCAAGTAGCCCGATCAGCGCCAGCGTGACCACCACTTCGATCAGCGTGAACCCTTGGCTGCGTTTCATGATTCAAGGTCTCGCAGTAGTACGCATTGCTGCCAGCGGTGCGGCGTCAGTGGCCGGCCCATTCGACTCGGACGGTTCCTTCGAGCGGTCCAGGTTCTGGGTATGCATGCTGGTCTCGGTGCCGGTCGGGAACTCCATGTCCGAAGGGCTTTGGTAAGGCAGGTTGCGCACAATCCGTGGAGTGATGGACAGCACCAGTTCGGATTTGCCCACCGAATCCTTGTTGCTGCCGAACAGCCGGCCTAGTCCAGGAATGTCACCTAGCCCTGGAATCTTGTTGCCGGTGGCGCCATGATCATTGCGCACCAGGCCGGCCAGCACCTGGGTTTCGCCATCATGCAGACGCAGGGTGGTCTGGGCGTTGCGGGTATCGATCTGGACCGGGATCGTGCCCTGACGGGTCGGTTCCAGCGGCGTGGCGTTGCTGACCTCGAGGGCGATCTTGATCGCCACTTCGTTGTTCAGGTGGACGATGGGGGTTACTTCCAGCTTGAGACCGACATCCAGGTAGGTGACGCTCTCGGTGATCACCGGCCCCTGGGTCGACGGCATCGACGTGGCGCTGATGACCGGCACCCGCTGACCGATGTGGATACGGGCCTGCTCGCGATTGCTGACGCGAATCACGGGACTTGCCAGGGTATTGATGTCGTTGTCCTGGGCATTGATCTTCAATTGCGGTGACGGCGACATGGAGATCCGGCCGGAATTTATGCCGTGCAGTTGGTTGAGAATGCTCACCCCGGTGCCGTCGCCGTTGACCACGCCGAAGGTGTTGGGCCATTGCATGCCAAGGTCGAGAATGCGTTGCCGGGACACTTCCAGGACCTCGACTTCCAGCACCACTTCGGGGTTGGACTGATCCTGGGACTGGAGGAGTTTTTCGGCCATGCGCACCGCATCGGGGGTGTCGCGCATGCTCAGGGTATTGAGGCGCTCATCGACGAATACATCGCGAGTCTTGAGCATGGTCTTGACCATGTTCAGCGCCGTGTTGGCGTCGATGCTGGTCAGGTAAAAGGTGCGCATGACCAGCTCTTGATAGTCTTTGATCTTCTGCGGTGAGTCGGGGTAGATCAGCAGCGTGTTCTCGTTGACCACCTTTTGATGCAGTTGATTCTGTTGCAGCAGCAGCGCCACTGCGTCTTCGATGCGCACATCGCGCACGAAGATGGTGGCTTTCATGTCCGGACGCATGTCCTTGTCGAAGATAAAATTCAGGCCTGCGACCTGGGACAGCACCTCGAAAATGGTCTTCAGGTTGGCGTCACGAAACTCCAGAGTGACCGGGCGATCCATGCGCATGCGCAGTTGCGGATAAGAGACAACGTTGCGGCTTTGTATCTGTTCGATGCTGCGGCGCAGTTCCAGTGCGCTTTCGTTTTTCGGATCGAGGGCAAGAATGTCGTGAGCCTGACGCTGGGCACCGATCACGTCGCCACGGCGCAAGTCGGCTTGCCCCTGACGCAGATAGTCATCCACATTGCGCAACTGATCGAGCTGATGCAGTGAATCGAGGGCACGAACATTATTGGGTTCGATAGTCAGCACTCGCCCGTAGCTCTGTCGTGCAGAAGCGAAGTCACGCTTGGCACGATCCTGATCGGCCTCGGCCAGCAGCGCCTTGACCGAACGGGCATGGCCCGCGCTCAACGCAATGTTCAGTTCGGTATCGCGGGGGTACTTTTTCAACCCTTCCTCAAAACGGGCCAGTCCAGCCTCGTACTGACCATCTTCAATCAGGGCCATGCCCTGTTTTCTGGCGGAGGTGGCACCGCATCCGGCCAGGCTCACGCAAACCGCGAGAACCAGGCAAGGCATGGGCGAGACCCAACGGAGAGACTTCATTGTGCACTCCCTACAGACAGAGTCTGGGACAGATGCAAGGGCAGGTAGACCAGGCTCAGCTCCGTGGCGGAGATGTGCTCGATCCGATAGGTATCGTCGATAACGTCGCCTAGCCGCACGACGTAGAGTTTTTCGCCGCTCTGCAGGAACACCTGCAGGTCGCTGCGATCGTCCATCCGACCGATGAATTGAAAAGGCAGTGGCGGTGCGCTCGGTTTGACTGTCGCTTGCAGTGCTGCAGCCGCTTGTTCATCGGTCAGCGTTGCCAGGGTTGGCGCTGGCTTCCAGCTCTTGGCTGCAAACAGGTCGCGGGTCATGTTCAGGGGTTTTGCCGAAACGGCTGCTGCCTTGTCCGCCGCTGCGCCGGAGTGAACCTTGCCGGCGCTGGCCGGTGCTGCTGCGATTTTTGTCGCCTCGGGCGGATTTTCCCCGTCGTTGAAAAACATCTCCGGCCCCCAGGCGAGCGCACCGGTGATCGCCAGGAAAGCTGCCCAGCCAAAGGCGCGTTTTCTGTTCATTTGGACCTCGACAGATACAGAGTCATGCGGATACGCCCGGTCAGTTCACTGTCGTCGATCCGCTTACGTTGAAAGTCGACATCCTCGAGCACCATCGCCGGCAACTGACCCAACAATTCGTGAAGGAAGCGACGCAGTTGCGGGTAGCTGCCGCGTACCGGCAGGAGAACCTGATAACGCGCCAGATGCGTCTTCGGATCGATCCCCAGGGCGTACTCGCCGCGAGACAGGGTGATGTTCTGTTCGGCTGCCAGCGCATAGATCCGGTCGATGGCCACCGTGGCTTCGGGCTGCGCCGGCAACTGCCGGTGAAACTCGTCCAGTTGACGCTGGGGCACCACGGGCGCGCTGGCGCTGCCCTGTTCGATACGCACCAGATAGTCACCGGCTTCAAGACTGCGTTGACGAACGTTTTCCAGGGCCTGCCAGCCAGGCAACAAGCCCAGCACCCCGAAGGCCATGGCAAACACCATCAGCGACGCACCCGCAAGCCCGGGCCAGCCGAGGCTCTGCACATACTCGTGGACGATCAATCTAGGGATTGCCATCGCTGATCTCCCAAGTGGCCGACAGGTTGAACTGCACTGCGTGATCGGGCGATTGCGCGAGGATTTCGTGATTGAGCAACGACACGTCGCTCAGTTGCGCGCTGCTCTCCAGACGCCGGTGAAAATCCAGCATGGCCTCCAGATTGCGCGCCTCGGCACTGATACTGATCTGGCCCTTGTGCGCATCGGGAGTCAGCGAGAGCAACGCGACATCCTCCTGCGGCAGCGACTCGAGCATGGTGAATAACCGCTCCCAAGGCCTGCGCATTTGCTGTGAGACCTGGCGCATCTGCGCCAGATTCTGTTCCTGTTCACGGCTTTCGGCAGGCGTCAGGCCGGCCTTGCCGGGAACATCTCCGCCCAATTGGTGCTGGGCCTGCTGCAGCTGTTGCTGCTGGAGTTGTTCCTGTTCGCTGAGGTACCGATACAGTGCGGCGCAAGCCAGCACCAGCAAGACAGCGGCGAGCAGCAGGCTGAAGCCGAGAACCGGAGTGTGCCGACGAGGCTGGAAGTCGAGCAGTAAGGGGCGCATGTCAAGCCACCGCCCGGGACATAGTGAACAACACATCACGCATCAGCACCGGACTCTGGGGCTCGACACACAGTTGCACGACGGCCAGAGCCGGCAAATCGTTCAGACGTCCCGGTGCGTGCAGGTAAACACTCAAGGTCGGTGCGTCAGGGTTGTCTTGCAGTTCGCACTGACGAGCGATAAGCGCCGTCAGGGCCTCGTCGCTGTCGGCGCACCCCATCGAATGCACTGCGTGCCACTGACCGGCACGCTTGAGCAGCAACACACTGCGCAGCGGTTCAGCGACCACAAAAAGCAAGTCGCCCCGCCCCAATTGGCGGTGGAACCGGTTGAAGGCTGTCATCAGATAAGGTTGGACTGAACACAGACGAAGACCGCGTTGAGTGGCCAGCTCCCGCAACCTCAGCAGAAGCTCCTGCGGCAGCGCCGCGGCGACCCGGCTTGAGCCCGCAGCTTCGGGAGATAGCGTAACGCTCCAGCGCTGCGCCGACACACCGTAGATCTCGTCGAAGCAGGCCTGGGCATAAACGAGTAATTCCTTTGGACTACTGATCTGTGCGCTCCAGGGGATCAGGCAGTAGCGTTGGTAATGCGCCGACAGCACCACACACAGTTCAGCGCCCTGAGTGGCTTGTTCGCCGAGCAGGCGCTCCAGAGTATCCACGGCCAGTGACCAGTCTACGTAGCGCTCGCCGATCAGGCCAACGCTGCCCAGCCAATGGTTTTCATGGCCATGCCGGTGGCACAGACCAATACCGTTGGCACCCAGCACGGCGATATAAAGATCACGCGATAAAAGTGACACGATTGATCTCCTCCAGTGTCGTGCGCCCTTCGCGCACCAGTTCCAGCGCCGAGCTGCGCAGTAGACGCAAGCCTCGGCTGCAGGCCACAGCCTTGATTTTCGACAGGGGTTGGCGCTCGACAATGAGCTGACGGATTTCGTCGTCCAGGTGCAGCAGTTCTGCGATGGCGGTGCGCCCGCGATAGCCGGTGCCCCGGCAATGACTGCAGCCGACGCCGTGGACAAAGCGGTAATCGGCCACGGCCTGCGGGTCGAGCCCGCAGGCCAGCAGCTCCTCGTTGCCCGGCGTACGCGGGACCGCACACGCCGGGCACACCAGACGAATCAAACGCTGGGCCAGCACGGCATTGAGCGCGGAAACGAAGCTGTAGGGGTCGACCTGCATCTGACTGAAGCGGCCGATGACGTCGAACACGTTGTTGGCGTGAATCGTGGTGAACACCAGGTGCCCGGTGAGAGCCGACTGCACGGCAATCTGCGCGGTATCGGGGTCGCGGATTTCGCCCACCATGATCTTGTCCGGGTCATGACGCAGGATCGAGCGCAGGCCGCGAGCAAACGTCAGGCCTTTCTTTTCGTTGACCGGGATCTGCAAGACACCCGGCAGCTGGTATTCCACCGGATCTTCGATGGTGATGATCTTGTCTACGCCGTGGTTGATCTCGGTGATCATCGCGTAGAGCGTGGTGGTCTTGCCGCTACCGGTGGGCCCGGTGACGAGGATCATTCCATAGGGTTCGGCGGCCAGTCGGCGCAGGCTGCGCAGAGTCTCATCGGCGAAACCCAGGGCCTGCAGCTGTACACCGCTGACCCGGTCGGCCAGGTCCTGTTTATCGAGGACCCGCAGCACCGCATCCTCACCGAAGATGCTCGGCATGATAGACACCCGAAAGTCGATCTGCCGGCCGCTGATGCCGATCTTGAAGCGCCCGTCCTGAGGCACGCGCTTCTCGCCGATGTCCAGTTCGGCCATGACCTTGATCCGCGAGATGACCTGGTCAGCGAACTCGCTGCCTTGAACCTTGCTGATGTTGTTGAGAACGCCGTCGACCCGGTATTTGATCACCAGCCCGTTACCGGTCATGCCCAGATGGATGTCGCTGGCATGTATTTTCAGCGCATCGTAGAGCGTGGAGTTGACCAGTTTGACGACGGCGCTGGCGTCTTCGCTGATGCTGGTCAGCGACAGGCTGTGCAGGTTGTCTTTGTTGTGATCGTTGCTGCCGTCAGCCTGGGCATCCAGCGCATCAACGGCGTGAAAGCTTTCTTCATGCCGGGCCAGGCAAGTCTTGAGGTCAGCAGCATGGACCAGAAAGAGGGGCGCACCTTGCAGGTAATCATCGATCCTGGCAAGGCGCGCCGGGTCGAACGGGTCGGCAAACACGCCAAGCAATTGATCGCCATGCTGCAACAGAATGAACTCGTGCTTGAGCGCCTGGGCCAGGCTGACCCGATCGAACAGTGGCGTGGCCTTGAACAGGCTTGCGCTGTCGAGTATCGGGTAATGCAGGGTTGTGCCCAAACACCGGACAAAGGCTGCCGGGTCCAGTTCGCTAAGGGATTCCAGCGTGTGAAGGGCTCGCTCGCCAGAGCTGGCGGCAAGGGTTCTGGCCTGAGCCAGTTGCTCACTGGTGAAACGCGACGGCGCACGAACGGCCGATGCCGGCTCGGCAGCCAAAGACAGAAACTCCATGACCTGCACTCCAACGTCCCGGGGGCTATTGCCCATTCGGCGCGGCAGGTCATCGGCGGGGGCCTTGAACGCTTATCGCGCCACTATTCCCCGGTAAGCAGTGGCTCGTCGTTGACTGGTGGCGAGGGCGACGACATTCGTCTGCGATCCGCCAGTAACCAGCTACCGTCGTACAACTGCAGGGGGAAATTCTCATTCCTGCTCTGACGTCGTTCGACAAACCCTTCCGACATGTTTGCCCCTGCTCGAGGCTCGCGGCGTATACCCACCAGGTCACAGACTGCACGGGCCAGTTCCGCCAACGGGAACGGTTTGAACAGGATATGGCTGACACCCAGCTGCACGGCGCGCTCACAGACCTCATTGGTCGGATGCGCAGTAATCAGCACGAAGTGGCAGTCCCTGTGTTGGCGGACAGCGTCGAGCACCTGAAAACCGTCCATATCGGGCAAACGGAAATCGAGCACTACAACATCGGGTGAAAAACCCTGAACCATTGCTACGGCCTTTCCACCGTCATAGGCGACTCGGACTTCCAGGCCTTGAGCCTCGAGATACGCTCCAAGGTTCTGCGCCAGGATCTGTTCGTCTTCGACTACCAGTACTTTGTTTAACAAGGCAGACTCCTTGAAACTGTTCAGGTCCGATGTCGAACCTGGGAGTGCGTGCCTTACTTAGGCTTACGCACGCTTCATGCCAGGCTTGACGCTGGATTTATGCTCTTGATTTCATAAGAAATTTTTTTCCGCTGTAGCCTGCTTCCCCCAGAGCTGGGGAAGCATGCGGGCCTGTCCAGAACCTTTCCCCAATGTTGGGGGAAGCCTGAGTGATCGTCTATCCGTTTGAGAGCAGGCCTCAGCGATCGTCAATCTGTTCAACATGACTCACCTATCGCAAACGCGCCAGAGCATTCTTTTGCGCCTGGGTCAGGGCCTGCCCGGCCAGCCAGATAGATCCTGGCCATGGCAAGCCTCTGCTGCCGTTCGACATCCTGTCGGGGTTGATTGTTCTCCATGATAATCAACTGCCAGCCAAACTTTGTTTGCGCCGGATCACTAATCTCTCCCGCTGACAGGGAAAAGACCATGGCCTCGAACTCGGGCCCCCTCGTTGAGCGCGAAAAATAGCCAAAATCCCCACCTTTATCATGATCCGGCCTTGCCCCAGGGGCGTCGTGTCGAGCGGGACATGGGGCCACCAAATAGAACTGCAGTAGCTCCAGATCGACGGTGACAATACGCGCTCACCTGCATCACCGCATGGTGCTCGGCAGCAAAGTACCGAGCCGAGGCGTCAGTTCGCCCCCCGCGGCCGACATGCTCAGGCAAATCAGCAGAATCATGCACCGGCGGGCCGTGAGCCACATGGCGTTCACCTGTTCTCAGCGCCCGGCTACAGGCCGGGTGAGCAATTGCTCGAAGCAAACCACCAGGCTGATCCAGTCAAAAAGTCTCATGGCTGGACTCCTGGGCGATGGCGGTTGGCCTGGCATGCAAGCGTTTCTGGCTGAGCTGGTCGATCTCTTTGAGCAGCACTGCCGGATCCGTGAAACCGTAAAAACGAGTCCAGTGGGTGCTCGTACCGTCCCCCACGAGAATCAGCGGTGCATGATTTTCGAAGTTCCCATCGCCACTGCCCAGCCCCTCGAGGGTCGCAGCGATGGCCCCAGGCGCACCCGTCAGCCAGCTCCAGCCCGGCCCGTCCTGAAACTTGCGGGAATAGTCGAGCAACCGCTGCGGACTATCGTGCTGCGGATCGATGCTGATAGACACCAGTTGCACCTCACCTCCGGCCCGCCTGCCCAGTTGTTTTTGCACCTTGCCCATGATTGAGGACACCAGCGGGCAGACCGTGGTGCAGCGGGTGTAGATGAATCCCATGATCACGATGCGGTCGCCCACCAGGTCTCGTTGCAGGCTCACCGACCGACCGTGTTGATCGATCAGCGGCACGTCGACGATTTTCACCACCGCCCCCTGGGGTGAGACCACCGGTGTACCGTGGCTGGTGTACTCGCTATGGTCCTCGGCTGAATGGGCCTGGGCCAGGCTGGTCGAGAGAGCCAGTGTCAGCGTGCAGAAGGTGAGCAAGAGCCGTGAGGTCACTCGTTTCATGATGACGCTCCTTAATAGGTAGACCGGCAGGTTGTCGCGGGTAACACCCGCAGGCTGGTGTAAGTGTTGGTGCCAAAGTCCACCCCCAACGAAGCCGCTCGCTCATGCAGGTACCACGCACCGGCCTTGTCCAGCCCCTCGCGGGACTGGAACCGATTACCCAGCGACACGGTGAAAGGCCCAACCTTTGGCATAGCCAGGCACTGCTGTTGCGCTGGGTTGGGCTCGACCTGTGCCGTGAAGCAGTGAATGATCTGCGGCTGGTTGATCAGAAAAACCACGTCGAAGCGCCCTGCTGCCGGCAAGCGCACCCGCGTGCTGTAAACCCCGGGTTCGACTTCGTGCAGACTGCGATCGATCACCATCGCCGCCCGGGCGGTATGACCGCGGTTGGGGTAACCGGACATCGGCGCGTTCATACCTTCGGCGTAGAAATAGGTGGTGTTATCCACCGGGTTGACGACGAAGACCGAGTTGTCATCGCGACCCGGCGCCAGGCTCTGGGCCAGCGGCAGGTCACCCGCCTGATGCGGTGCCGCCGGCCCCGCCTCGAAGTCTTGGCTGATGGGCTCGCGGTCCTGCCCCAACGAGCCCAGATTGACCATCGTGACCTTGGGTGAAGACAGCCCGCGGATATAGGCGTATGCGGCGGTGAACGTCACTTGATAGGGTTCGTCGGCCACCTCCAGGCGATGGATCAATGTGTCGCTGGCCGCGTCGATGACCAATGCGCGGTCTTCCAGGCTATTGAGCACAAAAGCAAAGCGCCCGTCGCGGATGAAACGCATCGGGCCTAGCCCCTGACTGTCCTGAATGACTTTGCGCAGCGCCAGACTGTGGGCATCGATCACGCTAATGCTGCCATCCTTGCCGTCGGCCACGTAGACCGCTTCGGACAATGCTGAATAGGCCACGGACAACGGATGCGGTCCGGTGTTGATCTGCCGAAGCAGCTTCAGCGTCGCAATATCGATAACGCTCAGAGTGCCGCTGTCGCCGTTGCTGACGAAGGCGTAGTGCGAATCCTTGCTGAAGGCGATCTCATGGTGACCCACACCGGTTGCCAGTTGCGCGAGGGGCTTGAGTGAATAACTGTCGATCACCGTCACGCCGCTACTGCCGGCATCGTGCGTGTCATTGCCAACCCAGAGCAGGCGTTCGTCCGGTTGCAAGGCGACCCGCAGCGGCTCGACCCCGGCAGCCACGTTGCCGGTCACCTGGAATTGCTCTGCATCGATCACGGCGATCTGGCCCGCCGCTGGCATGGAAACGAACACACGTTTGTTGTCGCCGCTGCTGATCCAGTCCATCGGTGGCTGCTTGAGCTCGATTTGCATCGGGGTGCTGGTGGTGTCCACCGAATCCGACGGATCGATCACCGTCAGGCTCGCGTCTTTGTTCAGCACCAACAGGAAGTCACGGGTGAGGTCAAGCAACGGTCGCGCACCGACGCTGCCTTTGAGAAACTTCTCGACCCGTGATTTGCAGCTGTTTTTTGGTTCGGTGTGGCTCAGTCCCAGCAGACCCGGATCGAGCCAGGCGCCGGGCGCAACGCCCGACAGCGGCTGACCCGAGTTACTGTCGGTAACTCTGAAGCGCACGTCGGCGAAGTCACCTTCGATCAGCGTGTCGTCGCCATCAATCGGGCGTATCTGGAACTCGATGGCCACGCCATCGCGAACCAGACGCTGCCCCTCAGGGCCGGCATGCGCCGACGCTACGTCGTGCCGAATCAATAGCCATCCACCCAGACCAACCACCAACAACGCACTGCACGCTGCGATACATAGTGGGGTTGTTTTATTCACGTCCTGCTCCTTGAAACGCTGGTTCCGAGTGGCTGTATTCGCCTCGGGAAACAGCGGCATTGGTACCGGCCCGGCAGGGAGCCGCTCAGCAGGATGAGCAGATTGAGCCGTTCGGTTGGGTGGGTCCCTTTCATGGTGGAGGGCCTCGCGTCGCGTTCATCGGTGAAATGGACGCAGCAATCACCATGCCAATTAATTTTTTATTTATATTCAATAACTTAAGTAAAAAAACTAACGTTGACTGGGTGAACCTGCCCCCCAAAAAAATGGTTCTCCACGGATTACCGGGAAAGACGCTCTTGATCTTCATGAAAAAGAACCCGCTATCCCGGTAACCGTACGCCATCCGCTTGATGACCTTTATTCGATTGTTTATTCCTTCCAACTGCCCCGTGTGCATCGGCCAGCGAACCCGACTTACGATGCCCCGCCAGTAATTCTTTAGCCGTTTGGCGAACTGGACCAGCGCAGGTATCGCGCTTTCATGGGCGTGGCGCAGCCATTGCTTCCAGGCCGATCTCCAGCCCCAGGCAGTACTCGGCGTCCACAGCGTTTTAAGTTCGGCTTTCATCAGACAGGTCGTCATCAACGCCTGATTAGCCGCCAACAAATCCTGCAAGCGGACCTGCTGTTCCGGCTTTTTCAGGTTCTCCGGGTTGCGCAGCAGCAGCCATCGCGCTTGCTTGATGACCTTACGAGCAGGCTTGTCATGACGCAGCCGATTAGCTTCGTCGACGCGGACCCGATCAATCACCTCTCGGCCATATTTGGCCACCACATGGAAGAGGTCTAGACCACTCGTGCTGTGGGGCAGTGCTGGCGAACCTCCAGGTCAAAAGCGGTGTTCATGTCCATCGCCACTGCTTCGATTCGAGCGCACCCCTCGGGTCCCAGTTCTTCGAAAAATGGCCTGACCGCCGCCCGGCTGCGGCCTTCGCCAATCCACAGCACGCGTCGTGTATCTGCATCCAGGACAACGCTGGCGTAGCGATCCAGCCAACCGACGGCCTCCATGCGTTTGCCACAGTCACGACAGCCAACACGCCTGAGCAAAACGCTGAGGCGCACGGCACGACCGAGAATGGGCAAATCACGAACGATTCGTTCGCAATACTCATGAGTAGTTGAACAAGGTTTTTGGCTCCCGCCACAGGAAGGGAATCGGGTGGCGTGGGGAATCAGATCGATCTGTAGCGCGTCACCATCAGGCTTGATCGTGACGACAGAAAAGCCCTCCCAAAACGGAAGGAAAGTATTAATATCGCGCATAACAACGCCGATTTGTTAGATGTGTTTGCTCGCACGAACATCATCAATCAAATCGGCGTTCTTGTTTCTGTGTTTCCCGGGATTCCGTGAAGAACCAAGAAAAACCGGTTTTCAGGAGTCCCCACATGTGGGGAATGCTACAGCGGCGAGTCGACCGCCAACCCCTGCAAGCGCCGGTACTGACGAAGCACGCTGGGCACGTAACGCTGGGTTTCGGCGAACGGTGGAATGATCCGACCGCGGCTGAGCACAGCATCGGGGCCAGCGTTGTAGGCGGCCACGGCGAGTGAAATATTGTTGTCGAACATCACCATCAGACGCTTGAGGTAGCGCGCCCCGCCCTGGATATTGGCAGCGGGATCGAGCGCATCGGTTACCCCCATTTCCCTGGCAGTCCGGGGCATCAATTGCATGAGCCCCACTGCACCTTTGACCGAGCGTGCATCCGCGTTGTAGTGCGACTCGGTCTGAATGACCGCATGTAACAGGGCCGGCGGCAAATCGTTGGCTGTAGCGGCAGCGGCGACCATCTCGGCATAGGGCATCTGCGCGATCATTTGCGGCTTCGAAGAAGGCGCTACAGCCGCCACCTTCGGCTCGCTGATGACCTTTTCATAGTGGTGTCCCGGTCGATAGACATTCGACAGCTTATAAGCACCGTCGGCTGAACGTGAGACATAAATGTCCGCCTGGGCAGCGCAGGTCGTGGCTAGCCAGACCAGTAAACCCGTTGTCAGTACTCGCATGCTCGATTCTCCCTCGATAATCCCCGTTTTTTGGGGCTGTTGCCCCACTCACCAGGATTCTCAAGGGGTCACGCAAGCTCTGTGCCGCACTGGCGAGCCCAGCAATTACGTGGCCTGCAGAGCAACACAGGACCGCGAGCACAGCAATTGCATAAGCAGACCTACCCACTCAAGGAGGTCAACATGTCCGGTCATCTTCGAAATACCCGACGGCAGCAAAGCGGCTTCACCTTGCTTGAATTGCTGGTGGTACTGGTGGTCCTCGGCCTGCTGGCCGGGATCGTTGCGCCTAAATATTTCAGTCAGCTGGGCCGCTCCGAAGCCAAGGTGGCCAAGGCGCAGATCGAAGGCCTGGGAAAAGCGCTGGATCTGTACCGGCTCGAACTGGGGCACTACCCCAGTAGCGAACAAGGGTTGGCTGCCCTGAATACCGCACCTAGTGACGAACCGCGCTGGGCCGGGCCTTACTTGCAGAAAAAAATCCCGCAGGACCCGTGGGGGCGCAATTACATCTATCGCTGCCCCGGCGAGAACGGCGAATACGATCTGCTGTCGTTGGGCAAGGATGGCCAGCCCGGTGGCGAAGGCGAAAACGCCGAAATCACCAGTTGGCAATGAGTGAGGGCACCGTCATGCGTTTTCATCTGAAGGTCATGGGCAAAGGTGGCATCAGCGCGCTGGTGGTCGATGCGCAAGGCCCCGTCGAAGCCCGACACATGGCCGAGGAACAGGGGCTGCGTTTGATCAGCCTGCGTGCCGAACAGCGTTGGAGGTTTAGCGCCTGGCGGCGTCATGAGGCATTTCCCCTGCTGCTGTTCAGTCAGGAATTGACCACTCTGCTCAACGCGGGCCTGGCGCTGATCGACGCCCTGGAAAGCCTGGCGGAAAAAGAAACCGCACCCCAGGCACGCAAGACCCTCAGCGAACTGGTACGACTGTTATACGAAGGCAAATCCTTTTCCCAGGCCCTGAGCCAGTTGTCGGAAGTGTTCCCTCCGCTGTACATCGCGCTGGTGCAGTCCAGCGAGAAAACCGGCAACGTCAGCGAAGCCCTTGGCCGCTATGTGGTCTACCAACAGCGTATGAATGAGGTTCGGCAAAAGATCGTCAGCGCGTCTATCTATCCGGTGTTGCTGCTGATTGTCGGCGGCGGTGTGGTGCTGTTTCTGATGGGTTACGTCGTGCCGCGCTTCAGCCTGGTCTTTGAAGGACTGGGCTCCAACCTTCCCTGGATGTCGCAGGTGCTGATGTCCAGCGGCATGTTCCTGCACAACCATCAGACCGAGTTCTTCGCCAGCCTGTTCGCAACTATCGTGGCGTTGGGGCTGCTGATGCGTCAGCCGCGCTTTCGCCGCGGCGTCGACCGCGTACTGGAACGTGTACCGGCGATCCATCGGCGGATCGTCATGTACGAATTGGCACGTTTCTACCGCTCACTTGGGATATTGCTGCAAGGCGGTATCCCCATTCTCACCGCCATGGGCATGGTGCGCGGGCTGCTCAATGTCGGCTCCAGAACCCGGCTGGATTCGGCCAGCGAGCGTATCCGGGAGGGACACGCGCTGTCCGCCGCGCTGGAGCACAACGCGCTGACCACACCGGTTTCGCTGCGTCTGCTGCGGGCCGGTGAGCAATCAGGCAATCTGGGCTACATGATGGAGCGCAGCGCCGACTTCTATGACGAGGAAATCAGCCGCTGGCTCGAATGGTTCGTGCGCCTGTTCGAGCCGCTGCTGATGGCCTTTATCGGCTTGCTGATCGGTGTGATCGTGATTCTCATGTACATGCCGATCTTCGAGTTGGCGTCGAGCATTCACTGAGCCCACCTGCCTCTCTCGAGGCAACCGCCATAAACAAGAATGCCAGGCCATGAGCCTAATGCCGGTCAGTTAAGCGAACGCAGCCTTTGTAGGAGCGAGCTTGCTCGCGATATGGACGTTAACGATGACGCGTGTTTGCTGGATAAACGCGTCGCCCTCAGGTCCATCGCGAGCAAGCTCGCTCCTACATACCCTTAACTGACTGGCATTGGGCCATGAGCCTGGCATTCTTGTTGTGCATCCAACTCGCCAAGGCGACTTAGAACGGCAGCTTCATGCCTGGTGGCAATTGCATGCCAGCGGTCATGCCGGACATTTTGTCCTGGCTGTTGGCTTCGATCTTGCGCACGGCGTCGTTGACGGCGGCAGCGAACAAGGCCTCCAGCATTTCCTTGTCATCTTCGCTCAGGCCTTCAACCAGGCTCGGATCCACAGTGACGCGTTTGACGTCATGACGACCGGTCATCACTACCGTCACCATATCGCCACCAGCTTTGCCGGTCACTTCGGCGTTGGCCAGTTCTTCCTGCATCTTGGCCATTTTTTCCTGCATCTGCTGCGCCTGCTTCATCAGGCCGGCCATGCCACCTTTCATCATGGGAATCACCTCAAAGTACTTGGATAAAAACTGCGCCCGGCCGATCAGGCCGGACGCCATTGAGTTATTAGCCCTGACTGACCAGAGCCTCGACAGGTTCAATAGTATCGTTACGGATCACCGCACCGAACTGTTCCATCATTTGCTGGATGAACGGATCACCGTGGATCGACTCTTCGGCCTCGCGCTGACGCTCGCCACGGCGCCGGGACGCCGCCTGGGCCGGGGTTTCCTGCTCGGGCTTGATCAGCTCGATGCTCACGGTCAGCGTGCGCTGGTGATACTGATTCAGCGCATCGTTAAGGCGGCGCTGCTGGGTCGCGTTGAATAGCGCGCTATGCGCCGGGTCCAGGTGCAGCAACCAGTGATCGCCATCGACTGCAATCAAGGTGCAGTTGGCGGCAATACTGCCAGTCATGCCGGAAATCGGCAGTTTCGGGAACAATTCCAGCCACTCCAGAGCCAGACCGGTCGCCGGTAGCAACGCTGGTGCGGGCTCGGGTTCCGGGGTCGGCTCGGCAGCGTGTTCGCTGGCCAGGTCATCGAGATAGCTGTACGCCGAATCCATGTCCGGCTCGATGTAGTCCTCATCCAGCGGCGGTTCGTCATCCAGATCCATTCCTGGCGTGGCCGCATCGACCTGGGCAACGGAAGGCTCAGGGACAGGTGCTGCCACCCACTCGGGTACATCCGGCACCGCGCTGTCAGGCGTCGGCACAGGCATCGGGGTCAAATCAGGCTGCTCGGCGACAGTCTCAAGCATCGGCTCTACCGCCGGCTGTTGCTCGATCACCGGCTCTACCGGGTCATTCCAGGGCAGATCCACCACTTCAGCGGCGACAACCGCAGGTTCCACAACCGGCGGCATAAACACCGGTGCAGGCTCCGGCGCCACGACAGGGGCAACCGGCTCTGGAGCTGGCGCCGCAACCGCAGCGACAGGCTCGACCGGTGCCGCGATAACAGGCGCAGCAGGGGCAACAACCACCGGCGCAACGACAGGTGCGGCAGCCACGGAGTTTGCGGAATCAACTGTGGCCTGGCTGATCCCCACTGGCTTTAGCGGCTGCTTCGGCGCGTCCAGTGTGTCTGCCGGGCGGAAGGCCAGCATGCGCAGCAGGACCATTTCAAAACCACCGCGCGGGTCCGGCGCCAGCGGCAAATCGCGGCGGCCGATCAGCCCCATCTGGTAATAGAACTGCACATCTTCGGCCGGCAAGGCCTGGGCCAGCGCCAGTACCCGATCGCGGTCGCCATAGCCGTTGTCGACGCCTTCAGGCAATGCCTGGGCGATAGCGACGCGGTGCAGCACGTTGAGGATTTCCGAAAGCACGCCATTCCAGTCCGGACCGTGCTCGGCCAGACGGCGAACGGCTTCAAGCAGCGCCTTGGCATCGCCGTCGAGCAACGAATGCAGTACGTCGTAGACCTGGCCGTGATCAAGCGTACCGAGCATCGCCCGCACATCGGCGGCCATGACCTTGCCTTCACCGAAAGCGATCGCCTGGTCGGTCAGACTCATGGCGTCGCGCATCGAACCATCGGCAGCGCGGCCCAGCAGCCACAGCGCATCCTCTTCGAACGGTACGTTCTCGACGCCCAGTACATGGGTCAAATGCTCGACCACACGCTCCGGTGTCATGTTTTTCAGGGAGAACTGCAGGCAACGCGACAGTATTGTCGCAGGAAGTTTCTGCGGATCAGTGGTCGCCAGGATGAATTTGACGTACGGCGGCGGCTCTTCGAGGGTTTTCAACAGCGCATTGAACGAATGGCTGGACAGCATGTGCACTTCGTCGATCAGGTAGACCTTGAAGCGCCCGCGGCTTGGCGCGTACTGCACATTGTCCAGCAGCTCACGGGTGTCCTCGACCTTGGTCCGGCTCGCGGCGTCGATCTCGATCAGGTCGACAAAACGCCCTTCATCAATTTCCCGGCATACCGAGCAGGTGCCGCACGGCGTCGACGTGATACCTGTTTCACAGTTCAGGCATTTGGCAATGATCCGCGCAATGGTGGTCTTGCCCACCCCGCGCGTGCCGGTAAAAAGATAGGCGTGGTGCAGCCGCTGGCTGTCCAAGGCATTGATCAGAGCCTTGAGCACATGGGTCTGGCCGACCATTTCGCGGAACGAGCGCGGACGCCATTTACGTGCAAGAACCTGATAACTCATCGAAAACCGTCGCAACTGGGAAGCGGAAGCCGGTAATGCTAGCGGAGCAAGGGCGAAATTGCATCCGGTGCGCTCGTCTAATCTGGCTAAGCTGCTCTAGAGTAGGCTTTTTTCTACCCTTGCCGGGGTCTTGCCGGAGAGTTTATGCATTTAGCCTGGGGAGCTTTGCTGCTGATTACCGCAAGCGGCTTTGCCGCAGAAGCGCCATTGCGTTTCGCGGTTACCGACAGCTGGGCCATGCCCATGGTGCAAATCGAAGACGGCCAGCCGACCCAGGGTATTTTGCATGACATGATGCTGAGCCTGGCGACCCAGGTCGGCCACCCTGCCGAGTTTCACGTGCTGGCCCGTGCCCGGGTGCAAAGCGCCATGGAGCATGGCGACATCGATGTTCGTTGCTATGCCGCGCAATCCTGGCTGCCCAACCCCTCAGGCGACTATCTGTGGAGCATTCCACTGCTGTTTCAGCGCGATCTGCTGGTCAGTACGCAAAACCTGCCAGCGCTCGTGTTACCTGCGAACCTGCCCTTGCAGAATATCGGCACGGTGCTCGGCTACAGCTACCCAAGCCTGCAGCCGCTGTTCGACAACGGCCAACTGCAGCGCGACGATGCACGCAATCAAGAACAGGTATTGGAAAAACTCCTGGCCGGTCGCTATCAGTATGCGGTGAGCAACCAATGGACGCTGGACTGGTTCAATCACAAGCTGATGCCTGACAAACAATTGCATGGAGTCGCGGTGTTACAGGAGCAAAATGTCGGCTGTTATGTACGCAACGACCCGAAATTGCCGGTACAACGTATTCTGCGCACACTGGTGAAGATGAAGATGTCCGGGGAAATCGATGGCATCATCAAACTCTACACCGGCATTAACGAACCGCCGGACGCTGCGCAAAACCGCTCGCAGGCAGTGACGGTCAGACCGCTCGCTCCAGCGCCTGCCATTGCACCGGCGCCTTGAAGGTCGCCACCCAGCCTGGCACTTCGCTGGCGGGCATAGGCCGGGCTATGAAATAGCCTTGAGCCACTTCGCAGCCCAGGCGCAGCAATAACTCACCGTGCTCCAGGGTTTCCAGTCCCTCGGCGATCACCTCCCGACCAAAAGCCCGGGCCAGACCAATGACGGCCGTGGTCAGGGCCAGATCATCCTTGTCGCTGAGGATGTCGCGGACAAATGATTTGTCGATCTTGATGGTTTGCGTGCGCAGACGCTTGAGGTAACTCAGCGAAAAGTGACCGGTGCCAAAATCGCCAAGAGAGAACTGCACTCCCAACGCCTGGCACGCCTCAAGGCACGCACTGACATGCTGGATGTTCTCGATGGCTACCGACTCGACTATTTCCAGGTCGAGCAGCTGTGGTGCCACCCGGGCATGACGCTCGAGCACGCCCTTGAGCCGCTCGACAAAGTCCGCCCGCTGAAAATGCCGGGCAGCGATGTTGATGCTGACTGGCCAGCTCTGTCCCGCCACTTGCCATTGATACAATTGCGTCATGACTTGATCCATCACCCATTCGCCGATGTCGATGATCAGATCCGTTTCCATCACCAGCGGCAAAAACTCCTTGGGCGGCACCATCCCGCTTTGTGGATGTTCCCAGCGCAACAACGCCTCGAAACCGACGACGGAACCGCGGCGCATATTGACCTTGGGTTGAAAGTGCAAACACAGCTCCCCCCTGGCCAGTGCCTGACGCACCCGCTCGACGGCCTGATGGGTCACCTTGACCTCCCTGTCGCGGGACACGTCGAACAAGTGGAACCGATTTCGCCCCCCCTGCTTGGCCACGTACATAGCCTGATCGGCATGACGCAAGAGGGTTTCTGCATCTTCGTTGTCAGCGGGGAATAGCGTGACGCCGATGCTGGCGAACACCTTGATCTCTTTGTCGAGTATCGAATAAGGCGTGGATATCGCTCCCAGCACTCGATTCAATGCAGCGCGTAATTCAGGGACATCGCGCACGTAGCGCAAAATCAGCACGAACTCGTCACCCGCCAACCGCGCCACCACATCCTCACCGCGAATGATCGTGCGCAATCGCTTCGCCACCTCCACCAACAACAAATCACCGCTGGCGTGGCCGTAACCATCGTTGACGGCCTTGAAGCCGTCGAGGTCGAGCATGCATACCGCCAGCGGAATATTCTCCAGCCGGGAATAAGCCAGCGCCTGATCGAGCAGGTCGGACAGGAAGGCACGATTGGGCAGACCGGTCAGCACATCATGGCCAACCCGCCATTGCAGAGAATGCAGGAGCTGACGTTTCTCGCTGATGTCGAAACGAATCGACACATACCTTTGCACCCGCCCGGTCTCATCGTCGAGTAACGGCACCACGGTGCTGTCGACCCAATACAGCGTACCGTCCTTGGCGCGGTTACAAATCTCGCCTTTCCAGACCTTGCCCAGAGCAATGGTGCGCCACATCGAGGTAAAAAAATCGGCAGGATGCAGTCCCGAACTGAGCATCCGGTGGTTTTCGCCCAGCAACTCCTCTCGGCTGTACCCGGAGATCAGACAAAACTGGTCATTGACATGGGTGATCCGCCCCGCAAGGTCAGTTTCGGAGAAAATGGCGGCTGCATCCACAGCCCTACGGTATCGCTCATCCATGAGTCAGGCTCGCTGTCGCTAGCGGTTGAACCGCTCGACCAGGGCGAACCCGGAGGAGATGCTTTCAGGCTCAGTGCCAAGGCCATTGCAATCGGTGGCGAAAAAAAGCCGCAGCGGATCCGCAAGAGCCTGTTTAACAGAAGGGAATGGCCAATTCAGACGCACGTTAAAACTCCATAGACAACATTCGATATGCCCTGCCCCAGACTTGACTGGCGACCGGATGATTCGCGTCTTTCCCTGACGGCGCTGTACAACCGGGTTGATCGCCCGGTTACCTGCAACACAGCGTTTTATACGGCGTTTCCACTTCGGATCGGTGAAGATCAACCAGGATTAAATCAGGCAAGGCTGGAGCGCGCAGTGTCGGCAACGATTGACGAAGCCCTTTCGCCTCTGCCGGGTCCCTGGTTTAAAGGCACAACGCAAATGCAACGAGTTCCTGTCCCATAAACCCGCCTTCTGGAACCAGATCACCAAACACCCGTCTTAAGTGTCAATTCTACGAAATACATCACATTTTGCAAAGCAAGGTGATGAATCATGGCGTTGTACAATGTAAGGATTTATCGTTAAGTTCTTGATTCTAAATGGGAATTGAGCAATGCACATTTCAAGTTTGGGTCCAGCCATCAGGCGCTACCGCAAGGTAGCAGGGCTTACTCAGGCTGAACTAGGCGAGAAAACCGGTTTTGATCCTAAAACCATCAGCCGCTTCGAAACCGGCACCTATACCCCCAGCGTGGAAGCCCTGTTCCTGCTCGCCGATGTGCTGGGGGTAAAGCTGAAAGCCTTTTTCGCGGATTTAGGCGACGAAGACGAACAGCGAGCTTATTTGTTCGGTGTCATTCACAAAGCCACCCCGAAGGATCTGGGAAAGCTGATAGCAGCGGTAGACCTAGCCTTGTCCAAGCCTTGAGAGCCGAGCAACAAAAAAGAGGAGGCAGACTTATCGATCCCGATAAATCCGCCTCCTCTTTTGCTAATGACTCCTGACAGGAACTGACAGCGCGCAGCACTAAACTTGAGCGCACTGCATAACCCCAATCAGGACAAGGGAGTCACCATGAACGCCAGTCACTATCTTCTGCTTTACGTCGACAGCCCCGCGACCAGCGCCAACCTCTACAGTCGCCTGCTGGACAAGCCACCCATCGAGCTGTCACCGACCTTCGCGCTCTTTGCTCTGGATTCAGGCCTGAAGCTCGGACTTTGGTCCCGGCATACGGTGGAGCCGGCAGCCCAGGCTGCGGGCGGTGGCGGTGAACTGGCGTTTTCGGTTGCCGACAACCAGAGCGTCGACACCTTGTATACAGAGTGGACCATGCAGGGATTGTCCATAATCCAGGCACCGATTGCGCTGGATTTCGGTTACACCTTCGTTGCGCTGGATCCGGACGGACATCGCTTGCGGGTATTTGCGCTTGCGCCCGAGTGACGCGTCACTGATCACGAAAAAGGACAAATCAGACAGCGTCAAACACTGATCCAGAAGGATCGATGAGCGTACAGAGAGGAGAAAATCGGGGGGCTGCGCAAAGAAGCCTTGCTGAACGAAGGCTTGACGTCAAGGTGGTAACCCCATCAGCCCCCCGACACACAATCTCATCGTTGCGGCTACTCCTGACCAGGCGGTCTTGTAAGCGTGTTAGCCAACTCTCGGAGACTAAAATACGAATGGAACAAGCCGATAACGAACACCCTGCATATACTCTCGATATAAGGGATCGAGAGAAAGATGCGCTTCCTCTCGAAATATTCGCGCGATCAGAAAACAGATAGTTACTGCATAGATAGTGACATTCGCCGGCGATGTATTGGCCAATATATAGCCCGTGTACATCAGACAGTAACTGGCATAGATTGGATGACGCACCACGCGATACATCCACGCAGTCTTGATAACCCGTTTTGCTGCAACGAGTGCAAAGCTGCGATTTAGAGAAATCAAACCCAGCACCTGAATTGTCATGCCCACAACTATCAGAGCACTTGCCGAAGGGAACACCCCCCAAGCCTCCGGGCGGAAAAATAACGGGGCAGAAGTCCCAACCACCGCCATCAACCAGTCGACAGGAATGACCGAAACCGTCTTTGGATCGCTTCGAAAAACGTACAAAACCGCTGTCAGCGTTTCGGAGAGACAGAACAAAAGCAGAGTCCACTTATGCGTTTCTTGAAATTGAGTCAAATGAATATAAGCAAAAACACCCCACACCCCCGCGAGGACAACTCCGCTATAAAATCCGACCCGCCTCGACTGCAGTACTGCAGACAATGAACTCATGCCACACACTCCTGCCTGGAAAGCAACCCAAATCCATGTCGAGGCGCCCTGACTTACACGCCCCTGACCCACTGGCATTCTCGATGCTGTGATTGCGTCATCACTGATCATCATAGCCGGGACTGGCGATTAAGCTTCAAGCGCCATCCCGCAAACACTCTAAAAGCAAGATCGAAGGCCGTCCCTGCCTGACTTTCCGGCAAGACAAAATGCTGACACTCTCACGATTTTTCGCTAAATACACACCTATCTTTGTGCTCTGGCGTTTTTATGCTTTACAACTTGATCGAATCAAACATTTGTCGCTAATAACAAATAGGACCAAATGGCAAACCGCGCAAATATCGAATCTTCATAACAACATGACCAGATATTCGATTTGCCTAAGGTGATTACTCCGGCAAACACAAGAAGGGCAGCAGGAAATTATTCCTGATCGGGCCACCAAGACTCCTGGTCGTGATAAATGGCTACGGTGAATTTGCTATCTCCCTCCACTGACTCACGACGCGCCCAGCGCAAGGCAGTTTGCCAACCCAGGCCAGCAGTGAGAAAGCGTGCAGACATGCCACAGAAAGGAAACTGGAGCGTGCAGAAAATGAGAAGATGCAGTGAGGCTTTGAAGAGTGCGAACGTGAAGCTGACCCGCCTCGTATGGTGCACCACTTCGGTGTACCTGAACGCTTTCACACTTCGAGATTTTTACTGACAAATCCTTGTAGAATCAAGGATTTAGAGATAGGTGGCGACCCCACCAGCCACACCCCGGCACACAATGTCACCGCTGCGGCTGCTCCCTTCCAGGCCTGACCGGGTTCACGGCTGATCGTTGCGGGGGGACCGATGGGGTCACCATAACGACGCTCGCCAGTGGCGAGCCGCGCCATTGTACCGATCTGACAAGAACTTACAACCGTCGGTTTCAGATAAAAAATATGAGCAAGGTCAAGGACCTGCGTTGCTCTGGAAAAGATCGTCCGAACGCGGCCCGAACCTGCGGCAGCGCCTACACCTGCAACACATCATTCGCCCGGCCACCCTCTTGCTGGATGACCAGATGGATAAAGTGCAATTTGGCTATGACCGGCGGTGGCAGGACAAACGGATAGAAATCCGGCTGCCCCATGCTGCGGGACAGCTCATTGAGCATGCCGGCCAATTCGATCCAGGCGTTGATGAAGGACAGGAATGCCGCGCCACCGGGATGCTGCGGGTCGTAGAGTGTCTCGAGCGGGAATGGCTGGTAGTCGAAATCCATCTCCCGGGCGCTCATGCCGAAGCCCAGAGCGGTGTCGACCGCGTCCATCATGTGCAGGTAGTGAGCCCAGGTTTCCGCCCAGTCTTCCCATGGGTGCATGGTGGCGTAGGCGCTGACATAGCCCTGCTGCCAATCGCCCGGCGCGCCCTGCTGGTAATGCCGCTCCAGCGCCTGGACATAGCTGGCGCGCTCGTCGCCGAACAGGTTGCGGAATGGTTCGAGCCAGTGACGGCTGGCGATCAGCCGGTCCCAGTAGTAATGCCCCGTTTCATGACGAAAATGCCCGAGCAAGGTGCGATACGGTTCGTGCATTTGCACACGGACCTGTTCCCGATAGACGTCATCCGCCTCTTTGACATCGAGGGTGATCAGGCCGTTGGCGTGGCCGGTGGTCGGCGGTTTTCCTTCAAGATCCATACCGACGAAATCAAAGGAAATACCTATATCTTCATCCTGGGTTTTCGGGATGACCTTCAAACCCAGGCCGAGTAACTGCGCGACGAGGCGACGCTTGGCAGTTTCCACCTTGCGCCAGCGCTCATGATTCTCGGGGATCGACAGGTCGGGAATGGTGCGATTCAGACTACAGGCAACACAGTGAACGCCTGCGCTGTGAGCTGGCAGCAGCCAGTTGCAGGCTGCCGGCGTATCGAGATTGGCGCAGCGGCGCAACAGCCCTGCTTGCGGTTGCGCATCGAGTTGCCAGGTATCCACTTGCGGCCCGGGTTGCAGCGATGACAAGCGCCCCAGTTCCGGCTGATACCCCAGCGCTGCCAGGCAGGCCAGGCATTGACTGTTGCGAAAGAACAGCGACTGTCCGCAGCGACAATGCCAGACCTTACTGTTGCGGCTGCTCTCCCCCATTAAGGGGGCGGTGATGCGTGAGCTCAGCTGTTCGAAGAAACGGTACATGGCGATCTCTCCCTGGGGCCTGCCAAGACTGGATCATGTTTAGAACCCGATCATTCCCACGCTCTGCGTGGGAATGCCGCCATGGATGCGCAGCAATCGCCTTCGGCTGTGACGCAGAGCGTCACGGGATGCGTTACCACGCGGAGCGTGGGAACGATCAAAAATCACACGGTGATGTTGTGCTTGCCCAGAAACGCGACAAATGCCTCTTCATCCAGCACCTTCAATCCCAGCTCATTGGCCTTGGCCAGTTTGGAGCCGGCACCCGGCCCGGCCACCACGCAATGGGTTTTCGCCGACACCGAGCCTGCCACCTTGGCGCCCAGGCTTTCGAGCTTGTCCTTGGCGATGTCGCGACTCATCAGCTCCAGGGAGCCGGTCAGCACCCAGGTCTGGCCGGCCAGCGGCAGGCCTTCGACGACCTTCTTTTCGCTCTGCCAATGCATGCCAAAGGCTCTGAGCTGCGTCTCGATCTGCAGCGCACGCTCAGCGTGCCCAGGATGATCGAAGAATTCACGCACCGCTTTCGCCTGCTTCTCGGCAAGCGCCTGACGCATGTCCAGCCAGTCGGCCTTGATGACACCTTCGAGCGAACCGAACTTGTCGGCCAGTTTCTGCGCTCCGCCCGGGCCGACCGAAGGAATATGCAACTTGTCGATCAAGCCTCCCAGGGTCGTGCTGGCAGCGAACTCTGCACCCAGCTCACCCTGGTCCTGAATATCCAGGCCACGCGCCAGCAACTGCTCGATCACCGTGGTGTTGTGCTTGTCCTCGAAGAAGCTGTGAATCTCGTAGGCCACTTCCAGCCCGACATCCGGCAAGTACGTCAGCACTTCCGGCAATGCTTGCTGAACGCGCTCCAGGGACGCCAGCGAGCGAGCGAGCACCTTGGCGGTCTCTTCGCCGACATCGGGAATACCCAGTGCGTAGATGAAGCGAGCGAGGCCCGGTGTTTTACTGTCGGCGATGGCGCCGAGCAGGTTTTTACTGGACAGCTCGGCGAAGCCTTCAAGGTCGACAATCTGTTCGAAGCTCAAGGTGTAGAGATCCGCCGGCGACGTCACCAGCCCCTCATCCACCAGTTGCTCGACACTCTTTTCGCCCAGACCTTCGATGTCCATGGCACGCCGCGAGACGAAATGGATAATTGCCTGCTTGAGCTGTGCTCCACAGGCCAGTCGGCCGACGCAGCGATAGACTGCGCCTTCGCTGACGGTTTCGCGCCCTTTGCTGCGCTTCACAAGCTGCGTGCGCTCGACATGAGAGCCACACACCGGGCAGTGTTCGGGAATCTGCACCGGCCGGGCGTTTTCCGGGCGACGTTCGGTAACCACTTGCGCCACTTGCGGGATCACGTCACCTGCGCGACGAATGATCACTGTGTCACCGATCATCAGGCCGAGCCGGGCCACTTCATCCATGTTGTGCAACGTGGCGTTGGAGACAGTGACGCCTGCGACCTTGACCGGCTTCAAGCGCGCTACCGGGGTCACGGCACCGGTGCGGCCCACCTGGAATTCCACGTCAAGCAGCTCGGTGAGCTCTTCCATTGCCGGAAATTTATGGGCAATAGCCCACCGTGGTTCGCGAGCCCGAAAACCGAGTTCGCGCTGCGACGCCAAGCTGTTGACCTTGAACACCACCCCGTCGATTTCATAGGGCAGCGCATTACGGCGCTCACCGATATCGCGGTAGTAGTCCAGGCATTCGTCGATACCCGTGGCCAGTTTCAGTTCGCGACTGACCGGCATGCCCCAGGCTTTCAATTGCAGCAGATTGCCAATATGGGTATCGGCAAACTCGACCGACACCTGTCCGAGGCCGTAGCAACAAAACTCCAATGGACGGCTAGCCGTGATCTTCGAGTCCAGCTGCCGCAGACTGCCGGCAGCGGCGTTGCGTGGATTGGCAAAGGTCTTGCCGCCGACTTCCAGTTGCGTGGCGTTGAGCCGCTCGAAACCGGCCTTTGACATATAGACTTCGCCGCGCACTTCCAGAGTCGCCGGCCAGCCACTGCCTTGCAGCTTCAGCGGGATGTTGCGCACGGTTCGCACATTGACACTGATGTCTTCGCCAGTGGTGCCATCGCCACGGGTCGCGCCGCGCACCAGCACGCCATCCTGATACAGCAGGCTGACCGCCAGGCCATCGAGCTTCGGCTCGCAGCTATATTCCACCGCCGCGCCACCACCAAACAAATCGCCGGCTGGCAGGTCGAGGCCTTCGTTCACCCGGCGATCGAACTCGCGCATGTCGGTTTCTTCGAAGGCATTGCCGAGACTGAGCATCGGCACTTCGTGGCGCACCTGAGTGAATGCCAAAAGCGCCGCACTGCCGACTCGCTGGGTCGGCGAGTCACTGGTAACCAGCTCGGGATTCGCCGCTTCCAGCGCCTTGAGTTCATGGAACAGCCGATCGTACTCGGCGTCCGGAATACTCGGCTCGTCGAGGACGTGGTATCGGTAGTTGTGCTGATCCAGCTCAGCGCGCAGTTCCAGGATGCGGTTTTCGACGGCGGTCATGGGTGTTCTCTCATAAAGCAAAAGAGCAGCCGAGGCTGCTCAATCTTCAAAATACGATAGCGTAAGAAGCAAACCCCGTGGCGAGGGGCCTGCTTGGGCCTTAGCGCTTCTGGGTCAGGGCGCGGCGTTCGAATTCGACGATGCGTTGACGGTAGTGCTCGATGGTCTGGGCGGTCAGTACGCTGCGCTGATCGTCCTTGAGTTCGCCATTGAGTTCCTGGGACAGCTTGCGGGCTGCGGCAACCATCACATCGAAAGCCTGCTTTGGATGACGCGGACCTGGCAAACCGAGGAAAAAGCTCACGGCTGGCGTGCTGAAGTGATCGATATCGTCCAGATCGAACACGCCCGGCTTGACCGCGTTCGCCATGGAGAACAGGACTTCGCCATTGCCGGCCATGCTTTCGTGACGGTGGAAGATGTCCATCTCACCAAAACGCAGTCCGCTTTCCAAAATGTTCTGCAACAGCGCCGGACCTTTGAAGCCGCCAGCATCACGGCAGATCACGCTGATCACCAGGACTTCTTCCGCTTGAGGCTGATCTTTTTCTTGAGCCGCACTGGAAGAGCGGGTTTCATTCGGGAAGTCATCGTCACGACTGCTGAAGCTCGGGCCGCCATCCAGGTCGAGGTTGAGATTCAAGTCACCCTGATGCGGTTCACCGCCACGCTTGCCACGCTTGGAACCCGATTCACGGGGTTCACGGGCAGGCATGCTCACCGACGGCAAATCGTGCTCGTCGAGCTGCGGTTCTTTATGATTATCCAGCACACGCGGCGGGCCCAGCAATTCGGCAGCAGTGTCTTCGTCGGGCAAATTGGACAGGCTCCGGTCCAGACGAAATTTCAGCTTGCCCTTGCCACCGCGCATGCGGCGCCAGCCATCAAAAAGAATACCGGCAATGACCACAATGCCGATGACTATCAGCCACTCGCGCAGACCGATTTCCATGTAATCCCGTGCCTCTATAAAAAATGCTGATGAATAAAGGGCTTAGCAAGCTGCAAACCCCTTTAAAACGTGGCGCCAACTCTATGTTCTGACAGGCGTTTTACCCACGCATACGAAAAATTGACATTAAACTAGCACGACCAAAGATAACTTTACACCGTCTGTCGCAATGGCTTGAGCCAATATGTCGATTGGCCAGCAAGTCGCGGAAAATAAAACCTCCTACAGCCCGTAGAAAATCATATTCCGCACAACGACTTATGCCTCCACCATTGCCATCGCCTCCTCAACATCAACTGCCACAAGGCGTGAACAACCGGGCTCATGCATCGTCACCCCCATCAACTGATCGGCCATTTCCATGGCGATCTTGTTGTGGGTGATATAGATGAATTGCACCGTCTGCGACATCTCTTTCACCAATCGGGCGTAGCGTCCAACGTTAGCGTCATCCAGCGGCGCGTCAACTTCGTCGAGCATGCAGAATGGCGCCGGATTCAATTTGAAGATCGCAAAAACCAGTGCCAGCGCAGTCAGCGCCTTCTCACCACCGGAGAGCAGATGAATGGTGCTGTTCTTCTTTCCGGGTGGACGCGCCATGATCGTTACCCCTGTATCGAGTAGATCTTCGCCCGTCAGTTCCAAATAAGCGCTGCCGCCACCGAAAACTTTTGGAAATAGTGCCTGTAAACCACCATTGATCTGATCAAAGGTATCTTTAAAGCGATTGCGGGTTTCCTTGTCGATCTTGCGAATCACGTTTTCCAGTGTATCGAGGGCTTCGACCAGATCGGCATCCTGAGCATCCAGATAACGCTTGCGCTCGGACTGCTGCTGGTACTCGTCGATGGCCGCGAGGTTGATCGCGCCCAGTCGCTGAATTCGCGCAGCAATACGTTCAAGTTCTTCTTCGGCTTCTTTTTCGTTGGCTTCTGCCACCAGTGTGGCGAGCACTCCGTGCAAGTCGTAGCCGTCTTCGAGCAATTGATCCTGCAAGGTCTTGCGGCGCACGGTCAGAGCCTGCCATTCCATGCGCTGCTGCTCGAGCTGACCGCGGATCAACTGCGATTGCTGCTCGGCCTGGCTGCGGCGCTTCTCGGCGTCACGCAATTCGCGGTCGGCATCTTCCAGGGCGATCTGCGCGGTCCTCAGCTCTTCGTCGACGCTCAGGCGCTTGTCGAGCAACTCTTCAAGCTTGAGCCGCAACTCTTCCAGCGGCGCTTCGCCCTCCTCCAGATTAAGGCTGAGCTGTTCGCGCTTTTCGGTCAGACGCTCGGATTGCAATTCCAGCCGCTCCAGCGCCTGACGGGTTGAATCGTACTGCGCCTTGAGCGAGCCCAGACGCACCGCCAATTGGTGCGCGTGGTCTTTATGCTGGCGGGCTTCCTGGCGCACTCGGTCGAGACGCTCACGCAAGCTGTCGCGTTGAGCCAGCAGCAACTCGCGCTGCTCGGTGTCGACCGCCATGCTGTCCAGAGCGTCCTGCAATTGCAGACGCGCCTCGCCAACCTGTTCATGCTCCAGAGCGCGCTGTTCGCCCAGCTCACCGAGTTCTTCATCAAGTCGAGTGCGGCGTAACGTCAACTGCTCGGCCTTGGCTTTACCGGCGGACAGCTGAGCTTTCAATTCGCCCTGCTGGCGCGCTTCGTCCTGCAGCAAACGGCGCAGGTGTTCGCGACCGCCCTCCTGCTGACGTTGCTGGGCGCGCAGGTTTTGCAATGTGGTTTCCAGGGTTTGCACTGTGGCTTCGCGCTCTTCGCGTTCAAGCCCCAGACGCTGGATTTCCTGTCCGCGCGCCAACATGCCGCTCTCGGCTTCACTGGCGCGGCGTACCCGCAAAAAGTGCCGCCCAACCCAGTAGCCGTCACGGCTGATCAGGCTTTCGCCGCTCGACAACTGGCCGCGCAGCGTCAACGCCTGTTCGAGGCTGTCCACCGGTTTGACCTGCCCCAGCCACGGCGACAGATCGATCAGCGCCTCAACCTTGTCGAGCAGACTGCCGGGGATCCGCACACTGTCACTGGCCGGGCTGAGCAAGCGCAGATCGCCCTGGACAAACCCGGACAGATCGAAACCGGCAAAATCGTCGACCAGCACCGCTTGCAGATCGGCACCGAGCACGGTTTCCACCGCCAGCTCCCAACCCGCCTCTACTTTCAAGCCTTCGGCCAGGCGCGGACGCTCGGCCAGATGTTGTTCGCGCAACCACTCGGCGGCGCCGGTGCCCGGATCAAGCGCTGCTTGCTGCAACGCCTCCAGCGAAGCCAGACGGCCGTTAAGTCGTTGCAAGTCGCCCTGCGCCTGCTGCTGGTTTTGCAGAGCCAGTTGCAGCGCTTGACGCAATTGCTCAAGCCGCTCGACCTGCGCTTCTTCGCTGGCCTGCAAATCTTCGAGTGTTGCCTGGCTGGCGGCGAGCTGTTCGCTGAGGTCGAGTATCGCCGCATCTTCCGGGTCCGCCGACAGCAAGTCACGCTCCTCGGCCAAGCGACGTTGACGATCGGCCAGGCGCTCCATGCTGGTTTCCAGCTGCTGGATCCGCGACTGCTGCACTTCGGCCTGGCGACGCGGCTCGGCGGAGCGCAGGTTGAAACTGTCCCACTGCTCCTGCCAGCCATGCATGGTGGTTTCCGACTCTTCCAACGTAGCGGCGGCTTCTTCAGCGGCGGCACTGGTCACTTCCTGCTCGGGCTCGAGCATCTGCAGCTCTTCGCCCAGGGTCGCCAGCAAGGTGCGGTCGTGGCCCAGATGGGACTCGGTTTCCAGCCGCGAACGCTCGGCTTCGCGCAAGTCGTCCTGCAACTGACGCAAACGTTGTTGGCCATGCTGAATGCTTTGCTCGACCCGTGCGATATCGCCGCCGACCGAATAGAAACGCCCTTGCACCAGATTGAAGCGCTCGGAGAGGTCGTGATGGCCATCGCGCAACCGCTCGATGCTGGCATCGGCGTTGCGCTGTTCGGCAACCAGGGCTTCGAAACTGATTTCCTGGGTGCCGATAATCGATTCGCGCTGCCCCACCTGCTCGTTCAACGCCTGCCAGCGCAACGCTGATAGTTGGGCCTTGAGCTGACGCTCTTCGCCTTTATATTCCTGATACTTCTCGGCGGCCTGAGCCTGACGGTGCAAACGCTCGAGCTGACGTTCCAGCTCATCACGCAGGTCGGTCAGGCGGGCGAGGTTTTCGTGAGTGCGGCGGATGCGGTTTTCGGTTTCGCGCCGGCGCTCCTTGTATTTGGAGATCCCCGCCGCTTCTTCAATAAAATTGCGCAAGTCCTCGGGCTTGGCCTCGATCAGCTTGGAGATCATCCCCTGCTCGATGATCGAGTAGCTGCGCGGACCCAGGCCGGTGCCAAGGAAGATATCGGTGATGTCTCGACGGCGGCATTTGGCGCCGTTGAGGAAGTAGCTGTTCTGGCTGTCGCGGGTGACTTTGCGGCGGATGGAAATCTCCGCATACGCCGCGTATTCCCCGACCAGCGTGCTGTCGGAGTTATCGAAGACCAGTTCGATGCTGGCCTGGCTGACGGGCTTACGACTGGTGGAGCCGTTGAAGATGACGTCGGTCATCGACTCGCCACGCAGGTTTTTTGCCGAGCTCTCGCCCATCACCCAGCGCACGGCGTCGATGATGTTCGACTTGCCGCAACCGTTGGGCCCGACCACCGCCGCCATGTTACTGGGGAAGTTCACCGTGGTCGGGTCGACGAAGGATTTGAACCCCGCCAGTTTGATGCACTTGAGCCGCACGTTCAGGCAACCGTCAACGCTGACAGCACCAGATCGCAACTACGCTGGGCATAAGCCGAGAGCACTACGCGAATCTGCGGCAAGTCACGGGCCAGCACGGCAGCCAGCAGTTGCTCGAACAGGTCCAGGAACCCGCTCATCTCAGCCTTGCGTTGTTCCAGCGCGAGGAAATACGCGCGGCTCATGGCCGGCTGCAGATTTTCGACAGTTTCCTGCAAATACGGGTTATTGGCGAAGGGGTACGCAGCACGCATCACATTGAAGCTTTCTTCGACAAACGTGCGGATGTCCTGACGTTCGTAACTGGCGACCAGCCGCTGCTGGATTTGCAGGAACGGCGCCATATCAGCCTGAACCGCCCAACCGTTGGCAACCGAATTGCCAAGCAGGATGTACAGCTCGCTCATTAGCGTGCACAGGCTCTGCACCTTGTGTCCGGAGAGTTCGGTCACGTGGGCGCCGCGACGCGGCAGGATCGCAACCAGGTGGCGGCGCTCGAGGATCAGCAACGCTTCGCGCACCGATCCGCGGCTGACATTGAGGGCCTGCGTAACCTTCTGTTCCTGGATGCGCTCCCCGGGCTTGAGATCCCCGCGAATGATACGTTCGGCGAGGTAGTGGGCGATTTGCTCGGCGAGGCTGTCCGGCGCCTTGAACGTCATGGTTTTCCTTCAAAATCTTCGATCGGTACAAGCGGCGCAGTGTAGCGCAATTGCCAGGTCATGGCGCAGGGCGCTGAATGGTAATGACCAGGGCGCTGAATCTGGCACGAAATAAGCTAAAAGCACCGTACCCCGGGAGGGTCAATAATGATTGGAGGGGTCGTTAATCGGTAAAACAGAATTTCCTGACCTTTAAGTCAGAAAATCATTGACCGAAAAGTCAGACATGACTAAATTCGGTACAAATCGGTTAACAACAATAATGAGTCTGCGAGGCCTTCCGTGATCCAGTTTTTACTAAACCAGGAACTCCGTAGCGAGCACTCCCTGGACCCGAACCTGACCGTGCTCAATTATCTGCGCGAGCACGTGGGCAAACCCGGCACAAAAGAAGGTTGCGCCAGCGGTGATTGTGGCGCCTGCACCGTGGTCGTCGGCGAGTTGCAGACGCAAGACGACGGCCGCGAGCACATTCGCTATCGCAGCCTCAACTCGTGCCTGACCTTCGTATCGTCGCTGCATGGCAAACAGCTGATCAGCGTTGAAGACCTCAAACACCAGGGTCAGCTTCACAGCGTGCAAAAAGCCATGGTCGAGTGCCACGGTTCGCAATGCGGTTTCTGCACGCCCGGCTTTGTCATGTCATTGTTCGCGCTGCAAAAGAACAGTGATCAGCCGGACTCCCATAAAGCCCACGAAGCGTTGGCCGGCAACCTCTGTCGTTGCACCGGCTATCGACCGATTCTCGCCGCTGCCGAACAGGCTTGCTGCGGCAAGCCGAGCGACCAATTCGATGCCCGCGAAGCCGAAACCATTGCACGCCTGAAAGCCATCGCGCCGACCGAAACCGGCGAACTCAACAGCGGCGATAAACGTTGCCTGGTGCCCTTGACCGTCGCTGATCTGGCCGACCTTTACGATGCCTACCCGCAAGCACGCTTGCTGGCCGGTGGTACCGACCTGGCGCTGGAAGTGACACAGTTCCACCGTGCCTTGCCAGTAATGATCTATGTCGGCAACGTCGCCGAAATGAAGCGCGTCGAACGCTTTGACGATCGCCTGGAAATCGGCGCCGCCACCTCGCTGTCCGATTGCTATGAAGCACTCAAGGCCGAGTACCCGGACTTCGGCGAACTGCTGCAACGCTTCGCCTCGCTGCAAATCCGCAACCAGGGCACGCTGGGCGGCAACATCGGCAACGCCTCACCGATCGGTGACTCGCCACCGCTGCTGATCGCCCTCGGCGCGCAAATTGTTTTGTGCAAAGGCCAAACCCGCCGCACACTGATGCTGGAAGACTATTTCATCGATTACCGGGTGACCGCGCGCCAGGAAAGCGAGTTCATCGAAAAGATCATCGTGCCCCGCGCCACAACCCAACAGATGTTCCGCGCCTACAAGGTTTCCAAGCGCCTGGACGACGATATCTCTGCGGTCTGCGCGGCATTCAATCTGCGCATTGAAAATGGCGTGGTCGCTGACGCCCGCGTCGCTTTCGGCGGCATGGCCGCAACGCCAAAACGCGCCAAAAGCTGTGAAGCAGCCCTGCTCGGCTCGCCGTGGAACTCAACTACCGTCGAACGCGCCTGCGTCGCTTTGGGCGAGGACTTCACGCCGCTTTCGGACTTCCGCGCGAGCAAGGAATACCGCCTGCTCAGCGCGCAAAACCTGCTGCGCAAATACTTCATCGAACTGCAAACACCGCACATCGAGACTCGGGTGACCGCTTATGTCTAATCATCACGCCGTAGAAAAGACTCAGTCTGAACTCGCCGAACTGTTTGCCCAGGACCTGACCACCGGCGTCGGCCGCAGCGTCAAGCACGATAGCGCGGACAAACATGTGTCCGGTGAGGCGGTGTACATCGACGACCGCCTGGAGTTCCCGAATCAGCTGCACCTGTACGCGCGGCTGTCCGACCGTGCCCACGCGAAAATCATCAGCATCGACACCGCGCCGTGCTACGCCTTTGAAGGCGTGCGCATCGTCATCACCCATGAAGATGTGCCAGGCCTTAAAGACATCGGGCCGCTGCTGCCCGGCGACCCGTTGCTGGCCATCGATGATGTGCAGTTCGTCGGCCAGGTGGTACTGGCAGTAGCGGCCAGAGATCTGGAAACCGCGCGCAAAGCGGCCATGGCCGCGATCATCGAATATGAAGATCTGGAGCCCGTGCTTGACGTGGTCGAAGCGCTGCGCAAACGCCATTTTGTGCTCGATAGCCATACCCATCAGCGGGGCGATTCGGCAACCGCACTCTCTACCGCAGAGCATCGCATCCAGGGCACGCTGCACATCGGCGGCCAGGAACACTTCTATCTGGAAACCCAGGTCTCTTCGGTAATGCCCACCGAAGACGGCGGCATGATTGTTTACTGCTCGACCCAGAACCCCACCGAAGTGCAGAAACTGGTGGCGGAAGTGCTCGACGTATCGATGAACAAAATCGTCGTCGACATGCGCCGCATGGGCGGTGGTTTCGGCGGCAAGGAAACCCAGGCGGCGAGCCCGGCATGCCTCTGCGCCGTGGTTGCGCACCTGACCGGCCAGCCGACCAAAATGCGTCTGCCGCGGGTCGAAGACATGCTGATGACCGGCAAGCGTCATCCGTTCTACATCGAGTACGACGTCGGCTTCGACAGCACTGGCCGCTTACATGGCATTCAACTGGAACTGGCGGGTAACTGCGGCTGCTCGCCGGACCTTTCGGCGTCGATCGTCGACCGCGCAATGTTCCACGCCGACAACTCCTACTACCTGGGCGATGCGACCATCAACGGTCACCGCTGCAAGACCAATATAGCGTCGAACACCGCCTATCGGGGCTTTGGCGGCCCGCAAGGCATGGTCGCCATCGAAGAAGTGATGGACGCCATCGCCCGCCATCTGGCCCTCGATCCTCTGGCGGTGCGCAAGGCCAACTACTATGGCAAGACCGAGCGCAACGTCACCCATTACTACCAGACCGTCGAGCACAACATGCTCGAGGAAATGACCGCTGAACTTGAACAAAGCAGTCAGTACGCCGAGCGGCGTGAAGCGATCCGTCGCTACAACGCCAACAGCCCGATTTTGAAAAAAGGTCTGGCGCTGACACCGGTGAAATTCGGTATTTCCTTCACCGCCAGCTTCCTCAACCAGGCAGGCGCGCTGATCCATATCTACACCGACGGCAGCATCCATTTGAACCACGGCGGCACGGAGATGGGCCAGGGTTTGAACGTCAAAGTCGCGCAGGTTGTGGCCCAGGTGTTCCAGGTCGAGATTGATCGGGTGCAGATCACCGCAACCAATACCGACAAGGTTCCGAACACCTCGCCGACTGCCGCCTCCAGTGGCGCCGACCTGAACGGCAAGGCCGCACAGAACGCCGCTGAAATCATCAAGCAGCGCTTGGTGGAGTTTGCCGCACGCCAATACAAAGTCAGCGAAGAAGACGTTGAATTCCACAACGGCCATGTACGGGTGCGCGATCACATCCTGACCTTCGAAGCGCTGGTCCAGCAGGCGTATTTCGCTCAAGTGTCGTTGTCCAGCACCGGCTTCTACAAGACCCCGAAAATCTATTACGACCGCAGTCAGGCCCGTGGTCGGCCGTTCTACTATTTCGCCTACGGTGCGGCCTGTACCGAAGTGATCGTCGACACCCTGACCGGCGAATACAAGATGCTGCGTACTGACATCCTCCACGACGTCGGCGCCTCGCTGAACCCGGCCATCGATATCGGTCAGGTCGAGGGTGGCTTCATTCAGGGCATGGGCTGGCTGACCATGGAAGAGCTGGTGTGGAATGCCAAGGGCAAGCTGATGACCAACGGCCCGGCCAGCTACAAGATCCCGGCGGTCGCGGACATGCCGTTGGACCTGCGAGTGAAACTGGTGGAAAACCGCAAGAATCCGGAAGACACCGTGTTCCATTCCAAGGCCGTCGGCGAACCGCCGTTCATGCTCGGCATCTCCGTCTGGTGCGCGATCAAGGATGCGGTGGCAAGCCTGGGCGATTACCGTCACCAGCCAAAAATCGACGCACCGGCGACCCCGGAGCGGGTGTTATGGGGCTGTGAGCAGATGCGCCAGTTGAAGGCGGCGAAAGCCGTGGAAGCCGAGGCTGAACTGGCTTCTTCGTGATGATCGTTGATCGTTCCCACGCTCTGCGTGGGAATGCAGCCCGTGACGCTCTGCGTCACATTTCAAGAGCGGACGCGGAGCGTCCAGAGATGCATTCCCACGCAGAGCGTGGGAACGATCTGTGAGGTGTGTATGTACAACTGGATCAGCGCACTCGCCGACCTGCAGAACCAGGGCGAACCCTGCGTGTTGGTGACCATCATCGAAGAGCTCGGCTCGACACCGCGTAATGCCGGTTCGAAGATGGTCGTCAGTGCTACGCAGGCTTTCGATACCATCGGCGGCGGGCACCTGGAATACAAGGCAATGCAGGTCGCCCGGGAAATGCTTGCCAGCGGCAAACAGGACACCCACCTGGAGCGCTTCACCCTGGGCGCAAGCCTTGGCCAGTGCTGCGGCGGCGTGACCGTGTTGCTGTTCGAACCGATGGGCCAGGTCCAGGCGCAGATCGCGGTCTTCGGCGCCGGCCATGTTGGTCGGGCGCTGGTACCGCTACTGGCCAGCCTGCCCTGCCGGGTGCGCTGGATCGACTCACGGGAGCAGGAGTTCCCCGAACAGATCCCTCATGGCGTGCTCAAGATCGTCAGCGAAGAGCCGGTGGATGAAATCGACAATCTGCCCGCCGGCAGCTACTGCATCGTCATGACCCATAACCATCAGCTCGATCTGGAATTGACCGCCGCGATCCTCAAGCGCAACGACTTCGCCTACTTCGGCCTGATCGGCTCGAAAACCAAACGGGTCAAGTTCGAACATCGCCTGCGTGACCGCGGTTTCGACAACGCGCTGCTGCAACGCATGCGCTGCCCGATGGGTATCGGCGAAGTCAAAGGCAAGCTGCCTGTGGAAATCGCCATCTCCATCGCCGGCGAAATCATCGCCACCTATAACGCAAATTTCGGCCAGCACACCGCGAAAGCCGAACCCATTGCAAAACTGCTGCCTGCCTCACGCCGCAGCCAAGCCACGAACTGAGAAATCCCATGCCTTTGACTCGCAAAGCCTACCGCGCGGCCATCCTGCACAGTATCGCCGACCCTGCCGTGGTTGGTATCGAAGCCTCTTACGAGTATTTCGAGGACGGCTTGTTGGTGACTGAAAACGGCCAGATCAGCGCCATCGGCCATGCCAGCGAACTACTCGCCAGGCTGCCAGCCGATATCGATGTCACCCATTATCAGGATGCGCTGATCACTCCCGGTTTCATCGACACCCACATCCATTTGCCGCAGACCGGGATGGTCGGTGCCTACGGTGAGCAACTGCTGGACTGGCTCAACACCTACACCTTCCCGTGCGAAAGCCAGTTCGCCGATAAAGCCCACGCCGAAGAAGTCGCGGACATATTCATCAAGGAACTGCTGCGCAACGGCACCACCACCGCGCTGGTATTCGGCAGTGTGCACCCGCAATCGGTGACTTCGTTCTTCCAGGCTGCCGAGCAGCTGAACCTGCGGATGATCGCCGGCAAGGTGATGATGGACCGCAACGCGCCGGACTACCTGACCGACACCGCCGAATCCGGCTACCTCGAAAGCAAAGCGCTGATCGAACGCTGGCACGGCAAGGGCCGCCTGCACTACGCGGTGACCCCGCGCTTCGCGCCAACCAGCACCCCGGAGCAACTGACGCTGGCCGGGCAATTGCTCAGCGAATACCCCGACCTGTACATGCAGACGCACATCAGCGAGAACCTGCAGGAAGTGCAATGGGTCAAGGAATTGTTCCCGCAGCGCAGCGGCTACCTGGACGTGTACGACCACTACAAACTGCTGGGCGAACGCTCGGTGTTCGCCCACGGCGTGCATCTGTGCGACGACGAATGCGCGCGTCTGGCCGAAACCGGTTCGGCAATCGCCTTCTGCCCGACTTCGAACTTCTTCCTCGGCAGCGGCCTGTTCAACCTGCCGATGGCCGAGAAGCACAAGTTGAATGTCGGACTGGGGACGGATGTCGGCGGCGGCACCAGTTTCTCGCTGCTGCAAACCCTGAACGAAGCGTACAAGGTCATGCAATTGCAGGGTGCACGTCTGAGCCCGTTCAAATCGTTGTACCTGGCCACCCTCGGCGGTGCTCGGGCACTGCGTCTGGAAGACAAAATCGGCACGCTGCAACCGGGTACCGACGCCGACTTCCTGGTACTCGACTACAACGCCACGCCGTTGCTCAGCTATCGCCTGAAACAGGCCAGTAACATCGCCGAGACGTTGTTTGTATTGATGACGCTAGGGGATGACCGGACGGTATTGCAGACCTATGCGGCAGGGAATCTGGTGCATCAGCGCTAGATTTTCCGGACATTGATCGTTCCCATGCTCTGCGTGGGAATGCAGCCCGTGACGCTCTGCGTCACTGGACGCGGAGCGTCCCTAGAGGCGTTCCCACGCGGAGCGTGGGAACGATCAAAGATTCAAATCTTCGCCGCGGAACGCCCTGGTTTCTTGATCTGCAACAGATGCGAGAACACTGCGTGCAGGTCGTCCGAGGCGCCTTCTTCGTCGAGGTTGAGCTTGCTGTCGATGTGATCCATGTGATGCATCATCAGGTCCACCGCAAGCGTCGCGTCGCGAGCCTCGATGGCATCGATCAATTGAGTGTGCTCATCGTAGGAGCAGTGCGAGCGGTTGCCGCTTTCGTACTGGGCGATGATCAATGAAGTCTGGGACACCAGGCTGCGCTGGAAGCTGATCAGCGGTGCATTCTTCGCCGCTTCAGCCAGTTTCAAGTGGAACTCGCCGGAAAGCCGGATACCCGCCCCGCGATCGCCACGCGAGAAGCTGTCGCGCTCCTCGTTGACCATCTGCCGCAGCTCGGTCAATTGCTCGGCCGTCGCATGCTGCACCGCCAGCTCGGTAATCGCCCGCTCGACCAAACGTCGTGCAAGGAATACCTGACGGGCTTCCTCGACGCTCGGGCTGGCGACCACCGCACCGCGATTGGGCCGCAACAACACCACGCCTTCATGGGCCAGACGCGACAAGGCGCGGCGGATGATGGTGCGACTGACCCCGAAAATTTCCCCCAGCGCTTCTTCGCTCAACTTGGTGCCGGGCGCCAGACGCTGTTCGAGGATAGCCTCGAAGATATGTGCATAGACAATATCGTCCTGGGTTCCGCTGCGGCCGGCCTTGCCTGCGCGCGGTTGTTTCTTGAGGGGTTGCAACTGTTCGTTCATGGGCGCTCGAGTGAGGAAAACTGCGGCGAATTAACCGTGACTGTAATACGACACGGCGGGTCGCGGGCAAGTATCGCGTAAAAAACATGGCACATTGTACACAACCGGCTGTGCTAACACGACTGTACGGCAGTTTACGCCCGCGGCTGTATTGCAATGATCAGATACGTTTGAGTTTAGGCTTGAACATAGAATCTGCGGCAGCTCCTGCGCTCTGGCCACGGATCATCTTGACCAAAACAAGGAACACCGCTCCATGAACGACGCCACTCAAGTGCAGTTACGCCCGTTGGCCGACACTTCGCCGTCAGCCATCGTCGCTGGCTTCATCGCGATGATGACCGGCTACACCAGCTCGCTGGTGCTGATGTTTCAGGCTGGCCAGGCGGCCGGACTGACCAGCGGACAGATCTCGTCCTGGATCTGGGCGATCTCGATCGGCATGGCGGTGTGCAGCATCGGTCTGTCCCTGCGCTATCGCACTCCCATCACCATCGCCTGGTCGACCCCGGGCGCGGCGCTGTTGATCACCAGCCTGGGCGGCGTGACCTACGGCGAAGCCATTGGCGCCTATATAACCTGTGCGGTGCTGGTGACCATCTGCGGGCTGACCGGGAGTTTCGAACGCTTGGTCAAGCGTATTCCTGCCTCGCTGGCCGCGGCGTTGCTGGCCGGGATTCTGTTCAAGATCGGCAGCGAAATTTTCGTCGCCGCGCAACACCGCACGGCACTGGTGCTGGGCATGTTTTTCACCTATCTGGTTATCAAGCGCCTGTCGCCCCGCTATGCGGTGCTTGCCGCGTTACTGATCGGCACTGCGCTCTCCAGCCTGATGGGGCTGCTGGACTTCAGCGGCTTCAGCCTTGAGGCCGCCACGCCGATCTGGACCACGCCGCACTTTTCCCTGGCTGCGACCATCAGCATTGGCATTCCACTGTTCGTAGTGGCGATGACCTCGCAGAACATGCCGGGCATCGCCGTGCTGCGCGCCGACGGTTACAACGTGCCAGCGTCGCCACTGATCACCACCACCGGCATTGCTTCACTGCTGCTGGCCCCGTTCGGTTCCCACGGCATCAACCTCGCGGCGATCAGCGCCGCCATTTGCACCGGGCCGCATGCCCATGAAGACCGCAACAAGCGCTACACCGCTGCGGTCTGGTGCGGGATTTTCTACGGGATTGCCGGGGTGTTCGGCGCCACACTGGCGGCGCTGTTCGCTGCGTTGCCGAAAGAACTGGTGCTGTCGATTGCCGCCCTGGCCTTGTTCGGCTCGATCATCAACGGCCTGAGCATCGCCATGTACGAAGTGAAAGAACGCGAAGCAGCGCTGATAACCTTCATGGTCACCGCATCGGGACTGACGCTGTTTTCGATTGGTTCGGCGTTCTGGGGGATTGTGGCGGGGGTGTTGACGCTGGTGATTCTGAACTGGCGTAGGGCGTAGCAGCTGGCGAAGCCTGCGTTCGGCCGCGCAGCGGTCGCAATATGGATATCGCGGTCATTCTGAATAAATGCGCAAACTGATTTTACGACCGCTTCGCGGCCGAACGCAGCCTGGCGGCAGCTGCTACAGAGCAGTATCGAATCAGCGGCCCGGGCGGGCCGCTGATTCATGACATCAGGCTACCGGATTGATTGGTTTTTCCGGGTACCAGACGTCCAGCAGCGGGCTGACTTCAACGCTGGTCAGCTCGGTGCGGGCTTTGAGCCAGGACTCAACCGTGGCGCGTTGCTCTTCGCTGACCGAACCGCGCTTGATCAGGCAAACCAGACCGTAGTCATCGCCGCCAACATAGCCGAGGCCGTTGGCTTCCATCGCTTGATTCAGGAACGCGTCGAGGAAAGCGTCAATAGCTTCATCAGCCAAATCTTCTTTGAAATCCAGGTTCAGCTCGAAACCCAGCTCTTGAAATTCATCGACGCACAGTTTTTTGCGCAGACGCTGGGAACGGTTAGTCGCCATGGAACAATCCTCATAAGTAATAACGGGCGGCACTTTAGCAGTTTAAGCCGCCGATTGCCTGACTCTCTGGGGGCTTGGGCCTACCGCTGGTAAAAAAATAGCGAATTAGGGGGGCAGCCTAAGGCACAAGCCACTCCACCTTGGGGCATAATGCCGACACTTTCATGACCACTGAGGGAATTTATCAACATGCCCTCATCTTTTTCCCCTCGGCTGTAGGGTTTTACTTCACATGATCAAATCTTTGCGTCCATTGCTGCTTGCCAGTCTTCTTTTGCCCCTGGCGCTCCCTGTTTCTGCTGCCCCGATCAATACCGCCCTGTCACCCAACGTTGAAAAGGCCCTCAAGGCCAGCAAGTTGCAGGACAGCGCCTTGTCCCTGGTGATGATCCCGCTCAACGGCCCCGGCACCCCGACCATCTTCAATGCCGACGTCTCGGTCAACCCGGCATCGACCATGAAGCTGGTCACCACCTATGCCGCCCTGGAAATGCTCGGTCCGAACCACCAGTGGAAGACCGAGTTCTACACCGACGGCACCCTCAGCGGCGGCATCCTCAACGGTAACCTGTACCTCAAGGGTGGCGGCGATCCGAAGCTGAACATGGAAAAACTCTGGCTGCTGATGCGTGACCTGCGGGCCAATGGCGTGCAGCAAGTCACCGGCGATCTGGTGCTGGACCGCAATTTCTTCGTACAACCGCAATTGCCGGAGTTCAATGACGACGGCAATGACGAGAACAAACCGTTTCTGGTCAAACCCGATTCATTGATGGTCAACCTCAAGGCGTTGCGCTTTGTCGCTCGCAATGACTCGGGCAAGGTACTGATTTCCGTCGAACCGCCAATCGCCAGCATTCAAATCGACAATCAGGTCAAAGCCATCAACTCCAAGCAGTGCACCGGTAACGTGCGCTACAACCCGGTAACCCGGGCCGACGGCGGCGTGAACGTGACAGTCAACGGCCAGTTGGGTGACGGCTGCAGTTCGCAGACCTACCTGTCTCTGCTCGACCACGCGACCTACACCGCCGGTGCCGTGCGGGCGATTTGGCAGGAATTGGGCGGCAGCATTCAGGGCAAGGATCGTCTGGCCGCCGTGCCTAAAGATGCCAAGGTTCTGGCCCGGGCGTTCTCGCCGGATCTGGCAGAGATCATCCGCGACATCAACAAATACAGTAACAACACCATGGCCCAGCAACTGTTCCTCAGCCTCGGCGCTCAATACCGCAACGATGCCGACGCAGATGACGCCAAAGCCGCCCAACGCGTAGTTCGCCAGTGGCTGGTGAAGAAAGGCATCACTGCGCCGCATCTGGTCATGGAGAACGGTTCCGGCCTGTCTCGCGCCGAACGGGTCAGCGCCCGGGAAATGGGCGCGCTGCTGCAGGCGGCCTGGAGAAGCCCGTACTCAGCCGAGTTCATCAGTTCGATGCCGATTGCCGGCACGGACGGCACCATGCGCAAACGCCTGAAACGCACAGCCATGGCCGGTGAAGCGCATATCAAGACCGGCACCCTGAATACCGTACGCGCCATCGCCGGCTTCAGCCGTGACAGCAACGGTAACACCTGGGCAGTGGTGGCGATCCTCAATGATCCGAAACCATTTGGCGCGTCCTCGGTGCTCGATCAGGTACTGCTGGATCTTTACCGTCAGCCGAAATCGGCGGCGACGGCTTCGGCGCTGTAACCCTCAAAACCATTGCTGATCATTCCCACGCGGGAGCGTGGGAACGATCAGCCCGTGACGCTCTGCGTCACATTCAGAGCGGACGCGGAGCGTCCAGTGATGCATTCCCACGCAGAGCGTGGGAACGATCAGCGCATCAGAACTTAAACCAACTCCGTCTCAACCCGATCCCGCCCCGCCTGCTTGGCCGCATACACACCCGAGTCGGCCCGCAGCAGCAACGCATCAGCTCCCTCACCTGACCGCCAGCTGGCAATCCCGAAGCTCGCTGTCACTGAACCTACCCCATCGATCGGTAAACTGCGCAGCCCCTGCCAAAGCTCTACCGCAAGGGTATAAGCCTGCCGCGCATCAGTGTCCGGACACAGCACCATGAACTCCTCGCCGCCTAAACGACAGAACACATCGGTACGCCGCAGCCGCTGGCCGATGCGCTGACAGACGCCTTGCAGCACCCGATCACCCACCGCATGACCGTGCTGATCATTGATACGCTTGAAATGGTCGATATCAAGCATGATGACCGCCAGTTCTCCGACACCGCGCGCAACCCGGGCCATTTCGGTTTTAAGGCGCTCCTGGAAATAACGCCGATTGTGAATCCCGGTCAGGGAGTCGGTAACCGAAAGCGCGCGCAGTTCCTCCTCAACCCGCTTCATATCAGAGATATCCGAGACATAGCCGTGCCAAAGCACCCCGCCACCGGGTAACTCTTCCGGCGTCGCCTCACCACGCACCCAGCGCAGCCCACGCTGGGGCAGCTGCACACGGTACTCCTCACGCCACGGGCTAAGCTTCTGGGCAGAGGAGCGAATCGAGGCGCGGACTCTGGTCGAGTCTTGCGGATAGATTCGCTCGAAGATTGCCTCCGCGTTTGTTTGCAGCACATCCGGCTCAATCTCGTAAATGTCACGAATGCCGTCACTGACATAGATGACGCTGAACTTGCCGTCAGCCGCCATCTTGAATTGGTAAATCCCGCCCGGCACATGTGCGCTGAGCTTCTTCAGCAGGCTATCGCGCGCCGCCAGTGCTTCGTGCACCCGCTTACGCTCAGTAATATCGATGCAAATCGCCAGATGCCCGATCCAGAGGCCCAACTCATCGAACACCGGCGCCACCAGCATATTGACCGTCAGACGGGTGCCATCCTCACGCACCAGCGTCCACTCGCGAGCCTCATGCCCACCCTCTTCGCCACCCTCGACGAGCATCGCCTGGCATATCGGGATCGGTTTGCCATAACGCCGACTCAGTTGCTCCGCTCGCGCCTGCAACTCAGTGGCCAGGTGCAGGCTTTCCAGTGTCATGTGTTCCAGCACATCGACACTTCGATAACCGAGCATTTGCTCGGCGCCGGCATTGAAGGTGCTGATCACGCCGCGCAAGTCCGTCGCGATAATCGCCACCTGCGTCGCCGCATTCAACACACTGCGCAACTGCCCATGGGCACCGCGCAGTTCCTGCTCGCGCAGGCGCAATTCACGGGTGCGTTGTTCGACCAGCGCCAAGGCCCGTTGTCGCTGGCTGACCAGGACATAAAGCAAGGCGCTGAGCAGGACGCTGAGCAAACCGCCGGGCACCGCCAGGCTGATGACCGAAAAATGATTGGCCCGCATAAATGCCGCGCTGGGCCGGATATCCACCTGATAATCGTGATCCGCAAAGCGCAGCGTACGAGACGCCAATAACTCACTTTGCACTGGCCGATTATCCGATTCATAGAGCGTTTCGTGCTTATTCCCGGTGGACAGGTCGAGAATGTGTATCGCCAGGTTGTCATGACTCGCCTCAGGCAAACCGTCAGCCACCAACTGACGGATGCTGATCACTGCCATGACATAGCCATAGGGTTCAGGCGTCGGGCTTGCGCTGGATGAGTGCATGCTGACCGGTGCGACTAACAAGACGCCGCGAGCATAGGCCGGCTCGATCCCGACCAGGTCCATCGGTTGCGAGACCGCCAGAGATCCGTGGTTGCGTGCGCGCTCCAGGGTCGAGCGACGCAAAGGCTGGGCCAGCAAGTCATAGCCCAACGGTACACCGAGAACACTTTGCGTCTGGCTGAACAACACCGGCACGTACTCATCGCGCTCGGCAGCCAGTTGCAATTGACCCGCAGCATTCAATTCACGAATGGAAAAGCCTGCCAGCCCCTGCGCTCGCACGTTGCGCTCGAACAACGAGCGTTCGACGCCAGTGACTCGCGGCGCCCAAGAGTAGGCTTGAGTTCGGAGTAACAATGGCTTGGCGTAGCCATCAAATTCCTGGCGGGTTACCGAATCGGAGTAAGTAAAAAATCGCCGCAGACTGTCGAGGCGCTGCTCCTGGTCTTCGAAACGCTCCTCAATTCGGCTGTAACGCTCGCTGACCAGCAACTGAAAGCGCTGACGCAATTGTTGCTGATACAGATTGAACGTCGCCCAGGCCAGCAATCCCGTCAGAATGCCTCCGGCGAGCAATACCAGTATCGCGACCAGCCAGGCCGAAACATCTTCGCTGATGAATCCCAGAATTTTCGGGCGTACGGCATGCAACGACATAAGCAGAACTCAAAACGCCAGCGAGCTTGGGCGTCACATGGGCTTTGACTGAGTTATAGCTATTTGCCACTAATTTGACCAGCGTAAAAAGAGCCAAGAGCCTTTAAAAATCAAGGCTCTATGGATCCAATCACTATTTAGCGGGCGGTAATTTTCCAGGCACGGTGGATTTTTCCGTTACGCGAAAAATCCGGGTCGATAGTTTGTGCGGTGATTTCCTCAACGGCGTAACGCGTTGTGAGGTTTTCCTCAAGCTGGAACTTGCGGAAGTTGTTGGAGAAATACAACACACCGCCTGGGGCAAGACGCGCCATTGCCAGATCGATCAATTGCACCTGATCGCGCTGCACGTCGAAGATCCCTTCCATGCGCTTGGAGTTGGAGAAAGTCGGCGGGTCGATAAAGATCAGATCGAACTCATCGCGGCAGGTATCCAGCCAGGCCATTACGTCGCCCTGCTCCAGACGGTTCTTGTCGGAGAAGCCGTTGAGCGACAGGTTGCGTCGCGCCCAGTCCAGATAGGTTTTCGACAAGTCGACGCTGGTCGTGCTGCGCGCGCCGCCCTTGGCTGCGTGCACGCTGGCCGTCGCGGTGTAGCAATACAGGTTGAGGAAGCGCTTGCCGGCGGCCTCTTTCTGAATCCGCAGGCGCATCGGCCGGTGATCCAGGAACAGCCCGGTGTCGAGGTAGTCGGTCAAGTTGACCAGCAACTTCACGCCGCCTTCGCTGACCTCGGTAAACTTGCCTTGGGCGCTTTGGCGCTCGTACTGCTTGGTGCCGCTCTGGCGCTCACGACGCTTGACGATCACGCGGCTCTTGTCGATGTTCAGCGCCTGCGGAATGGCCGCCAGGGCATCGAACATACGCGCCGAGGCTTTTTCCGGATCGATCGACTTCGGTGCCGCGTATTCCTGAACATGGACCCAGTCGTGATACAGGTCGATGGCCATCGAGTACTCCGGCATATCGGCATCGTAGACGCGGTAGCAGTCGATACCTTCGCGCTTGACCCACTTGCCCATGGCCTTGAGATTCTTTTGCAGGCGGTTGGCAAACATCTGCCCGCCTTCGCTCAGACGTGCCTGTTCAACTACTGGAGCCGGTGCAGGCGTCGGCTTGATCGGATTGCCGTTCTTATTGTACTGACGCTCTTGCGGCTCGGTCGGCGACTGATCGTAGGCCGCCTGTTCACGTTCGGCCTGACGCTGTTCCGGGGTACGACGCTCACCGGTGACGAACTGATCCGGCAGTACCTTGATCAGCAGCAATTTGCACGGCAAGGCGCCGTTCCAGAACGAATACTGTTTGTGGCTGCGGATGCCCATGCGTTTGCCCAGATCCGGCGCGCCGGTAAACACCGCGGCTTCCCAGTTCAGGCAGGCCTGACGCAGACGTTCGCCGAGATTCTGGTAGAGATAGAGCAGGCTCGCCTCATCACCCAGACGCTCGCCATACGGAGGGTTGCAGATCACCAGGCCTTTCTGGTTCTGGTCCGGACGCGGCTCGAAGGTCGCGACTTCACCCTGGTACACCTTGATCCAGTCGCTCAGGCCAGCACGTTCGATGTTGTTGCGGCCCGGCTGAATCAGTCGTGGGTCGGCTTCGTAACCGCGAATCCACAGCGGTGGCTTGGCCATACCGGCAGCGGCACGTGCCTTGGCTTCTTCATGGAGCTTTTTCCACAGCGCCGGCACATGGCCGAGCCAGGCGGTGAAGCCCCACTGCTCGCGTCGCAGGTTCGGTGCCATGTCCGCGGCGATCATTGCAGCTTCCACCAGGAAGGTGCCCACACCGCACATCGGGTCAGCCAGCGCGCCGCCGTCGGCAGCAATGCGCGGCCAACCGGCACGAATCAGAATCGCTGCCGCGAGGTTTTCCTTCAGCGGTGCCGCACCTTGCTGCAGACGGTAACCGCGCTGGTGGAGGCTGTGGCCAGACAGATCGAGAGACAGAATCGCTTCGCCACGGTCCAGACGCAGGTGAATGCGCAGGTCCGGGTTGATCTTGTCGATGGATGGACGCTCGCCCGACGCAGTGCGCAGCTTGTCGACAATCGCATCCTTGACCTTCAAGGCGCCGAAGTGAGTGTTGTCGATGCCTGAACCGTGACCGCTGAACTCCACGGCCAGGGTGCCATCGTTGAGCATATGGTCCTGCCACTCGACATCCAGCACACCGTGGTAGAGGTCTTCAGCGTCCTTCATCGGGAAGCGCTTGAGGACCAGCAACACCCGGTTGGCCAGACGCGACCACAGACACAGGCGATAAGCCGTCTCCATGCTGGCCATGCCGCGCACGGCGGAGGTGTGCTCGCGCGCTTCCTCAAGGCCAAGCCCGACGGCTTCCTCGATAAGCAGGCCTTCGAGACCTTTAGGGCAAGTGAGGAAGAGTTCGTAACGATCCGACATGGGGAGTTCCAGGGCCTTTAAGCAATGAGTGAACGGGCAACGCATTGCCCGCCCGGTTTTCAATCAAGCGCTTTTCTCGAAGAGCGCTCGCGTGGCACGAAGGTGTGCCGTCCCACCCCGGCTGCTCAGCCAACCAAGAGGTTAAATGAGCTTAGATGCAAGGGCAGATAAAAAATTCGTTGCAACAAAATGTCATATCTCGACCCTTCGTCGAAAAATACCCGACTGCAACAGGCCGACATTTTCGCGAGTGAATTAACCTCCGAATCTGGCAGGAGGCTGATCATAGCGGGCTTTGCTCAAAAAACAGGTCGCGAAACCCGTCCAGCTTATCGCCTTAACATCATTATCGTTACGTCCTTATGACAAAACGATCATTCCCTCGATGTGACGCATTGGTTAGAACTCAATACAGGTTGACGCCGCAATGACGTCAACACCTTGGCTCGCGACGCCGGCAGCGAGCCACCAACGGCAGAGACTTTCTGCCCGGCCTCGATTGAGGCCGACAGGACATTACACAGTCAACATTGAGGGAAACACCCTATGAGAAGACTTAAGCGTGATCCGTTGGAAAGAGCATTTTTACGCGGATATCAATATGGCGTTGGTGGCAAATCCCGTGAGCTTTGCCCATTTACTCTACCGTCAGTACGCCAAGCGTGGATCAATGGCTGGCGAGAAGGACGCGGCGACAACTGGGACGGTATGACTGGCACTGCGGGGATCCACAGACTCAACGAACTTCACGCCGTCGGCTGAACAGGGCACACATTCCGACACCAACACCTGATTACGCAACGACTTAACCACGCACGTCCCATCCGGACGGCGGGCTTCGGCCCAGGGGCTCCTTCACGGAGCCCTTTTTTATGCCTGAAAAAATCACCTTTGTGGCCGGGGGGCTTGCCCCTCGCCACAATGGACCGCCCTTACCGCAATGCCGCGATCGCATCCACCGACTGGCGAATCAACGCCGGGCCCTTGTAGATAAAGCCCGAATACAACTGCACCAGGCTCGCGCCAGCGGCGATTTTCTCAGCCGCGTGCTGGCCTTCGGTGATACCGCCCACAGCGATGATCGGCAAGCGACCGGCCAATTCGCCGGCCAGCACCTTGACGGTGTGGGTGCTCTTGTCGCGAACCGGCGCGCCCGACAGACCGCCTGCCTCGTTGCCATGCTCCATGCCTTCGACGCCGACGCGGCTGAGGGTGGTGTTGGTAGCGATCACCGCATCCATCCCCGTCTCGATCAATGCTTGCGCGACCTGTACGGTTTCTTCATCGGTCATGTCCGGGGCTATCTTGATCGCCAGTGGTACACGCTTGCCGTGACGCTGCGTCAGGTCTTCCTGGCGTTGACGCAGCGCTTCGAGCAACTGCTTGAGCGAATCGCCGAATTGCAGGCTGCGCAGGCCTGGAGTGTTCGGTGAGCTGACGTTGACCGTTACATAGCTGGCATGGGCGTACACCTTGTCCAGACAGATCAGGTAATCATCGACCGCACGCTCGACCGGTGTGTCGAAATTCTTGCCGATATTGATACCCAGAATGCCTTTGTACCTGGCCGCTGCCACCCGTGCCAGCAAGTAATCGACGCCGAGGTTGTTGAACCCCATACGGTTGATGATCGCCTCAGCTTGCGGCAAACGGAAAATCCGTGGTTTCGGATTACCCGGTTGTGGACGTGGGGTGATGGTGCCGATCTCGACAAAGCCGAAGCCCAGCTGGGCAAAACCATCAATGGCCGCGCCATTCTTGTCCAGGCCCGCTGCCAGACCGACCGGATTGGGGAAATCCAGCCCCATGACATTCACCGGCAGTTGCAAAGGCGCCTTGCACAGCAAGCCATTGAGACCCAAACGCCCGCCCGCACCGATCAGGTCCAGGGACAGATCGTGGGAGGTTTCCGGGGAGAGTTTGAACAATAGCTGGCGGGCCAGGGTATACATGGGCGGGCTTGACTCGGTTGGCGGCGAAATGAGGCGGCGATTATAGCCGGGCAACGGTGCCGCAAGCGAGGCACGCGATGAAATCAATGGAGAGTGGCATATGCCTTGCACCATCGATTGCATCAGCTCTCATGCCAACAGCGGGATGAGTCGAAGGACAACGGCGTCGTCACCCGGCTTTGCTTTGGCAAGGGACCTGGGTACGACGCTTTTTTATGGAAGGTGCACACCTGATGAATGAGTTTCCAGCCAATCCACTGGCCTGGGTCAATGGCAGCGATGCCCCGGAAAAGAGTGCGATCAATCTGGGCTTCATGGCCCTGAGCGATTGCGCCTCGGTGGTGGTCGCCGCCACCCAGGGCTTCGCCCAGCCCTATGGGCTGACCTTGAACCTCAAGCGCCAGTCATCCTGGGCCAACCTGCGGGACAAACTGGTCAGCGGCGAGCTGGATGCCGCTCACAGCCTGTATGGCTTGATCTACGCCGTGCACCTGGGCATCGGCGGCATCGCGGCCAGCGACATGGCGGTGCTCATGGGTCTGAACCAGAACGGTCAAAGCATCAATCTGTCCCACGGCCTGCAAGCCCTTGGCGTGACCAGTCCTGAAGCGCTTCACCTGCACGTGCACCAAAGTCGCGCAAAGCTGACCTTCGCCCAGACGTTCCCCACCGGCACCCACGCCATGTGGCTCTATTACTGGCTCGCCAGCCAAGGCATCCATCCGCTGCAGGATGTCGACAGCGTGGTGGTGCCGCCGCCGCAAATGGTCGCGCATTTGCAGGCCGGGCGCATCGACGGCTTTTGTGTCGGCGAGCCGTGGAGCGCCAGTGCAGTGAAGCAGGATCTGGGGTTCACCATGGCCACCAGCCAAACCATCTGGCCCGATCACCCGGAGAAAGTGCTGGGCTGCACCCGCGCATTTGTCGAACAGTACCCCAACACCGCCCGCGCACTGGTCATGGCGATCCTCGAAGCCAGTCGCTTTATCGAACAGAGCACCGAGAACCGTCAAAGCACCGCGCAACTGTTGAGCGGTCGAGAATATCTGGACACGCCCGTAGACTGCATCCAGCCACGCTTGCTCGGCGACTATGCCGATGGCCTCGGCAATCGCTGGCAAGACCCCCATGCACTGCGCTTCCACGGCGCGGGCGAGGTCAACCTGCCATACTTTACAGATGGAATGTGGTTCATGACCCAATTCCGCCGCTGGGGCTTGTTGCGTGACGACCCGGATTACCTCGGCGTCGCTCGCCAGGTTCAGCAACTGGACCTGTACCGCGAGGCGGCCACCGCAGTAGGCGTGAGCCACTCTGGGGAGGCAATGCGCAGCAGCCAATTGATCGACGGCAAGATCTGGGACGGTTCGGACCCGGCCGGTTATGCCCGCAGCTTCACCCTGCACGCCATGAACGCCCCCTCCGCCCTTCTTGCCAGCCGCTGACAGGAGCCTGCGAACATGTTGCGTATCCTGCTGATCAACGACACTGCAAAAAAAGTCGGACGGCTCAAAGCCGCCCTGACCGAGGCCGGGTTTGAAGTTATCGATGAATCCGGCCTGACCATCGACCTGCCGGCGCGCGTCGAAACGGTGCGCCCGGATGTGATTTTGATCGATACCGAGTCACCGAGCCGCGATGTGATGGAACAAGTGGTACTGGTCAGCCGCGACCAGCCACGGCCAATCGTGATGTTTACCGATGAACATGACCCGGACGTGATGCGTCAGGCGATCAAGTCCGGGGTCAGTGCCTACATCGTCGAAGGTATCCTCGCCTCGCGCCTGCAACCGATCCTCGACGTGGCCATGGCCCGCTTTGAAAGCGACCAGGCCTTGCGCGCGCAGCTACTGGCCCGCGACCAGCAACTGGCCGAGCGCAAGCGCATCGAACTGGCCAAGGGCTTACTGATGAAGATGAAGGACTGCAAGGAAGAAGAGGCCTACACCCTGATGCGCCGCCAGGCCATGAGCCGCCAACAGAAGCTGATTCAGGTGGCTGAGCAGATCATCGCCATGAGCGAGTTGCTGGGCTAACAGGATCGCCCCCACGCTCTGCGTGGTAGCGCACGCCCTGGACGCTCCGCGTCCGTATCAGGCTGTGACGCGGAGCGTCACGGGATGCATTCCCACGCAGAGCGTGGGAACGATCATCTTGATCCTGGCGCGGCTCTTGCTAGGTAATCCATACAGGTAACCAACGGCGGTTGCCCCACCTACGACAAAGACGTCGCACACCCTACTCGCCCACGCAGCGAATCGGGTTGCGGCGTTTTTTTCGTTTTTGGCCCCACAGCCCGGGGCCGGTGGTGCGGCCGTTATGGGCCCCCACCTGAAAGCTCATGACTCCTTTCGAGACTCTTCACAGCTGAGGTGCGCGATGAATTCAAGCTTCTGGAAATCCGGCCATACCCCGACATTGTTCTCGGCCTTCCTCTATTTTGACCTGAGCTTCATGGTCTGGTACCTGCTCGGCCCTTTGGCGGTGCAAATCGCTGCCGACCTGCAACTGACTACCCAGCAACGCGGGCTGGTGGTCGCCACGCCGATTCTGGCCGGTGCGTTTCTGCGCTTTGTAATGGGCTTGCTGGCGGATCGCCTGTCACCGAAAACCGCCGGGCTGATCGGCCAGGTCATCGTGATCTGCGCGCTGTTCGGCGCCTGGAAGCTGGGCATTCACAGCTACGAACAGGCACTGGTGCTTGGCCTGTTTCTCGGTATGGCCGGCGCCTCGTTCGCCGTCGCTCTGCCCCTGGCCTCCCAGTGGTATCCACCGCAGCATCAAGGCAAGGCCATGGGCATTGCCGGTGCGGGCAACTCCGGTACGGTGTTCGCGGCGTTGATCGCCCCGATGCTGGCGGCGGCGTTTGGCTGGAGCAATGTGTTCGGTTTTGCGCTGATCCCCCTGGCCCTGACCCTGATCGTCTTTGCCTGGCTGGCGAAAAATGCCCCGGAGCGGCCAAAAACAAAATCCATGGCTGACTACTTCAAGGCTCTGGGCGACCGCGATAGCTGGTGGTTCATGTTTTTCTACTGCGTGACCTTCGGTGGCTTTATCGGTCTGGCCAGCGCGCTGCCCGGCTACTTCAACGACCAGTACGGCCTGAGTCCGGTCACCGCTGGCTACTACACCGCCGCCTGCGTATTCGGTGGCAGCCTGATGCGCCCGTTGGGTGGCGCCCTGGCGGATCGCTTCGGTGGCATTCGCACCTTGCTCGGCATGTACACCGTGGCGGCAATCTGCATGACTGTGGTGGGTTTCAATCTGCCGAGCTCCTACGCCGCCCTCGCCCTGTTCGTCTGCACCATGCTCGGTCTTGGTGCCGGTAATGGCGCGGTCTTCCAATTGGTACCGCAGCGTTTTCGCCGGGAGATCGGCGTGATGACCGGCCTGATCGGCATGGCTGGCGGCATTGGCGGCTTTGCCCTCGCCGCAGGCATGGGGGCGATCAAGCAGAGCACCGGCAGCTATCAGCTTGCGCTATGGTTATTCGCCAGCCTCGGTGTGTTGGCCTGGTTCGGTCTGCACGGGGTCAAACGCCGCTGGAGAACCACTTGGGGTTCGGCAGCCGTGACCGCGGCAAGGGTCTGACACATCAATGAGCCTGCAACTGAGCTTCGCCCAAGCCAGCGCCATCGGCCCACGCGATGAAAATCAGGACGCCTTGCGTCTGGTCACACCGACCCCGGCGCTGGCGGCCAGCAAGGGCAATCTGTTCGCCATCGCAGACGGCGTCAGCCAGTGCGCCGACGGTGGCCTCGCCGCTCGTTCGACCTTGCAGGCATTGGCGCTGGACTACTACGCCACACCGGAAACCTGGGGCGTGGCGCAAGCCCTCGATCGGTTGCTGCTGGCACAGAATCGCTGGCTGCAAGCCAACGGTGGCGGGCAGCCATTGCTCACCACCGTCAGCGCACTGGTGCTGCGTGGCCGGCGCTTTACCCTGGCCCATGTCGGCGATTGCCGGGTCTATCGCTGGTACGCCGAGGGGTTGCAGCGCATCACGGACGATCATGTCTGGGAACAACCGGGCATGCAGCATGTACTCAAGCGTGCATTGGGTCTGGATCAACATCTGGTGCTGGACTTTCTCGACGGTGAACTGCGTCAGGGCGAGAGCTTCGTGCTGCTCAGCGACGGCATCTGGGCGGTTCTTGGTGACACGGCGATCACCTCGATCCTGCGTGACCAGCCCGACCTCGATAGCGCCGCGCAGACGCTGGTCAACGCCGCGCATCTGGCAGGCAGTCAGGATAATGCCAGCGCGTTACTGGTGCGGGTCGACGCCCTTGGTGAGGCGACCATCGGTGATGCGCTGATCCATTTACAGCAATGGCCGTTACCGCCCCCCTTGAAACCAGGTCAGTCGTTCGAAGGCTGGCAAGTCGAGACACTGCTCGGGCAGAGCCAGCAGTCCCTGCTCTATCGCGTTCGCGACGCCCAGCAGCAACCCTGGCTGCTGAAAACCTTGCCAGCCCACTTGCATGACGATAACCAGGCCGGGCAAGGCCTGCTGTCTGAAGAGTGGTTTCTGCGGCGGGTCGCCGGTCGACACTTCCCCGAAGTGCATGCCGCCAGTCAGCGTCAGCATTTGTATTACGTGATGCGCGAGTACCCAGGCGCGACGCTGGCCGAACTGTTCGCACAAAACGGCCCGCTGCCATTGGCTCAATGGCAGGAACTGGCCGAGCGCCTGCTGCGGGCGGTGGGCATGCTGCATCGGCGGCAGATCCTGCACCGGGATATCAAACCGGAAAACCTGCTGCTGGGTGAAGACGGCGAATTGCGCCTGCTGGATTTTGGTTTGGCCTATTGCCCTGGCCTCTCGGAGGACCAGGCACACCTGCTTCCGGGAACGCCAAGTTACATCGCCCCGGAAGCCTTCAATGGCGACGCACCCACGGCGCAACAGGATCTGTATGCGGTGGGCGTGACTCTGTATTTCCTGCTGACGGGCCAATATCCCTATGGGGAAATAGAAGCCTTTCAACGACCGCGCTTCGGGATGCCAGTCAGCGCCAACCGCTATCGGCCGGACCTGCCGGACTGGCTGGAGCAAAGCCTGGAGCGCTCGGTTTCAGTCAATCCTGCTCAACGCTTTGAAACAGCGGAGGAATGGTTGCTGCTATTGGAACAGGGCGAACGCCGCAGCTTGAACGTTCGACCCAGGCCGCTGCTGGAGCGAGAGCCGCTGAAGGTTTGGCGGACCTTGGCGCTGGTGTCGTTGCTGATCAATCTGGTGCTGCTGTATTGGGTGTTTCACGGCTGACGATCTGTTTGCGTAGCAGCTGGCGAAGCCTGCGTTCGGCTCGGTCCGTGCTCGGGCGCAGCAGTCGCAATTCATACAACCAACCCATGGCCAAAAATGCGGTACGCCCATTTACGACTGCTTCGCAGCCGAACGCAGCCTTCGGCAGCTGCTACAGGGATTTGCGCTCCACTAGTGTGCGCAGCGCCTTGAATCGGTGCATAAAACTCAAGCCAAACGCCAAATCATGGCTCAAAGCCCAATAAAACCACGCTCCGTACAACTTGGCACAACCGCTGCATTAGCTCCTGCAACAGACATAAAGCCCAGCCTTCAACGATGAAGGTTGCGCTTCCCGAGAGAACGGGATCAGGACAAAGGCGTCCTCGCTAGGTAACTAGCGGGACGCCTTTTTTTGTTTGCGCAAAATTTGTCGAGCCAGCCCGACCGCCCTGATGAGGCAGGCCTGAGCTCCCCGGAGATTTTTATGAAAAAACTCAAACTGGTGATGATCGGCAACGGCATGGCCGGGGTTCGCACCCTGGAAGAGCTGCTCAAGCTGAGTAACGAGCTGTACGACATCACGGTCTTCGGCGCCGAACCCCATACCAACTACAACCGCATTCTGCTGTCGCCAGTGCTCGCCGGTGAGCAGACGTTCGAAGAGATCGTGCTCAACGATTTGAGTTGGTACCTGGAAAACAACATCAAGTTGCTGCTCAACCGCAAAGTGGTGCAGATCGACCGGGTCAAACGCCGGGTGATCGCCGAGGACGGCACCGAAGCCGAATACGACCGCCTGCTGATCGCCACTGGCTCGACGCCGTTCATTCTGCCGATTCCTGGCAATACCTTGCAGGGCGTGATCGGCTACCGCGACATCGCCGACACCCAGGCCATGATCGACACCGCCAAGACCCACAAACACGCGGTGGTCATCGGCGGCGGCCTGCTGGGCCTTGAAGCCGCCAACGGCCTGATGCTGCGCGGCATGCACGTGACCGTGGTGCACATCGGCGAATGGCTGCTGGAGCGGCAATTGGACAAAACCAGCGGCGAGCTGCTGCAAAGCGCCCTGGAAAGCCGTGGTCTGAACTTTCGTCTGTGCGAACAGACCCAGGCCTTGCACGACGCCGGCAACGGTCGGGTCGGCTCGGTGCAGTTCAAGAACGGTGACGTGATTCCTGCCGACCTGGTGGTAATGGCCGCCGGTATTCGGCCGAACACCGAACTCGCGGAAAAATCCGGCATTCCCTGCAATCGCGGGATCCTGGTCAACGACACGCTACAAACCTACGACCCGCGTATCTATGCCATCGGCGAATGCGCCAGCCACCGGGGCATTGCCTACGGCCTGGTCGCGCCGTTGTTCGAGCAGGCGAAAGTCTGCGCCAACCACCTCGCGCAACTGGGGTTCGCCCGCTATCAAGGTTCGGTCACCTCGACCAAGTTGAAAGTCACCGGCATCGACCTGTTCTCCGCCGGTGATTTCATGGGCGGCGAAGGCACCGAAACCATCACCCTTTCCGACCCCATCGGCGGTGTCTACAAGAAACTGGTGATCAAGGATGACGTGCTGGTCGGTGCCTGCCTGTATGGCGACACTGCCGACGGCGGCTGGTATTTCCGGCAGATCCGCGAGAACCATGGCATCAGCGAAATCCGCGACCACCTGATGTTCGGCGAAAACGCACTCGGCGACGTCGGCCACCAGGGTCAGGACAAAGCCATGAGCATGGCTGACACCGCGGAAGTCTGCGGTTGCAACGGCGTGTGCAAAGGCACCATCGTCAAAGCGATTCAGGAACACGGTCTGTTCAGCGTCGATGAGGTCAAGAAGCACACCAAGGCTGCCAGCTCCTGCGGTTCCTGCGCCGGGTTGGTAGAGCAGATCCTGATCAATACCGTCGGTGGCGCGGCCGACGTCAAACCGAAAAGCGAAAAAGCCATCTGCGGCTGTAGCGATCTCAACCACGGGCAGATCCGTCAGGCCATCCGCGAACAGCACTTGCTGACTATCGCTGGCACCATGAGCTACCTGAACTGGCGCACCCCGAACGGCTGCGCCACCTGCCGTCCGGCGCTGAACTACTACCTGATTTCCACCTGGCCAGGCGAAGCCAGAGACGATCCGCAGTCGCGCCTGATCAACGAGCGGGCCCACGCCAACATCCAGAAAGACGGCACCTATTCAGTGGTGCCACGGATGTGGGGCGGCGTGACCAACCCTGCCGAGTTACGGCGCATCGCGGATGTGGCGGACAAGTACAACGTACCAATGGTCAAGGTCACTGGCGGACAGCGCATCGACTTGCTGGGGATCAAGAAGCAAGACTTGCCGGGCGTCTGGAAAGACCTCGATATGCCATCCGGCCACGCCTACGGCAAATCCATCCGCACCGTGAAGACCTGTGTCGGCAGCGAGTTCTGCCGCTTCGGCACGCAAAACTCCACCCAACTGGGCATCGAGCTGGAGCATGACCTGTTCAACATGTGGTCACCGCACAAGGTCAAACTGGCGGTCTCCGGTTGCCCGCGCAACTGCTCGGAAGCCGGGATCAAAGACGTCGGCATCATCGGCGTGGATTCGGGCTGGGAGATGTACATCGGCGGTAACGGCGGGATTAAAACCGAGGTCGCGGAGTTCTTCGTCAAACTGAAAACCGCCGAAGAAGTGCGCGAGTACAACGGCGCTTTCCTGCAGCTTTACCGCGAAGAAGCCTTCTACCTGGAGCGCACCGTGCACTACCTGCAACGGGTCGGCATGGAGCACATCAAGAAGGCTGTGCTGGAAGACCCGCAACGGCGCAAGGCACTCAATGATCGCCTGCAATTCTCCCTGTCGTTCGAGCAGGACCCCTGGAAGGAGCGTCTGGAGCAACCGCTGCTGAAGAAGGAGTTCGACACCATCGCCGTGAAACAACTGGAGGTGCCGGCATGAACTGGCTGGATATCTGCGCACTGGAAGAAATCAACGCCCTGGGTTCACGCATCATCAACGGCCCAAAAGGCGATATCGCGATCTTTCGTACCAGTGACGATGAAGTCTTCGCCCTCGACGACCGCTGTCCGCACAAGGGTGGTCCTCTCTCTCAAGGGTTGATCTATGGCAAACGGGTCGCCTGCCCGCTGCACAACTGGCAGATCGACCTCGAAACCGGCGAAGCCCAGGCCCCGGACATTGGCTGCGCGCACCACCATCTGGCGCGCGTGGAGAATGGCCGGGTCATGCTGGCACTACGGGATGCGAGCTGATGAACCGCCAGACGACCGCCTCGACCTGCTGTTATTGCGGGGTCGGTTGCGGTGTGCTGATCGAGCATGACGGCGAGCACATTCTCGGCGTCAGCGGCGACCCGACACACCCGGCCAACTTCGGCAAACTGTGCAGCAAAGGAGCCAGTCTGCACCTGACTGGCGACCTCGCGGCACGGGCGCTGTACCCGGAACTGCGGCTGGGCAAAAGCCTGGCCCGCAGCCGCACCGATTGGGATACCGCACTGGATCACGCGGCCAATGTGTTTGCCGACACCATCACCGAACACGGCCCGGACAGCGTTGCGTTTTACATCTCCGGGCAACTGCTGACCGAGGACTACTACACCTTCAACAAGCTGGCACGAGCACTGGTCGGCACCAACAATATCGACAGCAATTCACGGCTGTGCATGTCCTCGGCGGTGGTCGGCTACAAGCGCAGCCTCGGTGCCGACGCTCCACCGTGCAGCTATGAAGACCTTGAGCTGAGCGACTGCGTGATGATCGTCGGCAGTAACATGGCCTACGCCCACCCGGTACTGTTTCGTCGACTGGAAGAAGCCAAAAGCCGCCGACCTCAGATGAAAGTCATCGTCATCGACCCTCGGCGCACCGATACCTGCGATCTCGCGGACATGCATATGGCGATTCTGCCAGGCACCGATGTCGCGCTGTTTCATGGGATTCTGCATCTGCTGCTGTGGGAAGACTGGGTCGACCGTGACTTCATCAAAGCCCACACCGAAGGCCTGGCTGAACTGAAAAACCTGGTGCGCGATTACACCCCGCAAATGGTTGCCCAACTGTGCGGGATCAGTGTCGAGCAACTGCAGCAATGCGCGGAGTGGATCGGCACCTCACCGAGCTTCCTGTCACTGTGGTGCATGGGGCTCAACCAGTCCACGGCCGGCAGCGCAAAAAACAGCGCGCTGATCAACCTGCACCTGGCCACCGGGCAAATCGGCCGGCCGGGTGCCGGACCGTTCTCCCTGACGGGTCAGCCCAACGCCATGGGCGGTCGCGAGACCGGCAGCCTGTCGAACCTGTTGCCGGGCCACCGCGAGGCCATCAACCCGGAACACCGAGCAGAAGTCGCCGCCTATTGGGGTGTCGAACGCTTGCCCGAAAGTGCCGGGCTGACAGCCATCGAGCTGTTCGAGCACCTCCAGAGCGGCAAGATCAAAGCCCTGTGGATCGCTTGCACCAACCCGGCGCAATCGCTTCCGGATCAGAATGCGGTGCGCGAAGCCTTGAAGGCGTGCCCGTTCGTGGTACTGCAGGAAGCCTTTCGCACCACCGAAACCGCGCCGTTTGCCGACCTGTTGTTGCCCGCCGCCAGCTGGGGAGAGAAGGAAGGCACGGTGACCAATTCGGAGCGGCGTATTTCCCACGTTCGCCGCGCCATTGCCGCCCCGGGAGAAGCACGGGCTGACTGGGCGATCACAGTAGACTTCGCTCAGCGCCTGGAGCAGCGCCTGCGCCCGGCACAGCCAAGCCTGTTCGCCTTCAACAATCCGGCGCAGGTATTCGATGAATACAAAGAGCTGACCCGCGACCGCGACCTCGACCTGTCCGGCATCAGCCATGCCCTGCTCGACGAAATCGGTCCACAACAGTGGCCCTTCCCCCATGGGGCACAAATCGGCACGGCGCGCTTGTACGGCGATGGCATATTCCCGACATCAAGCGGCCGGGCGAACTTCGTTGCTGATCCCTACCGCGCCGCCAAAGAGCAACGTGACGCTCGCTTCCCGTTGACCCTGATCACCGGGCGTCTGCGCGATCAATGGCACGGTATGAGCCGCACCGGCACTGCCGCACAACTGTTCGGGCATGTCAGCGAAGCCGTTTTGAGCCTGCACCCCGATGAACTGCATCGGCATCGGCTGCAATCCGGTGATCTGGTCAGCCTCAAAAGCCGTCGCGGTCACGTGATCGTTGCAGTGGGTAGCGATGACAGCGTGCGCCCGGGCCAGGCCTTCTTGCCGATGCACTGGGGCGATCGTTTCCTCAAGGGTGGCATCAATGCCGTCACGCAACCGGCGTTCGACCCCTTGTCCAAACAACCGGAGCTCAAACACAGCGGCGTACGCATCGAGCCGGTGCAGTTGCCCTGGCAGTTGTTTGCCTTGATCGAAGGCGATGTGCAGCAGCATTTCGAGGCCCTGAGACCGCTCTGCGAGGGCTTTGCCTACGTCAGCCTCAGTCTGGCCGGCCGCGAGCGTCCGGCGCTGTTGATTCGTGCCGCCAGCGCTCAGGCGCCGGATCCGCAGTTGCTCAGGGACATTGATCAACTGTTGAGGCTCAACGATGGGCCGGTATTGGCCTATGACGACCCTCGGCGCTCCATCGGTAAACGGGTCCGGATCGAGAACGGGCGAATCACGGCCATACGCCTGGCCGGTGAAACCCTGGCCCGGCATTGGTTACAAAACCTGTGGCTCGAAGGTCGCGCCGACGAGCAATTGCGTCGCTGGCTGCTGGCGCCATTGAGCGCCCCACCAGGCAACAACGCTAGCCACACCTCCAGTAGCAAAACCTTATGCAACTGCAAAAACGTCAGCGAAAGCGCGGTCTGCGCCGGCATCAGTCGCGGTCTGGATTTGAAGGGTTTGAAACAAGAACTGGGCTGCGGCACTCAATGCGGCTCCTGCGTACCGGAAATCAAGCGTCTGTTGGCTGTCACTGCCCAACCGATAGCAATCACTTCGTGAGGAATTGAACATGAGCGCAAAAGTCTGGCTGGTAGGCGCAGGTCCTGGCGATCCTGAATTGCTGACCCTCAAAGCGGTACGGGCACTGGGCGAAGCCGATGTGGTGCTGATCGATGATCTGGTGAACGAGGCCGTTCTGGTTCACTGCCCGACAGCTCGCATCATCCCGGTGGGCAAACGCGGGGGCTGTCGCTCCACGCCGCAAGAGTTCATTCATCGCTTGATGCTGCGCTATGCCCGCCAGGGTAAATGCGTGGTGCGGCTCAAGGGCGGCGATCCGTGCATTTTCGGGCGTGGCGGTGAAGAGGCACAGTGGCTCAGAGTCCATGGGGTTGAAGTCGAAATGGTCAATGGCATCACAGCAGGTCTTGCCGGTGCGACGCAATGCGATATCCCGTTGACACTGCGTGGCATCAGTCGTGGCGTGACCCTGGTGACGGCCCACACTCAGGACGATAGCAGCCTGAACTGGCAGGCCCTGGCCCAAAGCGGCACGACGCTGGTGATTTACATGGGCGTCGCCAAGCTGAGCGAAATTCGCGATCAATTGCTGGCCGGCGGCCTTGCCGCTGACACACCAGTGGCGATGATCGAAAACGCTTCGCTACCCCAGCAAAGGGAATGCCGGAGCGATCTGACAGCCATGCAGGAAGATGCCCTCGTCTTCCAGCTAAAAAGCCCGGCCATTCTGGTGATTGGCGCGGTCGCAGCACGTGAACAATCGTCAAAAGATTGCAGCCTGCGGCAGCGCCTACAGGAACGCGCTTGAGCGCATTCTCGCGCAGGAGTTGCTGAAGCCGCCGATATCTTCAATGCCATTGCAAATCTTCGCTCGACACCAAATCCAGGACAAAGAAAAGCCCGGCCTAAGCCGGGCTTTTCCGAACTACAAAGCTAATTACTTAGCGGTAGCTTCAACCTGCGCTTCTACGCGACGGTTCATAGCACGACCAGCTTCAGTTGCGTTGTCAGCAATTGGGCGGGACTTGCCATAACCAACCGAGTGAACGCGGTTAGTGTCAACACCATCCTTGACCAGGACTTGTTTAACAGCGTCGGCACGACGCTGGGACAGTTTCTGGTTGTAAGCGTCAGGACCGACGTTGTCAGTGTGACCTTCAACAACGGTGGTGGTGTTCGGGTACTGCTTCATGAAGTCAGCCAGGTTCTTCACGTCGCCGTAGCTGTTTGGCTTGACAACAGCCTTGTTGAAGTCGAACTTCACGTCCAGCTGAACACGAACTACTTCAGCAACCGGAGTTTCTGGAGCTGGCTCAGCTACTGGAGCTGCAACTGGAACTGGTGCCGGGGCAGGCTTGGAGCCGCCACCGAAGTTAACACCCAGACCGATCACAGGAGCGTAGTCCCAACGACCGTTGTCCAGCTTGTAGTCGGCTTCAACGCCGGCACGAGCGTACAGGTTGTCGGTGATGTACCACTTGGCGCCAGCGCCAGTGGTCAGGAAGGTGGACTTGTCACGACCAGTGTGGCCATCAGCAGCGACGTTGGTCATGCTGCCGTGGGAAACACCGCCTTCAACGTAAGGGCGCACTGGGCTGCCAACTGGCAGGAAGTGGTACTGGGCCTTCAGACCGAAGTGATCGCCTTTGATCTTCTGGCCGCCAGTGTTGTTGTTCGAACGAGTGTAATCGTCTTTCTCGTAAGTAGCGTTGACCGAAACGTCGTCGGTCAGGAAGTAACCGATCGAAACGCCTGGACGGCGACCGTCTTCAACGTCGTTGATGCTGTCGTTGTACTGCTTCTTGTAGAAAGCCTCACCCTCGACCGCGCCTTGGCCTTGTGCCAGAGCGCCGAACGAAGTAGCGGCAATAAGAGAACCAATGGCCAAGCCCAAGGTGTTTTTCAGTTTCATCCGTTAAATCCCCATCTGGTGATTGTAAAGCAGTCCCGCAAACCGGGGGACAACTCGGCGGCAAGTCTAACAGAACTTGCCTGCACGTAAGAGATATTTGCGCCGAACTAAGTTTCAGCAATGCCTGCAAATTTCTCACGCAATTTATCAAGAGCACGCTTGTACCGCATTTTTGTTGCGCTCAAACCCATGTGCATTATGTCTGCGATCTCCTGAAACTCCAGCTCTGCGACAAATCGTAGCACCAGAATTTCCCGATCGATCGGGTTCACGTACACCAACCAGCGATCAAGTCCACCTTTATCCTCAGGTTTCGGCATCTTCTCTTCAGATGCTTCCTCAAGGGGGTCGAGACTCAAGGCATCCATCAAGCGACGCTTTCGCCGCTCCTTGCGATACTGCGTGATGCACTCGTTGTATGTGATGCTGTACAACCATGTCTTGAACTTCGATTTGCCCTCGAAGTTCTTCAAACCGTACAACACCTTCAACATCACTTCCTGACAGACATCATCTGCATCACGATCGTTCCCTAAATAACGTGCACAAACGTTAAATAGGGTTCTCTGATAGCGCCGCATCAATTCTTCATAGGCGCGCGTTACGTGAAACAGCTCCCCGTGCGAACGCTCAACCAACTCCTCATCGGAGAGCTCTCGGGGGTCGTAGCGCATGGTTAGCGATTGGGTTTTATTCAAAACGAGTCGTGCCGACAGTCAGGTCAATGTCCGCCGCAACCCGTGTGAGCGGGCATTTTGCGGCGGCATACATTAGCAGGGTTTGCCGGGTTAGCGGCTACTAACATGCTGTTCCAGCAGTATCCGATTGGAGAGAGAGACTAGCTCACCCTCATCGGTCAGCAATGTAGTTTTAACCGTGCCGATCTCTTCGATCTGGCCTTCGACCTCACCAACACGTACTTGTTGCCCAACCTCATACAACTCACGCACATAAATTCCCGCAAGAATTTGCCCGGCAATTTCCCGGCTTCCCAACCCCATGGCCAAGGCAACCGCCAGACCAACGGTTATCAGTACAATCACGATCACATGGTTGAGCAGGTCTGTTTTGACCTCCAACTGGCTGATCGCGACCGAAATACTGATGATGATCACCAGGCCCTGAGCAATACGCCCAAGACCGGCGGCGTAATCCAGGCCTACGCCTTCTGCCGCGCCACGTACCAGCCCATTGGCCAGCTGCGCCAGCAACACCCCTACCAGCAACACCAGCGCCGCACCGAATACTTTCGGCACATACAGCGCCAGCATGTCGAGCGTAGCCGAAACCCGCTCAAGGCCGAGTGATTCTGCAGCAGAAACCAGAAAAATCAGCAAAATGAACCAATAAACGATCTTGCCGATCAAGGTCGAGATCGGAACCTGCAGGCCCGCGCGAGACAGCAATTTGGTCAAACCGGTACCGCCCATCAGGCGATCCAGGCCCAGTTTGGCCAGCAATTTGGAGAGCAAGGTGTCGAGCAGCTTGGCCACGACAAAACCCAACAGCAACACAACCAGTGCGCCGAACAGGTTCGGAATGAAGTTCGCTACCTTGGTCCACAACGCAGTCATCGCAGTGACGAGGCTCTGAGTCCAGAGATCAAGTTCCATATTCAATCAGCCTTATCAGCAGTGCGAGCAATAGGTTTACGACGGGAAACCGGCGAGACGTGGGCCGAGCCGTTATTGAGGGCAATCATCAGCGCTGGCAACCAACGCCCCAGCAAACTGAACAGATCACCCGCCCCCACCTGACGGTTGGCGGTTTTCAGTACACGGCCCAGGCAAGCAGCGTCGTCACGGGTGGACGGCGTCGCTTTAAGCATGTCACGCAGAGACTGTTCGAACGGATCGTGCATACGCACCTCTCGAGATGTCTGTGAAAGACGCGATCAAAATTCCTCGGGTCACATGCCCAAACATCAGACCCAACGTAAACGCCGGAACAACCACCATTGACCCAGAGCCACGGAAACCATCATCAGGCAGGCAATGAGGAAGCCATATGGGTTCCCCGAGAAGGGCAATCCACCGACATTTACCCCCAGCAAACCGGTCAGAAAACTCATCGGCAGAAAGATCCAGGTGATAAATCCGAAGCGGTACATCGTGCGATTCATCCGCACGTTCAAACGTCGCTCATCGGTATCCAGCACAAGCCCCACGCGCTCCCGGGTCAATTCCAGCTCTTCCAGATAGCGCGTCAGGCTGTTGTTCAATTCGTTCCAGTAGTCGCCATCGTCATTGACGAACCATGGCAATTTGATCCGGGTAAGCTGACCGAAAATATCCCGCTGCGGAGCGAGGAAACGTTTCAGCCCGGCAGCCCGCCGACGGATCTGCAAAACGGATCCATGCTCCGGTGAATACCGCTCGTCGGAATCCAGCTTTTCTTCTTCATTGTCGACAATTTCCGAGAGATCGCTGACCAGATCCTGGACCTTGTTCGTCAGGTACTGAGCCAGATAAAGGATCAATTCCGAGGCGCTTTTCGGCCCCTTGCCTTCGGTGAGCTGCACCAATAACTCATCGGTGGCTCGCAATGGCCGCAAGCGCAATGAAATGACGCGCTGGGCGGAAGCGAAGATCCGCACTGAAACCATGTCTTCCGGCTCAGCGCCAGGATTGAGGTTAATCCCGCGCAAAAACAGCAGCAGTTCGCTGTCCGGCAGCGCCAGCAGGCGTGGTCGGGTATTTTCTTCAAGCAACAGATCGCAGCTGAACTCACTCAGACCACTGGATTTACGCAGCCAGGTCTGGGTTTGCGGGTGACTGCGATCCCAGTGCAGCCAGAGGCTTTCGTGAGATTGCAGTTGCAGGTCATCCAGTTCAGTCCGGGCTATCGAACGCGCACCGCCTTTACCATCCAGCACCAGGGCATGAACCAGCCCCCACTGCGCGTTTTCTTCCTCGAACATCCTCACCCCTTCTGTGACTCGATATTTTATTCAGGCATCTTCAGCGGACTTGGCGAGATGATCACGCCGTTGTTATCCGCATAGATATATTCGCCCGGACGGAACGTCACGCCGGCAAAGGTCACAGCAACGTTGAGATCGCCAATGCCACGCTTGTCGGTCTTCATCGGGTGACTGGCGAGCGCCTGTACGCCCAGATCGGTTTGCGCGATGACGTCGACATCACGGATACAGCCATAGATGACCAGCCCTTCCCAACCGTTTTTCGCGGCTTTCTCGGCCAGCATGTCGCCCAACAACGCACGGCGCAGTGAACCACCGCCATCGACCACCAGTACCTTGCCATTCCCTTTGAGCTCGACCTGCTCCTTGACCAGCGAGTTGTCTTCGAAGCACTTGATGGTAACGATTTCGCCGCCGAAGGAATCACGACCGCCAAAATTGCTGAACATCGGTTCGAGCACCTGCACCAGTTCCGGGTAGGCGTCGCACAGATCGGGAGTAAGGTAATGGTTCATCGAGAAACTCCTGTAAGAGAAAAAAACACGAACGGGGCTGTCGAAAATTTCAGAGATACGCTGTTAAAGCGAGCATCGGCGCTGGATCTTCAAAACATCACCTTATACGTCGATACCGATACGGTCACCTTCATACGCCAGTTTCAACATGTTCAGGCCAGGGCAGGACGGCTGCAAGGCAAGCCCGCCGGGCAACTGGAACTCCATGCCATGCCGCGCGCAACGCAACACATTGCCCACCACCGTGCCGGCAGACAACGGCGCGCCTCGATGCGGACAGCTGTCCTCAATCAGCAACGGCTGATTGTCCAGCACCAAGAGCAACAGGCTACGCCCGCCGACCTGAAAAGTTCGTCGGTAACCTTCATCCAGATTGATCAGACGCTCAAGCGGCACGAACATAAATGCTGACTCAGTAACTGAATGTGACCAAAACAGCCCAACGCGTCATATCTTAGCCGTAAGCCGACCAGAGCGAAATGCCCTTGTCAGAGCGCACCGCTCAGACCGCAGCGGCGAGATTCGACTCCTGGGTCAGCAACGGAGTTTCCTGATCTTTCAACCAGCGCTCCACCAATGGCCAGACCTCAGTCTGGGCATTTTTACTGACCAGCATCTCCACATGGCCAAAATTGTCGCTAAAGCCCTGCTCCCGTCCCAGGCAAACGAACTGCCGCAGCTCGGAGCCAAACTGATCGAAAAGTTTACGGCAGGCCCACGTCGGGTCTTGATGATCACCCGCTGCGCTCACGCCCAACACCGGCACCTGACTCTCAGCCAGCCCCGCCCACCAGTCCTTCTCCGAGTCACCAAAACGACCGAACAGCCCGTACCAGCGCATGCCTTCCAGGGCCAGCCCAATCGGCTCATCCTCGGGTCCGCGCTTGAGCCGGGAACCCGATATCCGGGCAAATCGCTTCAAAATGAATCGCCCGCTCCACTCCACCGGCGGGATTTTCAATGGCCAGTAAGTACGACTGACCTGGGTGCCGAAAAACGCTGCAGACGCAACGGCAGGCGCGCCCAGATACTGGCCGCCCAACGCCGCCGCGAGAGTGATGCCGCCCAGAGAATGTCCCAACCAATGGGGAATCTGACCACTTTGCTCACGCACGAACGCGGCAATCGCTGGCAGATCGTAGCGGGCATAGTCGGCGACGCGGTTCTTGCTGTAGTCCTGATTGCGCCGGGACAAGCCATGACCGCGCATCTCCGGAATCCACACATCAAAACCGGCCCGCGCCAGATAAGCGCCCAGCCCCAGACCTTTGGGCGAGTACCAGAATCGCCGGTTGGAAAAACTGCCATGAAGCAGCACCACCGGGACGCCGCGAACCTCAGGCGCATCCGCCATGCCCAAGCGGGTGACCGCCAGCTCAACGGTGCCATCAGGACTATTGCCAGGCTTCAAACGGTAGACGTCTTCGCTCAGATCACCGCGCCGCTCGGCGCTGATCAGGGCGACAGGAAATAGATTGCTGCTGCTTTGCATAATGCCTTGCACAAAAAAGGGCGGCATTCAGATGGATGCCCGCCCTACTTGAATATCTAAAAAGGCCAATCAATGACCGCAATGTCGATCTGTGCAGGAGCAGCCGGTCGACGCTCGATTGCTCGCGATGGACTTCAGAACACCGCGCTTTATCCAGCAAGCACGCGTCATCGTTAGCGTCCATCGCGAGCAATCGAGCGTCGACCGGCTGCTCCTACAACAACACCATCAGGCCGAGGCCTGACCTTCAGCCAGGAAGAACCAGGTTTCCAGTACGGAATCGGGGTTCAACGAGACGCTTTCGATGCCCTGCTCCATCAGCCATTTGGCCAGATCAGGGTGGTCGGAAGGGCCCTGACCGCAAATACCAATGTATTTGCCAGCCTTGTTGCACGCCTGGATGGCATTGGCCAACAGTTTCTTGACCGCTGGATTTCGCTCGTCGAACAGGTGCGCGATGATCCCGGAGTCACGGTCCAGGCCCAGGGTCAGCTGGGTCAGGTCGTTGGAACCGATGGAGAAGCCGTCGAAGAACTCGAGGAACTCTTCGGCCAGAATGGCGTTGGACGGCAGTTCGCACATCATGATGATGCGCAGACCGTTTTCACCCCGCGCCAGACCGTTTTCCGCCAGCAGATCGACGACCTGGCTGGCTTCGCCCAGGGTACGGACGAACGGCACCATGATTTCGACGTTAGTCAGGCCCATCTCGTTGCGAACACGCTTGAGAGCGCGGCATTCGAGCTCGAAGCAGTCACGGAACGATTCGCTGATGTAACGCGATGCGCCACGGAAACCCAGCATCGGGTTCTCTTCTTCCGGTTCGTACAGCTTGCCGCCGATCAGGTTCGCGTATTCATTGGACTTGAAGTCCGACAGACGCACGATGACCTTTTTCGGCCAGAACGCAGCCGCCAGGGTACTGATGCCTTCGACCAGTTTCTCGACGTAGAAGCCGACCGGGTCATCGTAGCCGGCGATGCGCTTGTCGACGCTTTCCTTGATCTCCTGCGGCAACCCGGCGTAGTTCAGCAGTGCCTTGGGGTGCACACCGATCATGCGGTTGATGATGAATTCCAGACGGGCCAGACCCACACCGGCGTTCGGCAACTGGGCGAAATCGAAGGCACGATCCGGGTTACCGACGTTCATCATGATCTTGAACGGCAGATCAGGCATGGCGTCGACGGAGTTCTTCTTGATATCGAAGCCCAACTGGCCTTCGAAGATGAAACCGGTGTCGCCTTCAGCGCAGGACACGGTAACGCCCTGGCCGTCTTTCAACAGTTGGGTGGCATTGCCGCAACCCACCACGGCCGGGATGCCCAGCTCGCGAGCGATGATCGCCGCGTGGCACGTACGCCCGCCACGGTTGGTGACGATGGCGCTGGCGCGCTTCATGACCGGTTCCCAGTCCGGATCGGTCATGTCGGACACCAGAACGTCGCCCGGCTGAACCTTGTCCATCTCGGAAACGTCTCTGATGATCCGCACCTTGCCGGCGCCGATGCGCTGACCGATGGCGCGACCTTCTACCAGCACGGTGCCGGTTTCTTTCAACAGGTAACGTTCCATGACGTTCGCCTGGGTGCGGCTCTTCACGGTTTCAGGGCGGGCCTGAACGATGTACAGCTTGCCGTCGTCACCGTCTTTGGCCCATTCGATGTCCATCGGGCACTTGTAGTGCTTCTCGATGATCATCGCCTGCTTGGCCAGTTCGCTGACTTCGGCGTCGGTCAGGCAGAAGCGCGCGCGTTCGGCCTTGTCGACATCGACAGTCTTGACCGAACGACCGGCCTTGGCTTCGTCGCCGTAGATCATCTTGATGGCTTTACTGCCCAGGTTGCGGCGCAGGATTGCCGGGCGACCGGCTGCCAGCGTGCCTTTGTGGACGTAGAACTCATCCGGGTTCACCGCGCCTTGTACGACGGTTTCGCCCAGGCCGTAGGCGCCGGTGATGAACACCACGTCACGGAAGCCCGACTCGGTATCCAGGGTGAACATCACGCCGGCGGTGCCGGTTTCCGAGCGCACCATGCGCTGCACGCCAGCGGACAGGGCGACCAGCTTGTGGTCGAAACCCTGGTGTACACGGTAGGAAATGGCGCGATCGTTGAACAGGGAAGCAAACACTTCCTTGGCAGCGCGAATGACGTTCTCGACGCCACGGATGTTCAGGAAGGTTTCCTGCTGACCGGCGAAAGAGGCGTCCGGCAGGTCTTCGGCGGTCGCCGAGGAGCGCACGGCCACCGCCATGTCGGGGTTGCCGGCCGACAGCGTGGCGAACGCGGTGCGGATTTCGGCGTTGAGCTTCTCCGGAAACTCGGCCTCCATGATCCATTGACGAATTTGCGCGCCGGTTTTGGCCAGGGCATTCACGTCATCGACGTCCAGCGCATCAAGGGCGGCGTGGATCTGGTTGTTCAGACCACTTAACTCAAGGAAGTCACGGTAAGCCTGAGCCGTTGTAGCAAAGCCACCGGGAACCGATACACCGGCACCCGCAAGGTTACTGATCATCTCGCCCAGGGATGCGTTCTTGCCCCCCACATGCTCTACATCATGGACGCCGAGCTTATCGAGGGAAACTACGTACTCTACCAAGGTGATCTCTCCACTAGCTGTGTTGGAAAAGCTCAGAACACCGGCTGCTCAATGGGAGCGTTTGCCGGCGATATGGCCTGGACCTGGAAAATAAGTGAGAATGCGGGCCATCCGAGGCCGACAAACCGCGCCTATCATATCCAAGAATCGTCACCAGCTTAAGGCCCAAGGCGCAAATGAAACGATCTGCTTTCTTTATCTCCGATGGCACGGGCATTACAGCCGAAACCCTGGGTCAAAGCCTGTTGGCGCAGTTCGAAAACATTACCTTCAGCAAAGCCATACGGCCGTACATCGACAGCGTGGACAAAGCGCGGGCCATGGTACAACAAATCAACAATGCCGCCGAAAAGGACGGATTTCGCCCGATCATCTTCGATACCATCGTCAATCAGGATATTCGTGAGATCCTCGCGACCTCCAATGGTTTCATGATTGACATTTTCTCGACCTTCCTCGCGCCACTGGAGCAGGAGTTGAGCGAGCATTCGTCGTATTCGGTCGGCAAGTCTCATTCCATTGGCCACAACTCCAACTATATGGAACGCATCGAGGCGGTGAACTTCGCCCTCGACAACGACGACGGCGCCCGAACCCACTATTACGACAAGGCCGATCTGATCCTGGTGGGTGTCTCGCGCTGCGGCAAAACCCCGACCTGCCTGTACATGGCCATGCAATTCGGCATCCGCGCGGCCAACTACCCGCTGACCGAAGACGACATGGAGCGTCTGCAACTGCCCGCAGCCCTACGCGCCCATCAGCACAAACTGTTCGGCCTGACCATCGACCCGGACCGCCTCACTGCGATCCGCAACGAGCGCAAGCCTAACAGCCGCTATTCGAGTTATGCCCAGTGCGAATTCGAAGTACGGGAAGTGGAGAATCTGTTCCGCCGCGAGAACATCGCGCATATCAACTCCACACATTTTTCGGTGGAAGAGATTTCGGCGAAGATTCTGGTGGAGAAAGGCGTGGAGCGGCGGTTCAAGTAATTGTTGTATCGCCTGTCAGACCGCTATCGCGAGCAAGCCCGCTCCCACACTAGATCGTGTACTTCCTGTAGGAGCGAGCTTGCTCGCGATGAACGATAACGCGGTGTTATTTCAAGCGCTTAGCCCACTCATTCCCCAGCCCTGAAGCCGTCGCCAGTGCCTTGCTCAAACTGCTGATCAAGATCGTGCGTTCCGGGGCGTGCAGGCGTCAGACCACGAACATATCAACAAAGCGGTTGACCGGGGTCGCTTCAAGTGCAGCCTGGTCCTTGCACAGGGCAAAGATTTCAGCGGTGCGTTGCGCGGTGAACCGGGTTGCCAGGTTGGTCTTGAACTTGTCCTCCAGCAATGGAATGCCGTCGGCGCGGCGACGGCGGTGGCCAATCGGGTACTCAACCACGAACTGTTCGGTTTTCGAGCCGTCCTTGAAGAACACTTGCAGGGCGTTGGCGATGGAACGCTTGTCGGCTTCCAGGTATTCGCGGGTGTAACGCGGGTCTTCGACGACGACCATCTTCTCGCGCAGTTCATCGATAATCGGATGGCCGGCGTGAAAATCGTCTTCGTATTGCTCGGCCACCAGGTTACCAAAGGCCAACGGTACGGCAGTCATGTACTGAATGCAGTGGTCGCGGTCAGCGGCGTTGGCCAGCTTGCCGACCTTGGAAATGATGCGGATCGCCGACTCGTGAGTGGTGATGACGATCTTGTCGATGTCGTGCAGGCGATCCTTGACCTGAGCGTGCAGGGTCACGGCAGCTTCACAGGCAGTTTGCGCGTGAAACTCGGCCGGGAAGCTGATTTTGAACAGCACGTTCTCCATCACGTAGGTGCCGAATTTCTGCGAGAAGCAGAAGCAACGCTTGTCTTCAGGTTTGAGCGCCAGATCCTTGTTGGTATGGCTGAACAGCACGTCGTAGAACCCCCACTGTTTTGCTGTCAGCACACCCGGAATGCCCATTTCGCCGCGCATGGCAATGTCCGCCAGACGCACGCCACGGCTGGACGCATCGCCCGCCGCCCAGGATTTACGCGAACCGGCGTTCGGCGCGTGACGGTAGGTGCGCAGCGCCTGACCATCGGCGAACGCGTGGGACAACGCGGACAACAGTTGCTCGCGGTTGGCGCCCATCAGTTTCGCGGTGACAGCGGTCGAGGCCACTTTTACCAGGATTACGTGGTCCAGACCTACGCGATTGAAGGAGTTTTCCAGTGCGATCACGCCCTGTATCTCGTGGGCCATGATCATCGCTTCCAGCACGGCGCGAATGGTCAGGGGCGCGTCGCCATTGGCCACACGCTTCTGCGACAGGTAGTCAGCCACGGCCAGGATGCCGCCGAGGTTGTCGGATGGATGACCCCACTCGGCGGCCAGCCAGGTGTCGTTGTAGTCGAGCCAACGAACGATGCAGCCAATGTCCCAGGCAGCCTTGACCGGATCAAGGCGAAAACTGGTGCCTGGTACCCGAGCGCCAAACGGTACGACAGTGCCCTCCACGATCGGCCCCAGGTGCTTGGTGCACTCCGGAAAACGCAGGGCCAGCAGGCCGCAGCCGAGGGTGTCCATCAGGCAGTTGCGGGCAGTGTCCAGCGCCTCTTTGGACTTGATCTTGAAGCTAAGGACGTAGTCGGCAATGTCCTGCAGGACGGTGTCGTAGTCGGGGCGATAGTTCAGGTCGACATTGGCGCTCATGTTTGATTCCCTCTGTTAAGTGTGGGAACACCTGTCTTGGTCCACCTGAAAGAACGGGTCGCCGCCATCGCGAGCAAGCCTGCTCCCACAGGTTTCACCTATATCAGAAAGCATCACCCGGTACGCGCACCCAGCCTTCCATCAGCACACGGGCGCTGCGGCTCATGATGGCCTTGTTCACAGTCCACTCGCCGTTGACCTGGCTGGCCTCCGCGCCTACGCGCAGGGTGCCCGAGGGATGACCGAAGCGCACCGCACTGTGCGCACTGCCGCCGGCAGCGAGGCTCACCAGTGTGCCCGGAATTGCCGCGGCGGTGCCGATGGCCACAGCGGCTGTGCCCATCATGGCGTGGTGCAGCTTGCCCATGGACAGCGCGCGTACGAGCAGGTCCACGTCACCCGCGCAAACCAACTTGCCGCTGGAGGCAAGGTAATCGGCCGGCCTGGCGACGAAGGCAACCTTGGGCGTGTGCTGACGCTTGGCGGCTTCATCAATGTGCTGGATGAGGCCCATGCGCAGTGCGCCGTGTGCACGAATCGTCTCGAACATCGCCAGCGCCTTCGCGTCACCGTTGATGTCGCCCTGCAACTCGGTGCCAGTGTAGCCGATGGCATCCGCGTTGACGAAGATGGTCGGGATCCCGGCATTGATCATCGTCACCTTGAGCGTGCCAAGGCCTGGCACCTGCAGGTCATCGACCAGATTGCCGGTGGGGAACATCGAGCCGCCCGCACCCTCCTCCTCGGCGGCCGGGTCCATGAACTCGAGCTGGACTTCGGCGGCAGGAAAGGTCACGCCGTCGAGCTCGAAATCACCGGTTTCCTGCACCGCGCCGTCAGTGATGGGCACATGGGCGATGATGGTCTTGCCGATATTGGCCTGCCAGATGCGCACCGTCGCCACACCGTTTTGGGGGATGCGGCTGGCGTCCACCAGGCCGCTGCTGATGGCAAATGCGCCGACCGCCGCAGAGAGGTTGCCGCAGTTGCCGCTCCAGTCGACGAAGGGCTTGTCGATGGAGACCTGACCGAACAGGTAATCGACGTCGTGGTCGGGCCTTGTGCTCCTGGACAGGATGACCGTCTTGCTGGTGCTCGAGGTCGCAGCCCCCATGCCATCGATCTGCTTGTCATACGGATCCGGGCTACCAATCACCCGTAGCAACAGTGCATCGCGTGCAGCGCCCGGGACCTGGGCAGATTCGGGAAGGTCTTGCAGGCTGAAGAACACGCCTTTGCTGGTGCCGCCTCGCATGTAGGTGGCGGGAATCTTGATTTGCGGTACGTGAGCCATGTTTTTCCTTATAGGCCGGGGCGGGACTTCGACGTCCCGCTCCAGCTCGTCGTATTAGACGGCAACCGCCGACTCGAGGAAGTCCCGGGCGAAACGTTGCAGCACACCACCGGCCTCGTAGATCGAGACTTCTTCGGCGGTATCGAGGCGACAGGTGACCGGCACCTCGAGACACTCACCGTTCTTGCGGTTAATCAGCAGGGTTAGCGTGGCACGTGGGGTACGCTCGCCGATCACGTCGAAGGTTTCGCTGCCGTCGATACCCAGCGTCTTGCGATCTACGCCCGGTTTGAATTCCAGCGGCAGCACACCCATGCCGACCAGGTTGGTACGGTGGATGCGCTCGAAACCTTCGGCGGCGATGGCTTCCACGCCGGCCAGACGCACGCCCTTGGCCGCCCAGTCACGGGAAGAACCCTGACCGTAATCGGCGCCGGCGATGATGATCAGCGGCTGCTTGCGCTCCATGTAGGTCTCGATGGCTTCCCACATGCGCATGACCTTGCCTTCCGGTTCGACGCGAGCCAGGGAACCCTGTTTGACCGCTCCGTTTTCCTTCACCATTTCGTTGAACAGTTTCGGATTGGCGAAGGTTGCGCGTTGCGCGGTCAAGTGATCGCCACGGTGGGTGGCGTAGGAGTTGAAGTCCTCCTCCGGCAGGCCCATTTTCGCCAGGTACTCACCGGCGGCGCTGTCGAGCATGATCGCGTTGGACGGCGACAGGTGATCGGTAGTGATGTTATCCGGCAGCACGGCCAATGGACGCATGCCCTTGAGCGGACGCTCACCGGCCAGCGCACCTTCCCAGTACGGCGGACGGCGGATGTAGGTGCTCATCTCGCGCCAGTCGTACAGCGGCTCGACCTTGGGACCTGTGTCTTCGTGAATCGCGAACATCGGGATATACACCTTGCGGAACTGCTCCGGCTTGACCGACGCCTTGACCACTGCATCGATCTCTTCGTCGCTGGGCCAGATGTCTTTGAGGCGGATTTCCTTGCCATCGGCGGTCAGGCCCAGCACGTCTTTTTCGATGTCGAAACGGATGGTCCCGGCAATGGCGTAAGCCACCACCAGCGGAGGCGAAGCGAGGAACGCCTGCTTGGCGTAGGGGTGAATACGCCCGTCGAAGTTGCGGTTACCCGACAACACGGCGGTGGCGTACAGATCGCGGTCGATGATCTCTTGCTGGATCACCGGGTCCAGCGCGCCAGACATGCCATTGCAGGTAGTGCAGGCGAACGCCACCACGCCGAATCCCAGTTGCTCCAGCTCTTGAGTCAGGCCGGCTTCGTCCAGGTACAGCGCAACGGTCTTGGAACCCGGGGCCAGAGACGACTTGACCCACGGCTTGCGGGTCAGCCCCAGCTTGTTGGCGTTACGCGCCATCAGGCCGGCGGCGATGACGTTGCGCGGGTTGCTGGTGTTGGTGCAGCTGGTGATGGCGGCAATGATCACCGCGCCATCGGGCATCTGCCCCGGCACATCGTCCCACTGACCGGCAATGCCCTTGGCCGCGAGGTCCGTGGTGGCCACCCGCGCATGGGGATTGCTCGGACCGGCCATATTGCGCACCACCGAAGACAGATCGAAGCGCAGACCACGCTCATATTGCGCCTGCTTCAGGCTGTCGGCCCAAAGACCGGTCTGTTTGGCGTAGAGCTCTACCAGTTGCACCTGCTGGTCTTCACGGCCGGTGAGTTTCAGGTAGTCGATGGTTTGCTGGTCGATGTAGAACATCGCCGCGGTGGCACCGTATTCCGGGGCCATGTTGGAAATGGTCGCGCGGTCGCCCAAGGTCAGCGCCGAAGCGCCTTCGCCGAAGAATTCCAGCCATGCACCGACGACTTTTTGTTTACGCAAGAACTCGGTCAGCGCCAGCACCATGTCGGTGGCGGTGATGCCCGGTTGCAGCTTGCCCGTCAGCTCGACGCCGACACTTTCCGGCAGGCGCATCCACGAGGCGCGGCCGAGCATCACGCTCTCGGCTTCCAGGCCACCGACGCCGATGGCGATCACGCCAAGGGCATCCACGTGCGGGGTGTGGCTGTCGGTGCCGACGCAGGTATCCGGGAACGCCACGCCGTCGCGCACCTGAATCACCGGAGACATTTTCTCCAGATTGATCTGGTGCATGATCCCGTTGCCCGGCGGAATCACGTCGACGTTCTTGAACGCCTTCTTGGTCCAGTTGATGAAGTGGAAACGGTCTTCGTTGCGTCGATCTTCGATCGCACGGTTCTTGGTGAACGCGTCCGGGTCGAAGCCGCCGCACTCCACAGCCAGCGAGTGATCGACGATCAGTTGGGTCGGCACCACCGGGTTGACCAAGGCCGGGTCGCCACCTTGCAGGGCGATGGCATCACGCAAGCCGGCGAGGTCGACCAGCGCGGTCTGGCCGAGAATGTCATGACACACCACACGGGCCGGGAACCACGGGAAGTCCAGATCGCGCTTGCGTTCGATGAGCTGCTTCAGGGAGTCGGTGAGGGTCGCAGGATCGCAGCGACGCACCAGGTTCTCGGCCAGCACACGGGAGGTGTAAGGCAGTGTGTCGTAGGCACCGGGCTGGATGCCGTCGACAGCCGCGCGGACGTCGAAGTAATCCAGATGGCTGCCGGGCAGCGGTTTGCGAAATTCAGTGTTCATGGGCGTCAGGACTCGATCACGGTAGTTTCAGAGGGAGGCGCCTGGCACCGGCACTGAACTGAAACCGAACCCCTGTAGGAGCCGAGCTTGCTCGCGATAGCGGTGTAACTGTCGACATCAATATTGAATGTCAGTCCGTCATCGCGAGCAAGCTCGGCTCCTACACAGGGCTCTTCGTTTCATTCAGCAACCGACGCCGATGCCCACCGGTCAGCGTTGCTCGATTGGCACGAACTTGCGCTGTTCAACGCCGACGTACTCGGCACTCGGGCGGATGATGCGGTTGTGGGCGCGCTGCTCGAACACGTGAGCGGCCCAGCCGGTCAGGCGTGAGCAGACAAAAATCGGCGTGAACAGCTTGGTCGGAATGCCCATGAAGTGGTACGTCGAGGCATGGTAGAAGTCGGCGTTGGGGAACAGTTTCTTTTGCTCCCACATGGTCTTGTCGATGGCTTCAGAGACCGGGAACAACACCTTGTCTCCCACTTCGTCGGCGAGCTTTTTCGACCAGCCCTTGATCACTTCATTACGCGGGTCGTTGTCTTTATAGATCGCGTGACCAAAACCCATGATCTTGTCTTTGCGCTCGAGCATGCCGAGGGTCCCCTTGATCGCCTCTTCGGGGGACTTGAAGCGCTCGATCATTTCCATTGCCGCTTCGTTGGCGCCGCCGTGCAGCGGGCCGCGCAAGGAGCCGATGGCCGCGGTGATGCAGGAATACAGGTCGGACAAGGTCGACGCGCAGACTCGAGCGGTAAAGGTCGATGCGTTGAACTCGTGTTCCGCGTAAAGGATCAGCGAAACGTTCATGACCTTGACGTGCAACTCGCTCGGCTTCTTATCGTGCAGCAAGTGCAGGAAATGCCCGCCGATGGATTCTTCATCGGTCACGCAGTTAATGCGTTTGCCGTCGTGGCTGAAGCGATACCAGTAGCACATGATCGCCGGGAACGCGGCCAGCAGCCGGTCGGTGGCATCGTGTTGTTCAGAGAAGTCTTTCTCCGGTTCGATGTTGCCCAGGAACGAGCATCCGGTGCGCATCACGTCCATCGGATGAGCGTCTGCCGGAATGCGCTCGAGCACTTCTTTCAGTGCTTGCGGCAGGTCACGCAGCTTGCTCAGTTTGCTGATGTAGGCCGCCAGCTGCGCCTTGGTCGGCAGCTCGCCGTACAGCAGCAGGTAGGCCACTTCTTCGAACTGTGCGTCGGCGGCCAGTTCGCGAACGTCATAGCCGCGATAGGTCAGGCCCGCGCCCTCCAGTCCCACGGTGGACAATGCGGTTTGCCCGGCCACCTGGCCCCGTAGCCCGGCGCCACTCAATACTTTTGCTTCGGCCATTGCTTTCTCCAATCTTGAATTTGTTAGGGAATCGGCACGTTTCTAAACGGCTATCTCACTTTCGTTGCAGCTGTCGAGCCTGCGAGGCTGCGTCCGGCTGCGCAGCAGTCGTAAACCCCGACGACGCGGTTCATCTGGAAAACTGCGTCGTCTGACTGGCGAGTCCTTCGGCCTCGAACGCAGCCTCGCGGGCTCGGCAGCTGCTACGGGTCCTACTATTTCTTCGACGCAAACAACGCATCAAGCTTCTGCTCGAAAACGTGGTAATCGATGGCGTCGTACAGCTCCATACGGGTTTGCATAGTGTCGATGACGTTCTGCTGCGTGCCGTCGCGGCGAATGGCGGTGTAGACGTTTTCTGCCGCCTTGTTCATGGCACGGAATGCCGACAGCGGGTACAGCACCAGCGAAACATCGGCGGCTTTCAATTGCTCGACGGTGTACAGCGGCGTCGCGCCGAATTCCGTGATATTGGCCAGAATCGGCGCTTTCACGCGGCTGGCAAACAGCTTGTACATTTCAAGTTCGGTAATGGCTTCCGGGAAAACCATATCGGCGCCGGCCTCAATGCAGGCTGCAGCGCGATCGAGCGCCGACTCCAGGCCTTCCACCGCCAGTGCATCGGTACGCGCCATGATGACGAAGCTGTCATCGGTGCGCGCATCGACGGCGGCCTTGATGCGGTCGACCATTTCCTGCTGGGAAACGATTTCCTTGTTCGGACGGTGGCCGCAGCGCTTGGCGCCGACCTGGTCTTCGATGTGAATCGCCGCGGCGCCGAACTTGATCATCGACTTGACGGTACGCGCCACGTTGAACGCCGAGGAGCCGAAACCGGTGTCCACGTCCACCAGCAGCGGCAGGTCGCAGACGTCAGTGATCCGGCGTACGTCGGTCAACACGTCATCCAGACCGGTAATGCCCAGGTCCGGCACACCGAGAGAGCCGGCAGCCACCCCGCCACCGGACAGGTAGATCGCCTTGAAACCGGCGCGCTTGGCCAGCAAGGCGTGGTTGGCGTTGATCGCGCCGACCACTTGCAGCGGCTGTTCACTGGCGACCGCATCGCGGAAACGCTGGCCTGGAGTGCTCTTGTTGGAACTCATGACTCACCTCGTGGAGTGGCTGTCTGGTTGGCGCTGTCCTGGTAATGACGCGCGATATTGCGTTTGGAAGCGCCGATGTGGCGGCGCATCAACAACTCGGCCAGTTCACCGTCGCGATCAGCAATCGCGTCGAGAATCCGGTGATGTTCGGCGAACGCCTGGCGCGGGCGGTTAGGCGTAGCGGAAAACTGTATGCGGTACATGCGAACCAACTGGTACAGCTCTCCGCAGAGCATCTGGGTCAGGGTGCGGTTGCCCGCGCCCTGAATGATTCGGTAGTGAAAGTCGAAATCGCCTTCCTGCTGGTAATAGCCGACACCGGCCTGGAACGCCGCATCGCGCTCATGGGTCTCGAGAACCCGGCGCAGCTCGTCGATTTCTTCGACGCTCATGCGCTCGGCGGCCAGACGACAAGCCATGCCTTCCAGGGATTCGCGGATTTCATAGAGTTCGATCAACTCGGCATGGCTGAGGGAAACCACCCGCGCGCCGACATGGGGAATACGCACCAGCAGCCGCTGCCCTTCCAGACGGTGGATCGCCTCACGCAATGGCCCGCGGCTGATGCCATAGGTACGCGCCAGCTCCGGCTCGGAAATCTTGCTGCCCGGGGCGATATCGCCTTTGACGATGGCCGCCTGGATACGCCGGAAGACATTCTCGGAGAGGGTCTCCGAATCATCCTGCATCAGAACTGGGGGATCGAGTTGATCCAGCATATTGTCGACACCTTTAAATCCAATGCGACAAAAACTAGCTAATTACCAACAAACAGTCAAAGGAAAAATAGGTATTGTCGACAATCGTCTAATAACCATCTGCACCATAACGATGCAGAACCCCTGCTTATAGCCAACCTGGAGCGCTGGCGCCATAAAACCAGCATGCTAGAATGCCGCCCGCATTTGCCTGTCATCTGTTTATGGCAGGCACACGAGGTTGCGCAGCAATGCCAGTCGCCTTGAACCGAAGATCGCATTGCGACGCTCCAGGATTTATGAGACTCAAGCCCTTCCCTACATTGCTTTGCCTACTCTGCCTGCCCGGTGTGAGCGCTGCCGCCGAGAAGACCGTTTATGGCCTGAATGAATACGCAAAGCTTGCCGGGATCGATCTGGAAGTCGCGGCCAAACTCGACACAGGCGCCAAAACCGCCTCCCTCAGTGCTCGCGATATCAAACGTTTCAAACGTAACGGCGAGTCCTGGGTACGCTTCTACCTGGCCATTGACACCGCCCACTCACACCCGATTGAACGTCCACTGGCGCGGGTCAGCAAGATCAAGCGCCGCGCGGGCGACTACGATCCCTATGAAGACAAGACCTACACCGCCCGCCCGGTGATTGCCCTGGATATCTGCATGGGCAGCGCTTTGCGCAGTATTGAAGTCAACCTGACCGACCGAAGTGCATTCCAATACCCGCTTTTGATCGGATCCGAAGCGCTCAAGCGCTTTGATGCGCTGGTCGACCCCAGTCTCAAATACGCTGCTGGCAAACCCGCCTGCGCCGCCGACGCTCATACCGCAGAGTAATTTCAATGCGCGCTCTTACCCTCCATCTGAAAATCCTGATCGCCATCCTGGTGGTGCTGGGTATTTCAGTCACGGCCTACCAGATTTTCGTGCTCGGCATTCCCGTGACCGAAGACGCCACCGACGACTTGTGGAACATCGATGCCAAGGTTCAGTTCGTCGCCAGTGCCAAGGACCCGATCAAGATTCAGATGTTCGTGCCACCACTGAGCCGCGACTACGTCAGCCTCAACGAGAGCTTTATCTCCAATAACTACGGCGTGGCCGTCAACCGCGTCGACGGCAACCGCAAGGTCACCTGGTCCGCCCGTCGCGCCAAGGGCAATCAGACCCTCTACTACCGTCTGGTGCTGACCAAGCGCTACAGCGGTGAAAAATCCAAGATCAAAGGCCCGACTTTCCGCGACAGTATCCCGGTCGAAGGCCCGGAAAAAATCGCTGCTGAAGCCCTGCTCGCCCCGATTCGTCAGCACTCGGCGGACGTCGAAACCTTCATCGGCGAAGCCATCAAACGTGTCAACAACCTCAATGACGACAACGTCAAACTGCTGCTGGGTGGCGATCCGTCGACGCCACACAAGGCAAAGATCGTCGAGCTGTTGCTGTCTATCGCCCATGTACCGATGGAAAAAGTCCACACCATTCGCCTGGTGGCGGACCAGCCGCAAACTCCGGAACTGTGGCTGCGCAGCTTCAACGGCACCGACTGGCTGTACTTCAACCCGGATACCGGCGAGCAAGGCCTGCCCACCGACCGCCTGCTGTGGTGGACCGGTGATGACAACCTGATTACCGTCGATGGCGGCAAGAAAGCCACCGTCACCTTCAGCATGAACAACAGCGAAATGAACGCCATACGCCTGGCCAAGCTGACCGACGAAAACTCCGACGCCAACTTCCTCGGATATTCGCTCTACGGTCTGCCGCTGCAAACCCAGCAGACGTTCATGGTCATGGTGATGATCCCGATCGGCGTGCTGGTAATTCTGATCCTGCGCAACCTGATCGGCCTGCAGACCCTGGGCACATTCACCCCGGTACTGATTGCCCTGGCCTTTCGCGAGACGCAGCTGGGCTTCGGTATCGTGCTGTTCACCATCATCACCGCGCTGGGCTTGTCGCTACGCTCGTACCTTGAGCACTTGAAACTGCAAATGCTGCCCAGGCTGTCGGTGGTACTGACCTTTGTCGTGGTGCTGATCGCTGCGATCAGCCTCTTCAGCCACAAACTGGGCCTGGAACGCGGCCTGTCGGTAGCGCTGTTCCCGATGGTGATTCTGACCATGACCATCGAACGCCTGTCGATCACCTGGGAAGAGCGTGGTGCCGGCCATGCGATGAAAGTCGCCATTGGTACGCTGTTCGCCGCCTCCCTGGCACACCTGATCATGAGCGTGCCGGAGCTGATCTACTTCGTGTTCACCTTCCCGGCGATACTGTTCATTATGGTGGGCTTCATGCTGGCCATGGGGCGCTATCGTGGCTACCGCCTCACCGAACTGGTGCGGTTCAAAGCCTTCCTCAAGGCTGATTCGTAATGTTTGGCCTCTGGAAGACCTGGAAGGCCCTGCAAGCCCGGGGTGTCATGGGGATCAATCGGCGTAACGCAGACTACGTGCTCAAGTACAACAAGCGCAGCCTGTACCCGATTGTCGATGACAAAATCATCACCAAGGAACGTGCGATCAAGGCCGGCATTCAGGTGCCGGAAATGTACGGAGTGATCTCCACCGAAAAGGAAATCGACAAGCTCGACGAGATCATCGGCGGGCGCAGCGACTTCGTCATCAAGCCAGCCCAGGGGGCTGGCGGTGACGGCATCCTGGTGATCGCCGACCGCTTCGAGGGCCGCTATCGCACGGTGTCCGGGAAAATCATCACCCATGAGGAAATCGAACATCAGATTTCCAGCATTCTGACTGGCCTGTATTCCCTGGGCGGTCATCGTGATCGGGCATTGATCGAATACCGCGTAACCCCGGACCAGATCTTCAAAAGTATCAGCTACGAAGGCGTGCCCGATATCCGCGTCATCGTACTGATGGGCTATCCGGTGATGGCCATGTTGCGCCTGCCAACCCGTCAGTCGAATGGCAAGGCCAACCTGCACCAGGGCGCCATCGGCGTCGGTGTCGACATGGCCACCGGCCTGACCCTGCGCGGTACCTGGCTGAACAGCATCATCGCCAAACACCCGGACACCAACAATGCGGTGGACGGCGTGCAGCTGCCTTATTGGGACGGTTTCATGAAGCTGGCGGCCGGTTGCCATGAACTCTGCGGACTGGGCTATATCGGCGTCGATATGGTGCTGGACCAGGAAAAAGGCCCGTTGATTCTCGAACTCAACGCCCGCCCCGGCCTGAACATCCAGATTGCCAACGATTGCGGCCTGACCCTGCGCACCCATGCCGTGGAAGCGCGCCTGGAAGAACTCAAGGCCAGAGGCATCAAGGAAACGCCGGAGGAACGTGTGCGCTTTGCTCAACAACTGTTCGGACATGTACCAGCGGTTGAAGCGCACAACGAGCACTCCTCACACAAGGTCAGGGAATACACCCCGTGACCGCAAACCTGTAGGCGCTGCCGAAGGACGCGGCTACAGCGTTCTTGCGACGTAAAAAGTGCCATCCCCCGACATCCCCTCTAGGAGCAAATCCTGCAGGGGACTACAATCGCCAGCCGCGTACCGATGACTGATCTGCCCCGCATGTTGACCTGCTCCGTACACCCGCTCCCTTATCGCGCCAACCCCGCCGAGTATTTCGCGGCGATTCGGCATGCCCCCGGCGCCGTGCTGCTCGACAGCGGTCGCCCGAGCGCCGAACGTGGACGCTATGACCTGCTCAGTGCCTGGCCGCTGGAGCAGCTAACGGTATTACCGGACGAAAGCGGTGCCCATTTCCTGCAACGGCTACGAAACAACCTGACCCGCCTTGGCAACGCTGCGCTGCCGCAACCGTATCAACTGCCCTTCGTCGGCGGCCTGATCGGCTACCTCAGCTACGACTTTGGCCGCCATCTGGAAACCCTGCCGAACCAGGCCCGCGATGACTTGCGGTTACCCGATGCGCACCTGGGTCTGTACAACTGGGCGTTGATCAGCGATCACTTGTCGGGCACCAGCCAACTGGTGTTTCACCCAAGCCTGGCCGATACCGAACGTCAGCGCCTGATCGAGCTGTTCAGCCAGCCAGCGCACTCGACACCCGAAGCCTTCACGCTAAACGGTCCGATGAGCCCTGACCTCAGTCCCGGCGACTATCAGCAAGCTTTCCTGCGCATCCAGCATTACATTCAGGCCGGCGACTGTTATCAGGTCAACTTTGCCCAACGCTTCCGCGCGCGATGCCAGGGCGACCCGTGGACGGCGTACTGCGCGCTGCGGGCTGCGTGCCCGACGCCCTTCTCCGGTTTCCAGAGCCTGCCCGACGGCGGCGCGGTGCTGAGCCTGTCTCCGGAACGCTTCGTGAAAGTCAGTGACGGCCACGTGGAAACCCGTCCGATCAAAGGCACCCGGCCGCGCGGCAAGGACGCTTTTGAAGACGCGGCCAATGCCACCGAGCTGCTGGCCAGCGCCAAGGATCGTGCGGAAAACCTGATGATCGTCGACCTGCTGCGCAACGATCTGGGCCGCACCTGCCGTATCGGCTCGGTGCGGGTGCCGGAGTTGTTCAGCCTGGAAAGCTACCCGAACGTGCATCACCTGGTCAGCAGCGTCACCGGCGAGTTGGCGGATGATAAAGATGCCCTGGACCTGATCGCCGGCAGTTTCCCCGGCGGCTCGATCACCGGCGCACCGAAAATCCGGGCGATGCAAATCATCGACGAGCTGGAACCGACCCGACGCGGGTTATATTGCGGCTCGTTGCTGTATCTGGATGTACGCGGGGAAATGGACAGTTCTATCGCCATCCGCAGCTTGCTGGTCAAGGATGAGCAAGTCTGCTGCTGGGGCGGTGGCGGAATCGTCGCGGACTCGGACTGGCAGGCCGAATATCAGGAGTCCATCACCAAGGTGAAGGTGCTGCTGGAAACCTTGCAGGGATTGTGACAGTCGATCGTTCCCATGCTCTGCGTGGGAATGCAGTCCGTGACTGCTCTGCGTCACTGTCGAAGCGGATGCAGAGCGTCCAGTGAGGCATTCCCACGCGGAGCGTGGGAACGATCAACACTCAACACCTGCCATCCGATTACAGGCTCAACTCCCGATTCGAAGCTTTCAAGAACTCCTGCTTGAGCTCGGCAAAGGCGTGCACTGCCGGAAACTGCGGGAACTCGCGAATCACGTTTTCCGGCGCATGAAACAGAATCCCCGCGTCGGCCTCGCCCAGCATCGTGGTGTCGTTGTATGAATCACCGGCCGCGATCACTCGGTAGTACAGGCTCTTGAACGCCAGCACCGACTGGCGCTTGGGGTCTTTCTGGCGCAGTTGATAGCCGATCACCCGATCCGTTTCGTCAGTGATCAACCGATGGCAAAGCAGCGTCGGGAAACCCAGTTGACGCATCAGCGGCTGGGAGAACTCATAGAAAGTGTCCGAAAGAATCACCACCTGAAACCGCTCGCGCAGCCAGTTGACGAACTCAATGGCACCGTCCAGCGGCTTGAGGGTCGCGATCACTTCCTGGATATCGGACAGCTTCAAGCCGTGCTCATCAAGAATCCGCAGGCGCTGCTTCATCAGCACGTCGTAATCGGGAATATCCCGAGTGGTTGCCTTGAGGGATTCAATACCGGTTTTTTCGGCAAAGGCGATCCAGATTTCCGGGACCAGCACACCTTCCAGGTCGAGACAGGCAATTTCCACAAGACACTCCCATTTGTATTGTTTATTGAGTCGAGGCGAGTAAAAGGACAGCCGAACTCTAGCGACTCGCTCTGACCGACGCAACGCAGAGGAGCGAGCCAGCCACCACAGGTTTTTGTTACCATCGCCAGTATATAGAGCGCTTAGCGCCACCGACCTGTAGGAAACCACCCTGATGAGCCAATCATTCGACGTCGCTGAACTCGCTGCAACCTATGCCAACAAGTCCGCCCAGGACATTCTTAAACTGGCCTTCGCCCAGTTCGGCGACGACTTGTGGATTTCCTTCAGCGGCGCGGAAGACGTGGTGCTGGTGGACATGGCCTGGAAGCTGAACAAAAACGTCAAGGTCTTCAGCCTGGACACCGGCCGTCTGCATCCGGAAACCTACCGGTTCATCGAGCAGGTTCGCGAGCACTACAAGATCCAGATCGAGCTGGTATCGCCGGATCAAAGCAAGCTTGAACCCTTCGTGAAGGAAAAAGGCCTGTTCAGCTTCTACAAGGATGGTCATGGCGAATGCTGCGGCATCCGCAAGATCGAACCACTGCGCCGCAAACTTTCCACCGTCAGCGCCTGGGCTACCGGCCAACGCCGCGACCAGAGCCCCGGCACCCGCAGCCAGGTTGCCGTGCTGGAAATCGACAGTGCCTTCTCCACTCCTGAACGTACCCTCTACAAATTCAACCCGCTGGCACAAATGACCAGTGAAGAGATCTGGGGTTACATCCGCATGCTTGAGCTGCCTTACAACAGCCTGCACGAACGCGGTTTTATCAGCATCGGCTGCGAGCCGTGCACCCGCCCTGTCCTGCCGAACCAACACGAGCGCGAAGGCCGCTGGTGGTGGGAAGAAGCCACGCAGAAAGAATGCGGGCTGCACGCCGGGAATATCATCAGCAAAGCGTAAAGATCGCAACCTGCGGCAGCTCCTGGTGATGTACACACATCCAGTGCAGGAGCTGGCGAAAGCTCGGGCCGCGTTCGGTCGATCTTTTGATGTCCAGCCAGTCAAGACCTGTCCCGCGAAAAACATGTGTACAAGAATGTCACCATAGGTGCCATTTCCGTGTGCACTTTACCTGTCAGCGCCCCAAAAAGTTACATCCTCCCTTCTGAGCTACTGCTCGCCTGTGCAAGCCTGGACACCCTCAAAAAATAAATACCTGTTCAATCAGTCAATTAATATTGATTTTATTTCAGTTACTTACCTTCAAAATATATAAAAACGAAATTAAACACAGAATTCATAGACAGAAATCTGGCATAGAAGTGGCTTAAGCAGACTTGTGTTTTGTATACAATAATTTAAAAACATACACACACTTTATATCCGCACACCTGCCACGGTTAATTCTCCGTCAGGCTGCAGATGCCTAGAACCCAGTGATTCCCGGAACCGTCGGCGAAGATTGCCGAGCCTTGCGCTCATGCACAGTCACCGTCAACCCGGGATCAGGAGCCTGCCGGAATGCGTACAAGCCTCTCTAATAACATCGCACTGGATTTGCCCTCCTCCACCCACAACCACTCTCAATCCAACACCAGTCAAATACTTGGAGCGACGCCACCGCTGAGCCTAAGCCCACGACTGCACAACAAGGACCTGGCACCCACCAAAATCGAAGGCCGACGCTGGGGTCGTTACAGCATCTTTGCGTTGTGGACCAATGACGTGCACAACATCGCCAACTACTCCTTCGCCATCGGCCTGTACGCCCTGGGCCTGGGCGGTTGGCAAATTCTGCTGTCGCTGGGAATTGGCGCGGCGCTGGTGTACTTCTTCATGAACCTGTCCGGCTACATGGGCCAGAAGACCGGCGTGCCATTCCCGGTCATCAGCCGGATCAGTTTCGGTATCCATGGCGCACAAATTCCGGCACTGATCCGCGCCGTCATCGCCATTGCCTGGTTCGGTATCCAGACGTACCTCGCCTCCGTGGTGTTTCGCGTGCTGCTGACCGCAGTCCACCCAGGCTTTGCCGAGTACGATCACAACTCGATCCTCGGGTTGTCGAGCCTGGGCTGGGTATGTTTCGTGGCGATCTGGTTCGTGCAACTGGCGATTCTCGCCTACGGCATGGAGATGGTTCGGCGCTATGAAGCGTTTGCCGGGCCGGTGATTCTGCTGACCGTCGCCGCCCTGGCGACGTGGATGTACACCCAGGCCAATGCGACCATCGCCTGGTCGATCCGCGAACCACTGACCGGGGCCCAGATGTGGCGCAACATTTTCGCCGGCGGCGCCTTGTGGCTGTCGATCTACGGCACGCTGATCCTCAACTTCTGCGATTTCGCCCGCTCTTCACCGTGCCGCAAGACCATCAAGGTCGGCAACTTCTGGGGCCTTCCGGTGAATATTCTGGTGTTCGCCAGCATCACCGTGCTGCTTTGCGGTGCGCAGTTCCAGATCAACGGACGGATCATCGAAAGCCCGACCGAAATCATCGCCTCGATTCCCAATACGTTTTTTCTGGTACTCGGCTGCCTGGCATTCCTGATCGTCACCGTGGCAGTGAACATCATGGCCAACTTCGTCGCCCCCGCCTTCGTCCTCAGCAACCTGGCGCCCAAGTACCTGAACTTTCGCCGCGCCGGGTTGATCAGCGCGACCATTGCGGTGCTGATCCTGCCGTGGAATCTCTATAACAGCCCGCTGGTGATCGTGTACTTCCTGTCCGGGCTCGGCGCGCTATTGGGACCGCTGTACGGGGTGATCATGGTCGACTACTGGCTGGTGCGCAAAGGCCAGGTCAATGTGCCCGAGCTCTACAGCGAAGATCCAAAGGGCGCTTATTACTACAGCGCCGGTGTGAATTTGCGGGCCGTTGCAGCCTTTGTTCCTGCGGCGCTGATTGCCATCACCCTGGCACTGGTTCCGGGCTTTGCCAGCGTATCGCCGTTCTCCTGGCTGTTTGGCGCCGGTATCGCAGGTCTTCTTTATCTGATCATCGCCAAGCGGCAACCGCACTACGCGGATGTCAGCGGTGAAGCCATTGCGGTTGAAAACGTCAGCCACTAACTCCAGTGCGGCCCGTTCAACCCGGGCCGTCAAATGACTCTGCTATAAGGACAACCCATGCGAATTCTTGTGGTCAACGTCAACACCACCGAGTCCATCACCCAGGCCATCGCCAGACAGGCGCAAGCTGTGGCCTCGCCCGGCACTGAAATCATCGGTCTGACGCCCTTTTTCGGCGCAGAGTCCATCGAAGGCAATTTCGAAAGCTATCTGGCCGCGATCGCCGTCATGGACCGCGTGCTGTCATATGACCAACCCTATGACGCGGTGATCCAGGCCGGCTACGGGGAGCATGGCCGTGAAGGTCTGCAGGAGTTGCTCAACGTGCCAGTGGTGGACATCACCGATGCAGGCGCGAGCACCGCAATGTTTCTTGGCCACGCCTATTCGGTGGTCACCACACTGGACCGCACCGTGCCGCTGATCGAGGACCGCCTCAAGCTTTCCGGCCTTTATGAACGCTGCGCGTCGGTTCGAGCCAGTGGCCTGGCGGTGCTGGAACTGGAAGAAGACCCAGAGCGCGCTATGGAGGCCATCGTCCGCCAGGCGGAGTTGGCGGTGAGTGAGGACAAGGCTGAAGTGATCTGTCTGGGTTGTGGCGGTATGGCCGGGCTGGATGAACACATTCGTCGGCGTACCGGCGTGCCAGTGGTGGATGGGGTGAGCGCGGCGGTGACCATTGCTGAATCGCTGGTGCGATTGGGGCTTTCCACGTCCAAGGTGCGGACCTATGCCACGCCTCGGCCGAAGACCATTATTGGTTGGCCAGGGCGGTTTGGGCGCTGAGTTAGCAAGAGACCGCATTATCGTTCATCGCGGGCAAGCCTCGCTCCTACAAGGCAGCATTTGCGTAGTTCATCGCGAGCAAGCTCGCTCCTACAAGGCAGCATTTGCGTAGGAGCGAGGCTTGCCCGCGATGGCAGCACCTCGGTTCATTGCCAAACTCATAGCGCACTGAACCGTTGCGCCAATTGCTGCTCGGCAAACTGCTCGATGATGAAGTCGACAAACGCCCGGGTCTTGCCCGGCAACAACTTATGCTCGGCGTAATAGATCGAAATATTGCCGTCGTCGACATACCAATCTGGCAACACCCGCTGCAAGGTACCCGCGCTCAAGTAGTTCACGGCGAACGGCAGGCTGACCAAGGCGATACCCAATCCCTGCGTGGCACTGACGCAGGCGGCTTCTGAATCGCTCATGGTCATCCGCGCCGCAAGCGCCAATGGGCTGTGTTGCCGGGTGCGACTGGTCAGTTGCCAAGAGCGCACGCGCCCGGTTTGCGGTGAGCGAATCAGAATTCCGTCGCAATGGCGCAAGTCATCTGGTTCGACAATCGCCTCGCGCCGCTTCAGATAATCCTCGGAGGCCACCAGCACCCTATGGGCCGGCGTCAGTTTGCGCGCTACCACCCCTTGCGGCAGTTCAAAGCCACCGCCAATCGCAGCATCGAAACCTTGGCCGATCAGGTCGACCTGGCGGTTATCAAAATGCCAGTCCGGGTTGATCGCCGGAAAGCGCCGTAGAAACTCCCCCAGCAACGGCACGATGTACAACCGCCCGAACGCCGTGCCCATGCTGACTTTCAGTGTCCCCGCCGGGCGTCCTTGCGCGCTGGCCAGATTAGCCACGGCGTTTTGAATGGTCTGAAGACTGGTACTGACCTCACCGAGGAACAGCTGGCCGGCCTCGGTCAAAGTCAGGTTGCGGGTACTGCGCTGAAACAATCGCACACCGAGCCGGGCCTCGAGCTTGGCGACACTTTTACCCACCGCAGCCGGGGTCAGACTCAAGCGCCGCGCAGCCTCGGCAAAGCTGCCGACCTCTGCGCTACGGACGAAGCATTCGATACTGCTGAAGGTTTCCATGGTCGCCACTATAAACTTTTGGTTTACACAGACTATAGTAATCACCCTCTACTCAGCCGGTAATCCGAGGTCGATACTCGACTCCAACAACAAGGCAGCCCGCCTTGAACTTTTGGAGAACGACATGACCACTCAAAACCTCAGCGGTAAAGTAGCCCTGATCCAGGGCGGCTCTCGCGGCATCGGTGCCGCCATCGTCAAACGCCTGGCGGCTCAAGGCGCAGCCGTTGCCTTCACCTATGTCAGCTCGGCTGCCAAGGCTGAAGAATTACAGAACAGCATCACCTCCACCGGTGGCAAAGCCCTGGCCATCAAGGCTGACAGCGCCGACGCCGTCGCCATCCGCAACGCCGTCAACAGTACCGTCGAAACCTTCGGCAGGCTGGACATCCTGGTCAACAATGCCGGCGTGCTGGCTATCGCGCCGCTGGAGGACTTCAAACTGGAAGACTTCGATCAAACCCTGGCCATCAACGTGCGCAGCGTGTTCATCGCCACTCAGGAAGCCGCCAGACACATGACCGAAGGCGGTCGCATCATCAACATTGGCAGTACCAACGCTGATCGCATGCCCTTCGCCGGTGGTGGCCCGTATGCCATGAGCAAAGCTGCACTGGTCGGCCTGGTCAAAGGCCTGGCCCGCGACCTTGGCCCACGGGGTATCACCATCAACAACGTGCAGCCCGGCCCGGTCGACACCGACATGAACCCCGCTCACGGTGATTTCGCCGATAGCCTGATCCCGCTGATGGCGGTAGGTCGTTACGGCAAGGTCGAGGAAATCGCCAGCTTCGTTGCCTACCTGGCAAGTCCGGAAGCCGGCTACATCACCGGTGCCAGCCTGACCATCGACGGCGGCTTCGGCGCCTGATTCGCGGCCATAAAAAACGCCGGGCAACGGTAGTAACGTTGCCCGGCGTTTTGCCATGTAGATGTTACCGGCTCTTCGGTAGCCGCTGCCGCAGGCTGCGGCTACCGAGAACTCATGCCCATTCGAGCACCGGCAACCCACACGCCCCCGGCTGAAACGCCTTCAAGGTTCGAATAATCCCATCTGCATGGGCAAACTTTGCGTCCGCCATCGCCGCATCAGGTACTGCAATCGCCGTCATGCCAGCAGCTTTTGCTGCCGTGACACCAAATGGCGAATCTTCGAACACCAGGCAATCCTTCGGTGCAACCCCCAACCGTTGCGCAGCCGTCAGGAAGATGTCCGGTGCCGGCTTGGCGGCGCCCACTTGCGGATCGTCCGCCGTGACGATGGTGTCGAACAGCGCGAACCAGTCGCCGTGCAACGTGGTTTTCTGTCCAAAAGATTGCCGCGAAGAGCTGGTCCCCACCGCAATCGGGACGTTATTGGCTTTCAAATGTCGGACCAGCTCCTGCGCGCCCGGCATCGCCAATGCACGCGGAAAACGCTCACGCATCAACGGCTCGCGCACCCGCAGAAACTCCTCGGCGGTGATCGGCAAGTCCAGCGCCTCGACAACATACCGCGCCAGATCACCTGCCCCACGGCCGATGATGTTTTGCTTGATGCTCCAGTCGAAGGTCCGGCCATAACGGTCGGCAATGATCTGCGTGACCTCGGTGTAGATCCCCTCGGTGTCCAGCAACAAACCGTCCATATCGAAAATCACGGCCTTGATCGGGCCGAACTCATCCAACTGTGCATTCATCGCATCTGATCCGTTAGCAAAATACATCCCAGGGGCGGCTCAGGTACGGCCGGTGTGTTGATCGATTAACGGGCTCAGCAGGATAGCGAGCCCGGTCCACATGCAGCAACAGTTTGAGACGGCCGAGTTTCGGGAGTCGCCTAGGGTTTGTCATGAGTGCAGCGAAAGCCAAGCGTTTTCGTTCCGATCACTTATAGAAAAATAAAAACCCATTGCAAACCTTATAAAAGACTTATTACCATCCCATGAATCAAATCAACTGGACCAGAAAAGCCGTGAAGCAGTTGCTGAGGTTGCATACCCAGCACCAGGTTCACATCCGCGATGCTGTCACCGAGCTAAAACGCATGCCCGACGTGACCAACGTCAAGGCGCTAGCGAATCACGCTCGTGGATACCGTCAGCGAGTGGGCAATTACAGAGTCCTTTTCGACTGGGACGGCATGATCCAGGTCGTCAGCATTCAAGAGGTAAAAAAACGTGACGAACGCACCTACTGACGTACAAATCATCAACGGCCCGGACGGTAAACCGGCCTTTGTCGTCATTCCCTATGAGCAATACAAGGCTCAACAAGTCGAAGCCGATCTGATCCCGCACGAAGTGGTCAGCCGCATTGTCGATGGCGCCACCCCGATCCGCGCCTGGCGTGAACACTTGAACCTCACCCAGGAAGAAGTTGCAAAACGCATGGGGATTTCACAGCCGGCGTTTGCGCAACAGGAAGCAGTGAACAAACCACGCCGGGCCACGCGGGAGAAAATTGCCCAGGCATTCGGGATCAAGGCAGATCAGCTGGAGCTGTAATCCGGGTAGGCGATCCCTGTACTGCACAGATCAATGACTAACAGAATCAGCCACACAGGCCAGTGTCACTTAAACAGGCTGCAATGGCATGGTCAGTTCGACCCGCAGGCCGTCGGGTCGGCTGTCGAAATGCAGGACGCAGCCGCAGCGCTGAACAATCGCCTGAACAATCGCAAGGCCAAGACCGCAACCGGTGCTCTTGCTATTGCGCCAGAACCTTTGGGTCAGGTGTTGCAGGTCTCCTTGCGCAATACCCGGGCCATGGTCGCGCACCTGGAAACGCACGCGATTGCCGATGGTTTCCAGCGTCAGCTCGACCGAAGTATCGCCCGGGGTGTGCCGCAGAGCGTTGTCCAACAGGTTGCGCAAAGCGGCAATCGACAGCACGGACGGCATTTGGACCGGTGCCGAAGAAAAATCATCCGGCAAACGCAACTGGATGCGCTGGCGATCGCCACTGGCCGCATCCTGAATGGCCAGACGCGCCACCTGCTCGGCGTTGCACTGCACCCCGTCATCGAACGACAGGCGGCCTTCGACCCGAGCCAGCAGCAACAGTTGCTCAAGGGTTCGATGCAAACGGTCAGCACCTTCTTCGGCCCGCACCAAAGACTGCTCCCGTGCTGCGCCTTCGGTCATTCTTGCCACTTGCAGGTGGGTCTTGATCGCCGTCAGCGGGCTGCGCAGTTCGTGGGCAGCATCGCCGGTCAGGCGACGCTCGCGTTCGATGGTTTTGCCGATCCGCTTCAACAGCTGATTCTGGGTATCGAGCAAGGGTTGCAGCTCGCTGGGCAACGGCTGGATCTGCAAGGGTTCGAGGGAGTCGGCACTGCGCCGCATCAAGGCATCGCGCATGCGGTTCAGCGGCGCCAGGCCCTGACCGATGCCCAGCCAGAGCAGGCACAGGCAGCCCATCAACGCCACGCCCACTGGTACCGACGCCGCCAGCAGCACCGAGAGGTTCAGTGCCTCTCGCTCGACCTGGCGGTCCGCAGTGGTGATACGCAAGTCGCCTCTGGCCAGGGTGAAACTGCGCCAGCGTGCGCCGTCGATCATCTGGTCATGGAAACCCATCTTCTCGGCTTCCAGCTTTTGGTCCGGGGTACTGTGGCTGCGGGCGAGAATTTCGCCGCGCAAAGAGCTGACCTGGCAGGCCATGCCCCCAGGGATATTAAGTTGTTCAGCACTGAAATGCGTGCCCTCGCCTTTGCTCGGCAACGCCGGCAGTTGTTCCAGCAGCCCGGCGACCATACGTGCCGAGGCCACCAGACGCTGATCGAGGGAAAACATCATCTGATTGCGCAGATCACTGAGCATCCAGGCGGCAGCCAGGGCCCAGATCAGGGCGAAGGCTACCCCGAGGGTCAGGCTCAAGCGCAAACGCAAACTCATCACGGCTATTGCTCCTCGCCGTCCGCCGGCCCAAGGCGATAGCCCAGACCGCGTACCGTTTCGACGATACCATTGCCGAGTTTGCGCCGCAGGTGGTGGATATGCACGTTAAGGGCGTTGCTTTCCAATTCATCGTTGAAGCCGTAGACGCTGTCTTTCAACTGCTCGCTGGACAGTACCCGACCACGATTGTGCAATAACGCCTGCAACAGCGATTGTTCACGCCGCGACAGGTCCACCGGCTGGCCGGCCAGAAAGGTCTCCCGGCTGCTGGGATTGTAAGTCAGGCGCCCATGTTCGATCAGATTGACGCTGCGCCCGGCCACCCGACGCAGCAGAGTGTGCAGGCGAGCGGCCAGCTCACGCAGATCGAACGGTTTGAGCAGGTAGTCATCGGCGCCAGCCTGTAAACCGTCGACGCGGTCAGTCACCGAGTCGCGTGCGGTCAGGATCAGCACCGGCAGCTCCAGCCCTTGATGGCGCAACTGCTGCAACAGCCTCAGGCCGTCCTCGTCCGGCAAGCCGAGGTCAAGCACCATGACGTCGAACTCGGCTACCTTCAGCATTGCCCGGGCAGCTGACGCCGTGGCGACGTGTTCTACCGTCAGGCCCTGGGCCGTGAGACCGGCGACAATACCGCTGGCGATCAGTTCATCATCTTCACAGACAAGTACGTGCATGGTGAGACCTGTAGAAAAGCGCTGATTAAGACGGTACCGGATTAAGCGGACATTATGCCCTGAGCCCGGCAAGCATCAGGAACAGTCCTACAGCCCGACGATAGACGGGTTAATCACCGGTTAATCGCCAACATCCATTGTGCTCATCAACTGCACCGATCCAAGGCTTTATTTCATGCGTCGATTGTTTGTTTTCTTTTTTATGCTTATCTCGGGCCTGGCTCAAGCGGGACCGAATCCGTTCGAGACCAAACCCGATTTTCTGCCAGTTGGAAAAGCCTTCGTATTCACCTCTGAAAAACTTGCTTCGGGTGAAACCCAACTTTTTTGGCAAATTGCCGACGGCTATTACCTGTACCGGCAACGCATGAAGTTCGATGGTCTACCCGACGCGCAAAAGCCGCCGATGCCTGAGGGCGAAGCCCACAGCGATGAGTTCTTCGGCGAACAACAGGTCTATCGCCAGGGCCTGGAACTGCGGATCCCGGCCAGAGCCAGTGGCCAGATCAAGGTCGGTTTTCAGGGCTGCGCCGATGCCGGCTTGTGTTATCCGCCGCAAACCGGGATCGTCGATCTGGGTAACAGCACGACGCTGGCAAACACTACGCAAGCAGCGGATCAAGCGCTTGCCAGCGGCCTGCAACAACGGGCGCTGGGCTGGAGTTTGCTGGTGTTCGTCGGCCTGGGCCTGCTGCTGGCGTTCACCCCGTGTTCTCTGCCAATGTTGCCGATTCTCGCCGGTTTGATTGTCGGCAGTGGCGCCAGTCCCAAACGCGGTTTTGCCCTTGCCGGCAGTTACGTGGTCAGCATGGCGCTGGTGTACGCCGCGATGGGTGTTCTCGCAGCGATGCTTGGCGCAAACCTGCCGGCGCTGTTGCAGCAACCGTGGTTGCTGGGCGGTTTCGCCGCGGTGTTCGTGCTGCTGTCCTTGCCGATGTTCGGTTTCTTTGAACTGCAATTGCCTGTTGCGGTGCGTGATCGTCTGGAGAACGTCGGGCGCACGCGCCGCGGTGGCAGCCTGGTCGGTGCCGGGGTGCTGGGTGCCTTGTCCGGGCTGCTGGTGGGGCCGTGCATGACCGCGCCACTGGCCGGTGCCTTGCTGTACATCGCCCAGAGCGGCAATGCGCTGCATGGCGGGTTGATCCTGTTCGCCATGGGCATGGGCATCGGTGTGCCACTGTTGCTGCTGGTCACCGTCGGCAATCGCTTCCTGCCCAAGCCCGGAACCTGGATGAACCTGCTCAAGGGCATCTTCGGCTTCCTGTTTCTTGGCACCGCCATCCTGATGATTCGCCCGGTGCTCGATGAGTCGCTGTGGATCGGTTTGTGGGGCGCGTTGTTGCTGGTCATGGCCTATGCCGGCTGGCGGCAAACCGGCGGCTACGGCCGCGCAGCCCATGTGTTTGGCGCAAGTTCGGTGCTGTTTGGGCTGTGGGGCAGCGTATTGTTGATCGGTGCCGCTGGCGGCAGCGAAGACCTGTGGAAACCGTTGCAGGTCTATAGCCCTTCGCGTTCTGTCAGTGTCGCCGGTCTGACGCCACATGAGGCCTTTATCACCGTCAAAAATCCCGCAGCCCTGCAAGACGAACTGAACACCGCCAAGGCGCAAGGCCAATGGGTGTTGCTCGATTACTACGCGGACTGGTGTGTGTCGTGCAAAATCATGGAAAAACAGGTATTTGCCAAGACTCATGTGTTGCAAGCGCTGAAAGATGTCCGTCTACTGCGCCTGGACGTCACCGCCGACACCGCCGCCAGCCGCGAACTGCTCAGCCGTTATAAAGTGCCGGGGCCACCGAGCCTGTTATGGATCGGCCCGGATGGCGAAGAACGCCGCAGCCAGCGCATTACTGGCGAAGTCGATGCCGCTGGCTTTGTGCAACGCTGGAATATCACCCGGGATACCCGTTGATGCTGACTTTTACTATCGGCACTTTTGCTATCGCGCTCAATCACCTGCTGCTGATCAGTGCCCTGGCACTGGCCATGCTGGTCGGTTGGCGAGTCGCCAGGCGTGGTGGTGAAAATCCCGAGTCAGTGCTGTTCAGCCTGTTTCTGTTGGGGATGTTGGCGGCCCGGGTGGGGTTTGTTCTCGTCTACTGGACCCACTACCGCGATGACCCGTGGCAGATCATCGATCTTCGCGACGGTGGTTTCCTGGCCTGGCCTGGCGTTATCGTCCTGCTGCTCAGCGCAGTGGCTTGGTGCTGGCGACGGCCAGCACTTCGGCGTCCACTGGGCGCAAGTGTCGGCACCGGCCTGCTGTTCTGGCTGCTGGCAAGCCTGTCCCTGAGCCTCTACGAGCAAGGCACCCGGTTGCCCGACGTCGCCCTGCGCAATGCCGCTGGGGCAACCGTGCAACTCACCGACTATCACGGTGGGCCATTGGTGATCAACCTTTGGGCCACCTGGTGCCCGCCCTGCCGACGGGAAATGCCGGTGCTGGAGCGCGCACAGCAGCAACGCCCGGACCTGACCTTTCTGTTCGTCAACCAGGCGGAAAGCATACAAAGCGTCAGCACCTTCCTGGCGACCCAAGGCCTGAGCCTGACTAACGTACTGTTCGATGGCGGCGGCCGACTAGGCCAGGCCGTTGGCTCCATGGCGTTGCCGACGACGCTGTTCTACAGCGCCGACGGTCGCCTGCTCGCTAGCCATTTGGGCGAGTTGTCGGAAGCCAGCCTGGCTCGCGCGCTGGAAAGTTTTGATACCCCGAATTTGACCTCGGCCACGCAGGCCACCCCCTCAAGGAAACTGCCATGCCCCGCATCCGCAACCTGCTGACCCTGACGCTGGGCGCAGCCCTGCTGCAAATCCCGCTGCTTCAGGCCGAGGAGCTGCCGGCAGCAATCCGCAAGATCGAAGAAAAAGGCGCAAAGATCATCGGCAGCTTCGACGCCCCCGATGGCTTGCGTGGTTATGCCGCGCAATACCAGAACCGTGGCATGGCGTTGTACCTGACCCCGGATGGCAAGCATGTGGTGGTCGGCAATCTGTACGACGCCGACGGCAAAGACTTGAGCCTGGCGCCGCTGCAAAAGCTGGTCTACGCGCCGATGGCCAAAGAAGTCTGGGCCAGGATGGAAGCCAGCAACTGGATCGCCGACGGCAGCAAGGATGCACCGCGCATCGTCTACCTGTTCAGCGACCCGAACTGCCCTTACTGCAACATGTTCTGGGAACAGGCCAGGCCTTGGGTGAAAGCCGGCAAGGTCCAGCTGCGACACATCATGGTTGGCATCATCCGCGAAGACAGCCCGGGAAAATCCGCCGCCCTGTTGGCCAGTAAAGACCCGCGCAAAGCCCTGGAAGACCACGAGAAAGCCGGCAAAGAGAGTGCGCTGAAACCGCTGACTACCGTCCCTGCTGCAATCCAGGCCAAGCTCGCCGCCAACATGCAATTGATGGAAGATCTTGAGCTGTCTGCAACGCCGGCGATTTTTTACATGGACGACAAGGGCGAATTGCAACAGCAACAAGGAGCGCCGTCGCCGGACAAGCTGCTGAAGATTCTTGGGCCTAAATGAAATACAGATCAAAATAGTCATCGCCTGAGCGGGCGCTATCGTGAGCAAGCGAACGTCGCCCCGCCCCTCCCACACACCTGATCAGCAGTACCCGCATACAGGTGATGAGCGCGACTTCCGCGCTCTTGCCTCGTTCACGAAGCGCGTCATAGCGTGCCTTGAAGCCAGCCTGAATCCAGCTGGCAATAATTAGTCCTCATCCCCCGACAAAAGCCTCGGGCCAATGCCCGTCAGCAAGCCCCGCCCCACGCTGCACAGACGGTTATTAATTCTACCTGTCATTTGACAATCATTATCATTAAACTTAGTTTGTCACTCGATGTGTAGGGCAGCTCTGACCCCTGGCCGCCCATTAACTTCTTCGCAGCAAGGTGATTTCCATGACGGAAAAAGTATCCACAGGCAAGTGCGATTCACCGTTACTTCAGGCATTCGTCGATAACCGTCTGATCCTGGTCAAGATCGCGGCCCGTATAACTGGCTGCCGATCGCGCGCTGAAGACGTAGTGCAGGACGCGTTTTTCCGACTGCAGTCGGCACCGCAGATCACATCGTCATTCAAGGCCCGGCTCAGCTATCTGTTCCAGATCGTGCGCAACCTGGCGATTGATCACTACCGCAAGCAGGCTCTGGAGCAGAGGTACTCGGGTACAGAAGAGGAAGGCTTGAATGTGGTCATTCACGGCGCTTCACCAGAAACATCGCACATCAATTTTTCAACGCTGGAAAACATCGCTGTCGCGCTGACCGAACTCCCTGACCGTACCCGCTATGCCTTTGAAATGTATCGCCTGCACGGCGTGCCGCAAAAGGACATCGCCAAGGATCTTGGCGTCTCGCCAACCCTGGTGAACTTCATGATTCGCGATGCCCTGGTGCATTGCCGCAAGGTTTCGGGCCGCCGTAGCGATACGTTTACCCGACATTGATTGCCAAGAGGTTAGCTGTGGCGAAGAGGCTTGCCCTCGCCACAGAACGCCTTCACTTCAACACTTCTCGCCCCCCTGAACCTTATTCGGGACGGGACAGATGCAAGCCAAAAAGCGGGTTTGAGACTCTATTTCAGGTTTTCGGCACTGGCAGGACGGCGATCTTGTACGGATCGAAAATCTTCAGCATCTCGCCGTTTTCCCGCAGACGCTGAAGCAGCTTGCCGAACGCCTCACCGGAAATCGGCGCCGTCGGACGAATCAGCGCGTAGTGGTGATAAACCTGATCAATACGCTCGGAGACCAGCAACTGATCCGCCACCTTTTTATTGCGCAGCAGGTAGTCGCTCAAATATGAACGAGTCACCAGCGCAATGTCCGCCCTGCCGCGAAGCACCATCAGCAGATTGCTGTCATGGGAGTAGGTCAGCGTGGCGTTGTAGTTGTCGGCGAGGAACTTGGGATCGGCATTGAAGTTGGCAAAGGCGTAGTGATAAGCGCTGAACAGTGCCAGGCGCTTGCCCTTCAAATCGGTGAAATAGTTCTGCTGACGATCGGGTTCGCGTTGTGCGACAAAAACCTCGGCGTCTTCCAGGCCCATGTCGACGCTGGTATGAGCGATATCCTTCCAGCCCCAGTCCGGGTTCTCGAAAATCGCCATATCGGTCCGGCCTTCTTTGAAGTCAGCGAAACGTCGAGGAACCGAAGTGGGCACCAGAGAGAATCGATAGTCACTTTGCAGTTTGTTCAGGGCCTCCACCAATTGCGGCAGCAAGCCTGTATCGTCGCCCTTCTCCGGGCGGACGGTGTACGGTGGAAAATGCGCGGCACCCACCTTGACCTCGAGCGGGTCCGCAGCCCAGGTCGGCAGAACGAAAAGCGCACCGAGCGCCACCAGTAACATCCGCGAAGCCTTCCGCATTGGCGAGGACATCAAGGCAACACACCTCTGCAAATACAATTAATACAACCAAGCTAGGCGGTTTCGCCCACTTAGACAATGTTGTGCAGCGTAATTAAATTAGTTGCGTTAAAGCCGCTGATGGTCTTCAAGCACCAGAATCAGCGCCTCATCCGCCAATTGATCGAGGCTCATGGTGCCCTCGGCGCGAAACCAGGTGGTGGTCCAGGACAAAGCTCCGGTCAAGAAGCGCCGGGTGATAAAGACATCGCCCCTGATATAGCCGGCATCCTTGGCCTCACCCAACACTTGCAGCCAGATCTGCTCATAGATATCGCGCAGCGCCAGCACCTGAGCCTGGCCTTCTTCGGACAACGAGCGCCACTCATACACCAGCACCGCCATGGCCTCGCCGCTGCCGCCCATGATCGATTGCAGTTCACAACGGATCAGCGCCAGCACCCGCTCGCGCACGCCGGACGCCTCAGCCAGCGCCGCGCTCATCAACGCGGTGTTGTAGCGGATGGTTTCCTCCATGACCGCGCGCAGAATCTCATCCTTGCTCTTGAAGTGATGAAAAATACTTCCGGACTGAATGCCCACGGCACTGGCCAGATCACGCACGGTGGTGCGCTCATAGCCCTTGTTGCGAAACAGGTGAGCGGCCATTTGCAGCAGTTTGCCGCGGGCACTGTCCGGGTCGGTCAGTTGACCGCTGTCGACCAGCTCGCGCATTACCAGCAGGGCTTTTTGCTCGTCCACGCGTTCTCTCCTGAATTCGCTTTAATCAAGTGTGCTGCCAAACCGGTAAATCGGAGGTTGCGCGGGCAATTTAAGCTGGCGAGGAACACCAAGCAAGCGCTTGGGGAGAAGATAGTCTCGGCATTTACAAACCAAGCGCTTGCTTGGTAGTCTCGATTCACTTCTGTCGGAGGCTGCCATGAGTAAAACGGTTCGCATCGGTTGCGCCAGCGCGTTCTGGGGCGACACTTCTAGCGCCGCCGGGCAGTTGGTGGAAGGTGGCCGCCTGGACTATCTGGTGTTCGACTATTTGGCTGAAATCACCATGTCGCTATTGGCCGCAGCGCGAATGAAAGATCCCCAGGCCGGTTACGCCACCGATTTCGTCGAAGTCCTCAGCCCGTTACTGGCAGACATTTCCCGGCAAAATATCCGCGTCATCAGTAATGCCGGCGGGATCAATCCGTGCGCCTGCGCCGCAGCCTTGCAAACGGCCTGCGATAAAGCCGGAGTCCAACTGAAGATTGCCGTACTGCTCGGTGACGACCTGCAACCGCAGTTCAAACAGCTGAGCAGTCGCGGTATTCATGAAATGTTCAATGGTGCACCATTGCCTTCGATGTGCGTCTCGACCAATGCCTATCTCGGCGCTCCGGGTATTGTCGAAGCGTTACGTCTGGGGGCGGATATCGTCATCACCGGGCGGGTGGTCGACAGCGCCGTGGTCAGCGCTGCGCTGGTGCATGAGTTCGGCTGGTCCTGGCTGGACTACGACAAGTTGGCCCAAGCCGCACTGGCCGGGCATATCATCGAATGCGGCGCCCACTGCACCGGCGGCAACTTCACCGACTGGCGCGATGTACCGGACTACGAGCACATCGGCTTCCCTATCGTCGAAGTCAGCGCCAACAGCCAGTTCATCGTCAGCAAACCCGAAGGCTCCGGCGGGCTGGTCACGCCGCTGACTGTAGGCGAACAATTGCTCTACGAAATCGGTGACCCACGAGCCTATCTGTTGCCCGATGTGGTCTGCGATTTCACCCAGGTCAAACTCCAGCAACAAGGCAAAAACGTCGTGCAGGTTCACGGCGCAAAAGGCTTGCCGCCCACCGACCAGTACAAAGTCAGCGCCACGTATCCGGATGGCTTTCGCTGTACCGCCAGTTGCCTGATTGCCGGGATCGATGCGGTCGCCAAGGCGCGGCGGGTCAGCCAGGCGATCATCGACAAAACCTCGGAAATGTTCAGCCAGCGCGGGTGGGCACCTTACAGTGAAGTAAATATCGAACTGCTAGGCAGCGAGGCAACCTACGGTCCTCATGGCCAACGCCAGGACAGTCGAGAAGTGGTGATCAAACTGGCGGTGCGTCATCCGAGTAAACAGGCACTGATCCTGTTCTCGCGAGAGATCGCCCAGGCCGCCACCGGCATGGCGCCGGGGTTGACCGGGATAGTCGGCGGGCGGCCAACGGTGTATCCGCTGATCCGGCTGTTCTCGTTCCTGATCGACAAATCCGCCTGCGAGCTCAAAATCAAGGTATCCGGGCAACATCATGTCGGCGCCCTGCCTGAGCTCGCCCACCTCGACTTTGCCGACCTCCCCGTCCCCTTCGAGCCCCCCAAAGCCGAGGGTCGCGCCGACGCCAGCGTGGCGTTGGTCAAGCTGGCGGTCGCACGCTCCGGCGACAAGGGCAATCACAGCAATATCGGGGTTATGGCGCGCAAGCAGGAATACCTGCCCTGGATCGCCGAAGCGCTGACCCCGGAAGTGATCGTCGACTGGATGAGTCACGTCCTCGACCCGGTACACGGACGTGTCGAGCGCTGGTATTTACCAGGGACTCACAGCCTGAATTTTTTACTGGAAAACGCCCTCGGCGGCGGCGGTGTCGCCAGCTTGCGGATCGATCCGCAAGGCAAGGCCTTCGCCCAGCAACTGCTGGAAATCCAGATTCCGGTGCCGCAGAACATCGCGGACCTTGTCAACTAGAGGACTGTCGCCATGGCCTATGACTCCATTTTCAAACCCGATTTGTTCGCCGGACAAACCATCATTGTCACCGGCGGCGGTAGCGGTATCGGCCGTTGCACCGCCCACGAACTGGCAGCCCTTGGCGCTCTTGTACTGTTGGTCGGACGCAAGGCAGACAAGCTGAAAACCGTCGCGGCGGAAATTCTCGAAGACGGCGGTAAAGCCAGTTACCAGACCTGCGATATCCGTGACGAAGACGCGGTCACCATTCTGATCAGGCAACTTATCAGCAAGCACGGACCGATTCACGGGCTGGTCAACAATGCCGGCGGCCAGTACCCGTCACCGCTGGCATCGATCAATCAGAAGGGCTTCGAAACCATACTGCGGACCAATCTGGTGGGCGGTTTTCTGATGGCCCGGGAAGTGTTCAATCAGTCCATGAGCCAACACGGAGGCGCCATCGTCAATATGATCGCCGACATGTGGGGCGGCATGCCCGGCATGGGCCACTCCGGGGCCGCGCGTTCAGGCATGGACAACCTGACCAAGACCGCCGCCTTTGAGTGGGGTTATGCCGGGGTGCGGGTCAATGCCGTGGCACCGGGCTGGGTCGCCTCAAGCAGTATGGACACCTATGAAGGCGCATACAGAGCAGTGATTCCGACCTTGCGCGAACATGTGCCGCTCAAGCGCATCGGCACAGAGTCGGAGGTCAGCGCGGCGATTGTCTTCCTGCTCAGTCCGGCGGCGGCCTTCATCAGCGGCAGCACATTACGCATCGACGGTGCGGCCAGCCTCGGCGGACGTGCATGGCCAATACACAAGGCGAAAAACAGTGAATCCTTCAATGGATTTCACCGTTCTCATTTGCCGGAAGTGCTCAAGGATAAGGAATAACCCATGCCGGTGATTCAATCTCGGCTCGACCCGCACAGCGCGCAGTTCGCGCAGAACCGCGAGGCGATGCTGGTCGGTGTCGCCCAGGTTCGCCAGCTGGAGCAAAACCTGTTGGCCAAGGCAGCCGAGGCCAAACCGAAGTTCGACAAACGCGGGCAACTGTTACCCCGCGAACGTCTGAACCTGCTGCTTGACCCCGGCGCGCCGTTTCTCGAACTGGCGAGCCTGGCCGGTTACAAGTTGCACGACGACAAGGACGGCAGCCAGGCCGGTGGCGGACTGATCGCCGGGATTGGTTATGTAGCCGGGGTGCGGGTGTTGGTGGTCGTCAACAACAGCGCGATCAAGGGCGGGACCATCTCCCCCAGCGGTCTGAAAAAGTCCCTGCGTCTGCAGCAGGTTGCGATGGAAAACAAACTGCCGATCGTGACGCTGGCGGAAAGCGGCGGTGCCAACCTTAATTACGCAGCGGAGATTTTCGTCGAGGGCGCCCGCAGCTTTGCCAACCAGGCGCGGATGTCGGCCATGGGCCTGCCACAGATCACGGTGGTGCACGGCTCGGCGACAGCTGGCGGCGCTTATCAACCAGGGCTGTCGGACTACGTGGTGGTGGTGCGCGGCAAGGCCAAGCTGTTTCTCGCAGGCCCCCCGCTGCTCAAGGCGGCCACCGGCGAAGTGGCCACCGACGAAGAACTGGGTGGCGCCCAGATGCACGCGCAAATCGCCGGCACCGCCGAGTACCTGGCCGAGAGCGATGCCGACGGTCTGCGCATCGCCCGTGAGATTGTCAGCCTGCTGGCGTGGAATGCGCAGTTGCCTGGGCAGTCGGCCAGGACCTGGGCCGAGCCGCTGTACCCGATCGATGAGTTACTCGGCTTGATCCCCGACGATCCGAAAAAACCCTACGACGTTCGGGAGATCATCGCCCGGGTGGCGGACGGTTCGAGCTTTCTGGAGTTCAAGGGTGAATTCGATCACCAAACCATTTGCGGACACGTGCAGATCCAGGGCCGACCCTGCGGTTTTATCGGCAACAACGGCCCAATCACGCCTAAAGGTGCGAGCAAGGCCGCGCAGTTTATTCAACTCTGCGATCAGAGCCAGACGCCGCTGCTGTTCTTCCACAACACCACAGGATTCATGGTCGGCACCGAGTCAGAACAACACGGCGTGATCAAACACGGCGCGAAGATGATCCAGGCAGTGGCCAATGCCCGCGTAGCTAAACTGACCATCGTCGTCGGCGGCTCCTACGGCGCCGGCAATTACGCGATGTGTGGCCGCGGCCTGGACCCGCGCTTCATCTTTGCCTGGCCTAACAGCCGTACCGCAGTGATGGGCGGCGCCCAGGCCGGCAAGGTGCTGCGCATCGTCACCGAAGCCAGGCAGGTCAAGGATGGCTCGATCACCGACCCGAAGATGCTCGACATGCTCGAACAGGCCGCCGCGCAGAAACTCGACAGCCAGTCCACCGCGCTGTACGGCAGCGCCAACTTGTGGGACGACGGCCTTATCGATCCACGGGATACACGAATTTTGTTGGGTTACTTGTTGGATATTTGCCACGAAGCGCAAGTGCGTCATCTACAACCCAATAGTTTTGGGGTCGCGCGCTTTTGATGATCGTTCCCACGCTCCGCGTGGGAATGCAGCCCGTGACGCTCTGCGTCACAAAAGCGGACGCAGAGCGTCCAGAGAGGCGTTACCACGCAGACGGTTCGACGCCTCGACGTGGGAACGATCGGAGCTTGAGGAGAACAATAAAAATGATCTTCACCCGGGAACACGAAGAACTGCGTCGCACGATACGTAATTTTGTCGATCGCCAGATCAATCCTCACGTCGAAGAATGGGAAAAGGCCGGGCGCTTTCCCATTCATGAGATTTTCCGCAAGGCCGGCGAGTTGGGGCTGTTAGGTATTTCCAAGCCGGAAAAATTTGGCGGCATGGGGCTGGACTACGGCTACTCGATCGTCGCCGCCGAAGAGTTCGGCACCATTCATTGCGGCGGTATACCGATGTCCATCGGTGTGCAGACCGACATGTGCACGCCTGCGCTGGCGCGCTTCGGCTCTGATGAACTGCGCGAAGAATTTCTGCGCCCTGCCATCAGCGGCGAATACGTCGGCTGCATCGGCGTCTCCGAAGTCGGCGCCGGCTCCGACGTCGCCGGGCTGAAAACCACCGCCCGCAAAGACGGCGACGACTATGTGATCAACGGCAGCAAGATGTGGATCACCAACTCGCCAAGCGCCGATTTCATCTGCCTGCTGGCCAACACCTCGGACGACAAACCCCACGTCAACAAATCGCTGATCATCGTGCCGATGAACAGCCCCGGCGTCAGCCTCGGCCCGCATCTGGACAAGCTCGGCATGCGCAGTTCGGAAACCGCCCAGGTGTTTTTCGACAACGTGCGCGTGCCGAAGCGTTACCGTATCGGCCATGAAGGCGCAGGGTTCATGATGCAGATGCTGCAGTTTCAGGAAGAACGCCTGTTCGGTGCTGCGAACATGCTCAAGGGCCTGGAATACTGCGTCGACAGCACCATCGAGTACTGCAAGGAGCGCAAGACGTTCGGCAACGCACTGATCGACAACCAGGTGATTCATTTCCGTCTGGCCGAGTTGCAAACCGAAATCGAATGCCTGCGCGCGCTGGTCTATCAGGCCACCGAGCAATACATCAAAGGTCAGGACGTCACGCGCCTCGCCTCCATGGCCAAGCTCAAGGCCGGGCGTCTGGGCCGGGAAGTCAGCGACAGCTGCCTGCAATATTGGGGCGGCATGGGCTTCATGTGGGACAACCCGGTAGCCCGTGCCTATCGCGATGTGCGGCTGGTCTCGATTGGCGGAGGCGCCGACGAAATCATGCTGGGCATCATCTGCAAACTGATGGGCATCCTGCCCGGGAAAAAACCATGAGCCCGCTACCCGCCTGCGAAACGCTGCTGCTGGAGCCCCACAGCGGCGTGTTGCATATCACCTTGAACCGACCTGAAAGCCGCAACGCCATGAGTTTACAAATGGTCGCGGAGCTGCGCGCAGTGCTGGCGGCGGTGCATGATGACCGGCAGATCCGTGCGCTGGTCATTGGCGGCGCCGACGGCCACTTCTCGGCCGGTGGTGATTTGAAAGACATGGCCAACGCCCGCGCCCAAGGGCCGACGGCTTATCGTGAGCTGAACCGCGCCTTCGGCGCCCTGCTGGAAGAGACTGAACAAGCGCCGCAAGTGGTGATCGCCCTGTTACAAGGCGCGGTTCTGGGCGGTGGTTTCGGTCTGGCCTGTGTCAGCGATATCGCGATAGCCGATCATCAAGCGCAATTCGGCATGCCGGAAACCAGCCTTGGTTTGCTGCCGGCGCAAATCGCGCCGTTCGTGGTCAAGCGCATCGGTTTGACCCAGGCTCGCCGGCTGGCCCTGACCGCGGCACGCTTTGACGGCAACGAAGCTGAGCGTCTGGGTCTGGTGCATTTTGTCGAAAACGATCCGCAAGCCCTGGCCGAACGTCTCGACGAGGTGCTTGCGCATGTCTTGTGTTGCGCACCGGGTGCCAATGCCGCAACCAAAGCCCTGCTGCTGGCCAGTTCCGAACAACCTCAGGGGGCATTGCTGGATCAGGCTGCCGATTGGTTCAGCGCTGCCGTGACCGGGCCGGAAGGTATCGAGGGGACCACCGCTTTCCTACAGAAACGCCCACCGGTCTGGGCGCCCTAAAACGGCCTTGTAGGAGCGTCGACCGGCTGCTCCTACAGCGATGACGGCAGCACAAACAACACAGATCCCAAGGAACCGCCCCATGCCCGCCTTGCGCAAAATCCTGATCGCCAATCGCGGTGAAATCGCCTGTCGCATCCAGAGCACGGCCCAGGCGCTGGGTTACCGCACAGTCGCGGTATTCAGTGACGCCGATGCCGACGCACGCCATGTTCGCCTGGCCGACGAAGCGGTGAACATTGGCCCACCACCCGTGCAGCAGTCCTACTTGAACATCGCTGCCATCATCGACGCGGCACAGCGCAGCGGCGCCGATGCGATCCATCCCGGTTACGGTTTTTTATCGGAAAACGCCGCATTCGCCACGGCCTGCAAACGTGCCGGGATCACCTTTATCGGTCCCGGCCCCGAAGCCATTGAGCTGATGGGCAGCAAACGGCTGTCCAAAGTCGCCATGCTCGCCGCGGGCGTGCCGTGCATCGGCGGTTATCAAGGCAAGGAACAGGACGATGCCACCCTGAGTCGCGAAGCCGAACGCATCGGTTATCCATTGATGATCAAGGCCAGTGCCGGTGGTGGCGGGCGCGGCATGCGCCTGGTGCATGAGGCCCGCGAATTGCTGGCGCAAATCCGCACCGCGCGCTCCGAAGCCCTGCACGCATTTGGCAGCGACGAGCTGATTCTGGAACACGCACTGATCGAACCGCGACACGTGGAAATCCAACTGTTCGGCGACCAGTACGGCAACCTGATCTACCTTGGCGAGCGCGATTGCTCGATCCAGCGCCGTCATCAGAAAGTCATCGAAGAAGCGCCCTGCCCGGTGATGACCGCCGAGTTGCGCCAGGCCATGGGCGAAGCAGCACTCAAGGCCGGTCGCGCGGTGAACTACGTCGGTGCCGGTACGGTGGAGTTTCTGCTGGATCAGCGCGGGCAGTTTTACTTTCTGGAGATGAACACCCGCTTGCAGGTCGAGCATCCGGTGACTGAACTGATTACCGGCCTGGACCTGGTGGCCTGGCAACTGAACGTCGCCGCCGGACTGCCGCTGCCATTGCGTCAGGAGCAGGTCGAACTCAAGGGCCATGCCATTGAAGTGCGGCTGTACGCCGAAGACCCGGCAGAGGATTTTCTGCCACAGGCAGGTCAGGTCGCGCGCTGGGAACCGGCACTGCAGGACCGCGTGCGCTTCGACCATGGCCTGCTCGAGGGCCAGACTATCAGCCCGTTCTATGACCCGCTGCTGGGCAAGATCATCGCCCATGGCGACACTCGGGAAGAGGCGCGACGCAAGTTACTGCGAGCGGTCGAGGACTGCGTGTTACTGGGCCTGCAGAGCAATCAACGCTTGCTGGCCAATCTGCTTGAACACCCGCAGTTCATTGCCGGCGAGTTCAGTACGGCATTCATTGCCCAGCACTTCGCCGACGACCCCAGCTTGCGCCCGCACACACCAACCTTTGAGGAACTGGCCATCGCCGCCGCGTTGTTCTATCAACAGTCGGCCAGTCTCCATTCAACCGAGCTGGCGGGTTGGCGCAACAGCGCCAGTGTTGCGCAGCATTACCGGATCGGCCTGGATGATGTGCAGTGGTCGCTGGAACTGACCGCTTTGGCGTCCAGACAGTTTCAGGTTCAGCAAGCAGGGAAAACACTCGAACTGAAGTTGCTCGATGGCGACGACCGCTGGGTCAATCTTGAAATCAATGGCATCCGCCGCCGTTACGCCTATCGGCTCGACGCCGGGCACTTGTGGTTGTTCACCCGTCCCGGCAGCCTGCACTTGCGCGATCAAACCCGGGCGCTGGTCGGCAGTCAGGCCTGCGTCAGCTCCGGCACCCTGAAAGCACCAATGGATGGCGCCATCGTCGACGTCCTGGTCAGAGAAGGCAGCCAGGTCACTAAAGGCCAGCTATTGCTGGTGCTCGAAGCGATGAAGATGGAGCATCCGCTCAAAGCAGGGATCGACGGGGTGATCAAACGAATACAAGTCAGCCTGGGCGATCAAGTAAAAAACCGACAAATACTACTCGAGGTCATCTAGTGGCCTGTACGGTTAGTTCGTCAGTTCAAATTCGGATGCCGGAAGTCCCTGGCCAAGGCGCTGTGACGAGTCATAGCCCGCTATGGCGAGGAACAGCAACGCAGGATAGGGGCTTGTGGCGCCGAAGTTGACTAACAGAACCAACCACACAGGCCACTAGGCGGATCCGTCGGGTTTGGCTACGCTCAAGCCTCATAAGGATGCGGATATCAGGAAGCCTGCGATGCCTCACTGGCTGGTAATAGACCTTGAAGCGACAACAGATGAAGGAGGCTGGCCTGTGGCCGAGATGGAAATCATCGAAATCGGCGCCACACTGGTGAACCGCGAAGGCCGGGAGCTGGATAGCTTTCAGCGATTCGTGCGCCCGTTGCGTCGGCCACTGCTGACGCCCTTCTGTCGCGAGTTGACGCATATCACCCAGGCCAATATCGACGCCGCCCAGCCCTTGACCGAGGTCTGGCCGCTGTTTGAGCGCTGGCTCGGCCAGCATCAATCGCGTCTCGACGGCTGGGCCAGTTGGGGGGATTACGATCGCAAGCAACTGGAACAGGAATGGCAGCGACTGCAGTTGCACAGTGCGCTGAGCCAGGTGCCCCACATTAACCTCAAGCAGCGCTTTGCCAAGGCCCGTCGACTGGAGCGCCCGCTGGGGCTTAATGGTGCGCTGCAATTGGCCGGGATGCAGTTCAGTGGTCAACAGCATCGGGCACTGGAGGATGCACGCAATACCGCACGCCTGTTACCGCTGAGTCTTCCGATCTAAAGCTGAAATACCGCGCCGTAGCAGCTGCCGAGCCTGCGAGGCTGCGTTCGACTGCGAAGCGGTCGTTAAATCAGGCAATGGGTTCTTTCAAGCAAACCGCGTACAGCGGATTGGCGAGGACTTCGGTCGAGCGCGACCCCGGCTCGAACGCAGCCTCGCAGGCTCGGCAGTTGCTACGATGCGCGTAACACAGCACGCTTATTACCGCTGATTCTTCCGGTCTAGAGGGGTGACGAGCTATTTAGGCTTGTGCATACTGGCCAGCCTTTTTAGCCCATTTCGAGGAATCTCCCATGTTTAAAGTCAACGAGTACTTCGACGGCACCGTCAAGTCGATTGCCTTCGGAACCGCCGAAGGTCCGGCAACTATCGGCGTCATGGCACCGGGCGAATACGAATTCGGCACCAGCCAGCGGGAAATCATGCACGTGGTCTCCGGCGCACTGACCGTCAAACTGCCTGAGAGCAGTGACTGGGAAACCTTCGCCGCTGGCAGCCAGTTCAATGTCCCGGCCAACAGCAAGTTCCAACTGAAAGTCGCAGTCGACACTGCTTACCTGTGCGAATACCGCGGCTAAAACCGATCTGAAACCCGGTTTTTTTGCGGCGAATACAAAAATGCCCGTATCAAGCGATACGGGCATTTTTCATTCAGGACCGTTCATTATTCGACAATCGTCACCGGCATACCGACTTCAAGCCGGCCATTGCCGTCGTTGACCAGGTTCTGGCCGAACATTGCGCCACCTTCTTGCGCCCGGTATTTTTGAAGCGTGGCCAAGGGTTCACGATCCTCACTGCGCGCACCCGTCTGCGGGTCGATGGTGGTCAGGATGCAGCGCGAGCAAGGCTTGACCACCCGGAACTCGACGTCGCCGATGCGAATCCGCTTCCAGCCATCCTCGGCAAAGGCTTCACTGCCTTCGATCACCAGGTTGGGGCGAAAACGCAGCATTTCCAGCGGGCGGCCGACGCGGCTCGACAAGTCGTCAAGCGAAGCCTGACCGATCAGCAACAGCGGAAAGCCATCGGCAAACGCGACTTGATCGTCGTCTCTACCATAGCCAGCCTGAGTGGTGCGCGCGCGCTCGAGCGGCACCTGCACCAGCCGTGTAGGTTTGCCAATGAACTCACTCAGCCAGGCACCCGCCTGATCGCCCGCATCCGGAACCCGCAAGGTGTCGCGCCAGATGGTCACACCGCGCAGTTCAGCGTGGTCGTCGGGTAAAGAGACGTCGATGGGGGAACGGCCTGGAGCACTGAGGGTCAGGCCGCCAGCCGCATTCCACAAGGCCGAGAGCTGGCTCATTTGCGGTACCGCACGCTGGGTCAGGAAATGTCCACTGGCCTCATCCACCAACATCCAGCGTCGATCCCCGTCCAGCCCCAGTTTATCCAGGGTGATCTGTTGCAACGGTTCGCCCTTGCCGGACTTGAGTGGGTAACGATAAAGCGCGCTGAGACGCAGCATGAGCCAGCTCCCTGTTGGGCCAAAACGCCACCCTATACGAGCTCGATCGCTGAATCAAAGGCAGACTGCGCTGTGCCCCTGTAGGAGCAGCCGATCGACGCTCGATTGGTCCGGGCGGCGTTCCGACGATGGACTCAAGGGCGGCGCGTTTATTCAGCAAGCGCGCGTTATCGTTAACTTCCATCGCGAGCAAGCTCGGCTCCTACAGGTCTGTTTTAGAGGTTCTCAGGCGGGGACTTCGTCCAGCATCAAACGCTGACGGACCACGTCGACCAGTTTGTCCGGCTGGAATTTGGACAAGAAGTTGTCGCAACCAACCTTTTTCACCATCGAATCGTTGAAGCTGCCGGATAACGAGGTGTGAAGTACCACATACAAACCGCGCAGGCGCGGGTCGTTACGGATTTCAGTGGTCAGACGGTAGCCATCCATCTCTGGCATTTCCGCATCAGTGAAGATCATCAGCAGCTTGTCAGTCATGACCACACCGGTGTCGGCCCAGGCCTTGAGCATGTTCAGCGCCTTGAGACCGTCGCTGGCGATGTGCATCTTCACCCCAAGCTGGCCCAGGGTATCGCGCAATTGCGACAAGGCCACCTTGGAATCATCGACCAACAACATTTCGCGACCGCGGGCACGCGCCAGCACTGGGTGATCGAGCTTGTCGCGAGACACCTTGGCGTTGTACGGCACGATTTCGGCCAGTACTTTTTCCACATCAATGATCTCGACCAGTTGATCGTCGACCTTGCTGATGGCGGTCAGGTAATGCTGGCGACCGGCGCTGGTCGGCGGTGGCAGAATCGCTTCCCAGTTCATGTTGACGATGCGATCGACCCCACCCACCAGGAACGCCTGCACAGAACGGTTGTACTCGGTCACGATGATCGTGCTATCAGGTCCTGGCACCAGAGGTCGCATGCCGATCGCCTGGGACAGATCAATTACCGGCAGTGTCTGGCCGCGCAGATTGACCACGCCGCAAACAAACGGATGGCGCTGAGGCATCAGCGTCAACTTGGGCAACTGCAACACTTCCTGCACCTTGAAGACGTTGATCGCAAAAAGCTGCCGACCGGCCAGACGGAACATGAGAATTTCCAGGCGATTCTCACCCACCAGCTGCGTGCGTTGATCTACCGTGTCGAGAATGCCAGCCATTAATGACTCCTGGGCGTGTTCTGATGAATTCACTAAAGAGAGTTATCGGCGGATTGCGCCGGACCTTGACCCTCAAACAAAATGACATGCAACAACACCGATATCATACTGACATCATGCTCTACTGGCTTCGTCATTCAATCAGCTGCATTTCCCATCACGTGACCTCGGTGTCTACACAAGGTCCCCTTATCTAAGGGAATCCCCTACTGACAATCAGGTCCGACCTGATACTCGCAGTATCAAATAGCCATTAATGTGATGTCATTCTCGTAGCATGAATGGAGTCAGGCTTTTGTCAGTGATTACAGGACCGCGGCCAGGCGCCATTTCCCGTTTACTTGCCTGTGCCATTCGGCCCCTACGGCTGGCTATCTCCAGCCAGTTAAAGATTGCCTCTTCAGGCTTGTTGAATGATTCGCCGAGAACAAACACACTGCTTATCTCAGACCAGCAACAATCAGAAATAGACTACAGACACCGCTCAAAAGTCTGCATTAGATTATGGTCATTCGCCCCACCTGACATGATGTTGTGGAGAAAAGCATGCTGAACGGCGGAAAAGAGTGGCCTCAAAGACTTCCCGAGTTTCTCCTCGAAGCTGAATCGCTATTGGCCAAGTCAGAGGAATGCCTGAGTCATCTGCAACTGATCAGCAATGACAAGGACGCCATCGACTGCATGCTGAGTACTCTGCTCAGGCTTGCCAACAAGGCTGATGCACTGGCAATCCAGGCAGTTTCCGAATTCTCGCGGCATATTCATGGTTTGCTAACCCACGCGCGAAACCATATGGACCTGCACGATCAGGCTCTGGATGCCTTGAAAGACTGCTTTACCTTGATGGCCTGGCAACTCGAACTCATCGATCTTAATACCGGCAAGCTCGGTCTGGATGACAGTGAACAAGTCTCTCTGATCAATGCATTTGCCTTCCAGGTGGGGCAGAGTCAGTCTGGCCCGTCATATCATCCCAAGCCGTTTACGCTGGTTTCTCTCGCAGAGCGCCAAGTGTGAGTGCGTAAAAGATCCGGATATTCAGTGTCAAGGGATCGCCCTGCAACTTGAGCATTACCCGGCAATATCGCCATTAAAGACTTCATATCCATGACCGACAAACACAACTGACTGGCTACTCACTTTCTCAGCCGAGTCTTTGGTGAATGCCCGACAAGAACGGCTACCAACGTCCAAAGAATCTTGAAATCCTGACGCTTTGGACCTGTATCCAGAACGCGGCCAACGGTATTTCAGGTGGTATTATGCCGCCCCTTGGATGACTCATGTCCTTAGTTGACTCACTTAATGGCCAAACCCGCTCAAGGTCCACTTGGCGGGTTTTTTTGTTGGCTGACATAACTAGCTTTGGGAGTTGCAGTCGTTCGGACCCTGCATCCAAATCAAGGAAGGTCGTTGTTGAACGGTTGCAAAGGTCCCTGACTGAGTGTGCGACCTTCTGCGCCGACGGGTTTAATCACCACTAGCGCATCTGCCGCCCGCTGGGTCGTTGCCGTGAGATCAGCCGCCTGTGCGGTCACGCTGTTTTCGTCACCCACTGCGCCTTGCGGAATGAACAGCTCCGGATGATCGAATGGAGCTCGTTCCCATGCGACCCGCGGGTCGGTCAACCCGACTTCCATGAATTTGACCAGTGCGTCAATGTCAGTGGAGGACAGGCTCAGGGGTTTTATATCCGGACTGAGGTTCGAGGCGTTGTGCTGATTTACGCTGGGATGGTCGAATCCGCTGGTGTTGTTCGCATCCTGGCCGCGCTGGTCGCCGCCTCGGTTGTAGAACTCCACGACCTGTTGCAGGGTCGCCCGGCTGCCATTGTGGAAATACGGCCCGGTCAAAGCGATGTTGCGCAGCGTCGGTGTCTTGAAGGTCCCATCGACAGAATCGCGGAAGCCGACTTTGGGCGTGAGCGTCGGGTCACAGGGTATCGCCGAGCTCAATGGCACGTCGAATGTGCAAACGTTGACAGTAAAAGGGTCAGGCACTTTTCCGCCTTGCAGCATGGTGTTGTATTCGCGGGTGAAAGACAGCGGGTTACCAAATGGGTCCGTACCGCCGGCCCCCAGGTCCTCCGAAGTCGAGCGCACACCTGTGTTGAAGAAGCCTCTGTCAAGGAGCGTCGTCAGGTTGTCAGCCATCGTAATACGGTTGACGCGCCCACCGGCCAGGAGCCGCAAACTGCTGGCTGCGTTCGTCAATTCCGGTCCAGCATGGCATTTAACGCACTTGCCCTTGCCAGTGAAAATACCCATGCCAGTGACTTGCTGGGCATTCAATGCCTGACGATTACCGTTCAAGTAGTCATCCAGCGGCGCCTGATCAGAGACCAGGGTGGATTCGTACATCTGGATCGCGAGCCCGAAGAAGAGTGGGAAATTGGCCTCTATCTGGCTATACGGCGTGCTGCCTAGCGAAACCTGCTGAGTCGCGTTCCACAGCCTTGGCTGGAAGACCTTCTGGACCATGTCACGGTAGGTGGGTCGGTTTGCGCCGGAGAAAGCGCCCAGTACCGAATCGGTTGGTGCGATCTTCTGTTGGGTGAGCAACTGCCTGTCGAGCATGCGTCGGCCGATGTCCGCGAAGGTGCGCCCGCCGCAGGACATTTCGACTGCGCTGCCGGGAGGTCCTACGGCCTGCGAGGCGGCAGAGGCATCGTTGAGTGCTAGCCGCACCTTGGCCGCAATCCCGCTGGCATCGTTGGTGACGAAGATGCCAGCATCAGGATCGCGATTGCCGAACGGCGAGAAGCCATTGAAGACGTTGTTGGCCCGACCATCCCAGAAATTGCGCACGTTGAAGGCGGCGTTGATCACTGTAGGTGCGTTGCGCCCGGTAGTACGACGGACATTGATGGCACCCACATGGAAAATGCCGTCCGGCAGCTGCGTGCAATTGTCGAAACGCGATTGAGACGCCATGATGAACTTGGCGTCGAACACACCTTGTGAGCCGGTCACATCGTCGGTCGAGTAGAGGATCGTCGAATTGTGATCGAGCGGATTAGCCAGCACATGGGTCGGGAAGTCGGCTTTCTTGAGCGTGTAGTTCGGGCCGCCCTTGCCACCGGATTTGGTCGTGAATGAGGCCACGTCGCCAGGAATGCTGGACGCTGCGAACGGCTTGTTGAAGAGCGACGCGACGTTCGCATCGGTGTTACTCAGGCCGGGATTGAGCTGGTTGGTGATCCGGTGATCGACCCCGGCGTGAAAGTGGCAAGTCGCGCAAGCGGTGGAGCCATCACTGCCGATGTTCATGTCCCAGAAAAGGGCCTTGCCCAATTGGATCGCCGCTGCGCGATTTTGCACGTAGTCAGTCATCAGATCGACCTTGCGTCCGCCCTCGGTTCCCGACGGGTCGGGCGGCGTCATGCCGCGTAGCGACTGCAGTTTGTTTAATTGCAGCTCGGTTGCTGGCTGTGGCGCTGTAACTGGCGCTGGCGCTTTAGCGGCGAGGGCAATCTTGTAGGGCGGACTGACTGCAACCAGTCCGCCTGCGACCGCGCAGGTCAAGCTGATAGTTCGAAGGATGCTCAAGTGTTTCTTCATGATGACATTACTCGATTCAGTTTGGGGTTGCCGAGTTCGGGGACTTTCCTTTTGCGAGATGAATTCCTGGCCAGAAATATTTCTGTTCGCGCGAGTTATCACGTCGACTCGAAGTTGGCTGGCGTGAAGCGTAGTCAAATTAGGCGAAGCGCTATTTTATATGCTGAATTGAAATGCCCTCCTGTCACAGTGTGGCGGCTACCTAGATTCACTCTAGCTGCAATGGAAAATTTTAGTAGTCATTTTTTTAAAATCTTGTGTGTCGAGCGAGTCATTCGTTAGTTTAAAAGCCTGCCGGGCGGAGATGAGCAGCGACGGGCAGAAAGAGCGGTCACACACTCCCCCAACTTCGGTATACCCCCCCCACTAATGGGTGCCATTACCCAGCAGTATTCGCGTTTTGATGAACCCTTCACTTCAGGCTCAAGCCAGTGTTTACGGGGCTTTCAGGCTGTCACGCATATTTTGTCAGAATGCTGGCAGAGTAATTGCTGAGTGAGTTTGTCCCGTTCATGAAAGGTGGAGAGTCGGGGAGTTGTAAGTGCCCCATTGAGTGATTACATATAACCATCGGCATGAATCATGAAGTACCTCTGTCAACTCAATAGACGTGTTGCGGTCACCCTCTGCAATCGTCTTGGGGAAACTTTCATGAACCACCATAAACACACGTTATTGCAGGTAGCGCTGCACTTGTTATTAGCTTTTATTATTCTATGGATGATGTGCGCCGGCTCTTTCGCGGCCTTATTCAAGGTACCGGAGAATGTCAGGCCAAGCATTATCGACTTGAATATTTCGCTGACGGTATTGTTCATGCCGTTTTTTGTGGTGCGTGCAGGTTTGCGCTTTAACCCTATACGCAAACACTCGCCCAGGCACAGACCTTTAGTTCGCCGTTTTTTGTGCTTTCTAGCCGGCCTGCTGACGGTAACGCTGGTTGCGGCAGACGAACCTCAGGGCAATGACAATCAAGGTAATGAAAAATGGCTGGAGCCGGCACGCTCCAAGCTCATGCATGTGAATGGCGGTATGCCGTTCTTTCCGCATCGGGCCAATACCACCGGCAACCTGGTTTTGAATGTGAAGGACTTCGACAATGCCCAGATATGTGGCGCTTGCCATACTGAGATCTACAAGCAGTGGCGCTCGTCGATGATGTCCCAAGCCTGGGATGAACCCATCTATCGGGCCTTGCTCAAGCGTGCGAGCTCGGCCACCGAGGGCAAGGTCGATAACTTCTGCACCGGCTGCCATACCCCGATCGGTCTCACGACCGGGCAGATCAATTCGGAACTCAACCGCTCCTCGATTGAAGACAGCGCGAAGAATCATCCGATGCCTGGGGTCGATTGCGAGACCTGCCACAACATCAGTGCCCGCACGGGCCTCGATAACGGCGCCTATGTCTTGAGCCCTCGAGCGCACGGTAAACCGACTAAGTTCGGCCCGCGTAAAGACGCCGTTTCGCCCTATCACGACACCGTGTATTCCCCTCTGCACACGCGCTCGGACTTTTGCGCCACCTGCCACAACGTCACGCACCCGTTCAGCAGTGTGGCGGTCGAGCGCACCTATGACGAATGGCAGGAGAGCTCCTACAGCCTTGACGATAAAACCTGCCAGAGCTGCCATATGTCGAGTTTTGCGGGTAAGGCCGCGATCATGGGGCCAGACCGCGAAAAGGTCGCCTCGCATTGGTTCAGCGGAGCCAACTCTATGGTGCTCAAGCATCTCGGTCAGGAAGAGGGCGCGCAACACTCGCGCGACATGCTCGCGCGCGCAGGGGAAATAAAGTTCCAGCAACTGCCGGCAGCCATCATTCCCGGGCAATACACCTCGGTAGCTGTCAAAGTTGCCAATGTCGGCGCCGGGCACAAGCTGCCGACCGGCTTTCCGGAGGGACGGGAGATGTGGATTGATTTCCGGGTGCTCGATGCCAGTGGTCGCGAGCTCTATCGGCTGGGTTCGATCAAGGACGGTAAGACCGAGGACGACACGCGAAACTTCAAAGTGCACCTGGGCGACAAGGACGGCAAAGAATTGGACGTCGATGTCTGGAATGCCACGCAAATTCTCTCGGATAACCGCATTCTGCCCAAGGGCTACGATATTCGGGCGTTCTCCTTCATGGTGCCGACCGACGCAGTCGGGCCGCTCACCTTGACTGCCGAACTGAACTACTGGCCGTTTTCGCAGAAGCTGGCCGACGACCTGGTCGGCAAGGATAAGTTGCAGGTGGAAATCACCCAGATGGCCAAAGTCACGCAGAGCGTACCCCTGTCGACAAGCCTGCCAGCCGTCGGGCCAGAAACTGCGCACTTTTAGCTGTGCAGTGTCGACCTGGCCCCGATCACTGCGCGTGCTTCGTCTATTTACGCCTTACCGGGGCGCGCGCGGGACGTTCGACGAAGGCTTGCTGCGCAGCCAGCACCCTTCGCCTGGTGGCGCTGAATCTGGCCGTGTTGACCAGCGTCTGGGTCCAGCATCGTCACTCGCTGAAATCGATCAAGTTTCAGCCCCAGGAACTGGTCGACCGTCTGTTGGAAGTTAAGGAAAACTCAGGGCCTGGCACTGTTCATCAGCGACGACGGACGGGGCCTTTCTCCGGCACTGAATCCAGGCCAGGAAGGGCAGCGCGCAATGGCTGGCAGGTCGGAGCGGATCGATCATCAGCCTCGATGACTAACCGATTATTGATCATCCCGACAGCTATCGAATCAAGCCGCCCATCCTCCGGTAAATTTTCTGACAGCACACTGCGAATCGGCTTAATTGACCTGAATGAGGTAATCGAAGAACGTTCGTGAGCCATTGTTTTTCGCGCGAACGACGCCTCACACAAGGAAGTGCATGGACATGAACAATGAGAGGCTCTCAAGGGGCTCAAACCCGAGTATCGATCAGCTGCAGAGGAGCGCGTTACCCAGCGATGTAAACGCCCGCCGCATGGTTGCTCGCCCGGAATATATGCACAACGGTCTCGATAAATCGCCTGGCAACGCTAAATCCATCAAGGGCATGCTCGCCTGCTCGGCTGTAGCAGCAGCGCTGCTGATGCTGATTACTCTTCTGGCCTGGATTTCCAACAGCCGTTTCGGTCAACTTCTGCAAGCGCTGATCCGCTAGCCCACTCCAGACTATTACTGCGCCCGGCCCTGTTCAGGCCGGGCCCGGTTGAGCCGCCAAGGCTCACCCCAGCACTTCACTCAACGGAATGAAGTTCACCCAGTCGTCCTCAGCCAGCGTGCGCCCCTCCAGCACTTCAACCAATCCCTCGGCCCAGGCCGCACTGCGTAATACCCCGGAGCTCTGATTTTTATAGATGATTGCTCGCCCATGTTCCAGGCGCCCTCGCAGGTACTCTCGACGGTTGCCCGGCTTGGGCCAGACAAACCCTGCTGGCACCTGGAACTGCAACGGCTGCACCTCCACCACCCCCTGTCGGCGCAACAGATAAGGCCGGGCCAACAACGCAAACGTCACCAGGGTCGACGCAGGATTGCCCGGCAAACCGATCACCGGCACGCCTCTAAAGTGTCCAAAAGTCAGCGGTTTTCCGGGTTTGATAGCCAGTTTCCACAGCGCCAGCTCACCTTCTTCACGCAGGGCGACACCGAGGAAATCCGCTTCTCCCACCGATACACCACCCGTGGAAAGGATCAGGTCAACATCTGCCAACTCAGCGAGTCGATTACGGGTGGTCGGTAGATCATCAGGCAAGATTCCGGCATCAACCACTTCGCAACCCAGGCGCTGCAACCAGCTGCACAGCAGCACGCGATTACTGTTGTAGATCTGCCCTGGCCCAAGCGGTTGTCCTGGTTCGATCAGCTCGTCACCAGTAGACAGCACGGCCACCCGCACCCGGCGAATCACATTCAGCTGCGCGCAGCCCAGGGAAGCAGCCAAACCTTGCTCGATCGGTCCCAGGCGAGTGCCCGCCGACAACACCTGTTCACCGACAGTAGTTTCCTGGCCTTGTGGACGAATATTCTGTCCCGCGCGCAGTGTTTCGGTGAAGCGCACACATCCATCGGCCAACACTTCAGCATTTTCCTGCATCTCGACGCAGTCGGCCCCTGCGGGCACGGGAGCGCCGGTGAAGATCCTCGCACAGGTGCCCGGTGCCAACGGCTCTGGTGCCTGACCTGCGAATATCCGCTGGCTGACCGCCAGCGCGTCTCCGTTCCAGTCGGCAAGGCGCAACGCATAGCCATCCATCGCGCTGTTAGGCCAGGGCGGTAGATCCAGGGTCGAAATCAAATCGTCAGCCAAAACCCGGCCTTGAACCTGTGCCAATGGCAGCTGCTCGCACTCGCGAATCGGCGAGGCTTGAGCCATGGCCAGCAAGCGGGCCAACGCGTCTTCGACCGGCATCAAGGCTCCGGTCTTGCCCGGCTTATCCACGGGATTCACAGGGTGCGGACTGTTTCAGATGCGGGACAAAGTTGCACGGCCGATGCCGCGAGTCCAGTTGCTCTGCGAGGATCCCGTCCCATCCGGTGCGAACTGCATTGGTCGAGCCTGGCAGGCAACACACCAGCGTGCCATTGGCCAATCCGGCCAAGGCCCGCGATTGCACGGTTGAAGTGCCAATGTCCGCGACCGAAATCTGCCGGAACAACTCGCCGAAACCATCGACCTGTTTATCGAGCAGGCAACTGACCGCTTCCGGCGTGCTATCGCGGCCAGTAAACCCGGTACCGCCGGTAATCAACACCACCTGCACGACGTCTTCGGCTATCCAGGTCGCGACTTGCGCGCGGATTTTGTAGAGATCATCTTTAAGCAGAACCCGCGCGGCCAGGTTATGGCCAGCGGCGCTCAGACGGTCGACGAAGACCTGTCCGGAAGTATCGGTTTCCAGGGTGCGGGTGTCGCTGACAGTCAACACCGCGATGTTCAACGGTGCAAAAGGTACATCAGCCTTGGCTTTCATAGGCTCGATCCAGTTGTAGGAGAAACAGCCCGGTGTTATATCACAGCGTCCTGTTTCGCTGCCCCTGCGGAGACGCTTCATGAATTCGAATACTCAACTGCCGCCCTGCTCCATTCTCCTCCTGGCGGGCGGGCGCGGGCAACGCATGGGCGGTCAGGACAAGGGTTTGCTGGAGTGGCAGGGCCAGCCATTGATTGCTCATCTGCACCGCAAGACGCGCGGGTTGAGTGATGATCTGATCATCTCCTGCAACCGCAACCAGGATAAATACGCGCCCTTTGCCGACCAATTGGTCCAGGACGACAGCGACGAGTTCCCTGGCCCACTGGCCGGTATTCGCGCAGGGCTGGCGGTTGCTCGACATACTCATCTGCTGGTATTGCCCTGCGACGTACCGCAAATTGATGCCAGTCTGCTGAACGCAATGCGCGAAACCGCCAGTCAGCATCCGGACAAACCGCTGATGCTGCGCCATGGGGAGCACTGGGAACCACTGCTGTGCATTATCCCGACGGCGCTCGCGGCTGCTTTCCAAAGCGCTTGGGATGACGGTGAACGCAGCCCGGGCAGACTCATGCGCAGGCTGGGTGCCAACGCCTTGCAGTGCCCCGAAAACGATCACCGCCTGGCCAATTTGAATACCCCTGAGCTGTTACGCCAGCACAACAGCGTGTCGGATTGACGCTAGCCAAGGAGCTTGCGCGCGTTGTATACCTCTCAAATCAGTAATCAAAAATATTCAATTCGGAGACACCAAATGATTCAACGGACACTCGCCACCCTGATGCTTGCACTGGGTCTCGCCACGCTCGCCGGTTGCGCATCGCCCGCTGTGATCACTCTGAATGACGGCCGTGAAATCCAGTCTGTCGACACACCCAGATTTGATAAGGATTCGGGTTTCTACGAGTTCGAACAGCTTGACGGCAAACGCACCCGCATCAACAAAAATCAGGTTCGTACCGTTAAAGACCTGTAAGCCCAACGGCTACAGTCAGATATAGATAAAACCCGCCTTGTGCGGGTTTTATCGTTTTTACGGGGAAAAAAGTCCCGATCAGCGCCTCAATAACCTGACGCAACCGTTACCGGGAATCACCACTGCAAGGTGATTTCGCTTTCAAAATGACGCCCCTGCCCCGTCAGCGGGTCGATAAAGCGCAAACCTTGAGCCAGCAGCTTCAGCGGGTTCGCATAGTCATCTTCGGCATCCTTGAGAACATCGGGATAGAACGGGTCATTACAAATACCCGCCCCCAACGCACTCATGTGCACCCGCAACTGGTGTTTTTTACCTGTGACGGGAGACAACGCGTAACGCCAAAGCTCACCATTTTTCTCGCTGACCGCGACAGCCGTTTCGGTGTTGCTGACCCCAGGGCCTTCCTGCATGCGGAAGAAGGGTTCGCCATCGACCAATCGGCTTTTGTGAACCAATGGGAATGACAACTCCGGCAAAGCTCGGGCAATAGCCTCGTAGCGTTTCTCGATTTTGCGGGTAGGAAACAACGACTGATAAGCCGAACGGCTCTCGGGATTGGCCGAAAACAACACAAGCCCCGCCGTATGCCGGTCGATTCGATGCAACGGCACCAAATGCGGGTTATCCAGACGACGGATCAGACGTCGCAGCAAGGTCTGTTCAACATACTCACCCGCCGGGGTGACCGGTAGAAAGTGCGGTTTATCCGCAACGACCAGATGCTCATCGGCATAGAGAATCGACTCCAGCACCGGGATCGGCTTTTCGTCAGGCACCTCACGAAAATAATGTATCCGCAGACCTTCCCTGTATGGCAAGCCAACGGTAATCGCTACACCATTGCCGTCCAGAACGCGCCCACGAGCGATCCGGTCCAGCCATTGCTCGCGGCTGATAGCACGAAAGTGTTCACACAGGCACTCGAGCACGGTCGGCCATGAGCCCGGAGGCAGATACAACGTACTCGCTTGATTCTGTGCAGCGTTAAAAGATGGCGTAGACATACAAGGGCTCTGGGCATTAGTGCAGGCAGGCATTATCCAGCAAGGGCGCAAGTGAACCTAGGAGAGTTTCGGGCACAGGCAACTCACGGCCTCAGGCATGAGTCATCCCGGGCTGCGCCGCGGCTTCGGTAAACTCTTTGAGCCAGCGCAGTACATCAACAGCCTCCCAGCGTCCTGGATCATAAAGCGCATACAACACCCCCTGATAACCCACCACATCCAGCTGCCGGTGGTAACCCGCACGCTGAAACAAGGCTTCGATTTCAGCGAAGCAAGTATTGAAGTGCAGCTTGTTGAAGGGAGTTTTCCCTTCCGTGACCAGACCATCCAGACGCAATTCGAGCACGGCCTCGCGGACGACGTCAGCGGACATCCGGTTCACGCTGCTCTTCAATTGTTCGACATTGACCATGGGATTTCCCTCTGTTTTCTTGATTCGCCAGCTGAGAGACATGGCAGAACACTCGATAGCTGTATAGACATACAGTAACCGAATATTACGTCTCTCGCCAACGGATTACAGAAGGATCGACAAGCGCAGAGCCAGTATTGATCAACGCAAAAAAGCTACGACCTGCTCGGCATCGAACGGCCAATCCAGTTCGGCACCGGTATCGATACGTCGCAGGACCGGGATACGCAAGCCGTAGTCTTCGACCCATGCTTCGTTTTCGGCAATGTCGACCAGTTCCACCAACAAACCGCGCTCGACCAAGGGCATCACTTCGGCTTCGGCAAGTTCACAGAGATGGCAACCAAGGGTGCCGAATAGCTGGCATTCAGAAGGCATGACAAACAGACCACCAAGGAATAGGCATTCATTCTAGGCCCGACGGGAAAACACGTCGAGCCAAGGGATTTACCTGACCGGACATAACCATCAGCCGCCGACATCAGGTAGCTCCACACAAGAATGACGCAGATCATTCTCCCTCAGAGCCGATTGCGCGATGCTCGCGGCTTCTTTGCCTCTACGCTCTGCCAGTCAACGCCCCTGACCGGAGACTTCTGTGTTCGCAAACCTGTTGATCATCCTCGCCTCGTCACTGGTGGTGATTGCACTGTTCCGGCGCCTGCAACTGCCACTGGTGTTGGGCTATCTGTGCGTCGGCCTGCTGGTGGGGCCAACTGCATTCGGCTGGGTGAATGACAGCGAAGAGTTACCGGACCTGGCCGAGCTGGGCGTGGTCTTCCTGCTTTTTTCACTGGGGCTTGAATTCTCCCTGTCTAAAATGCTCGCGTTACGTCACGTGGTCTTCGGTCTGGGCAGCCTGCAGGTGCTGGTTACAGGTGTACTGCTGGGCGGCGTGTTGTTGCTGTCCGGAGTGCCGACTACCTCAGCCTTGTTACTCGGGGCCGGCCTGGCACTGTCTTCGACCGCCATCGTCAGCAAAGAATTGACCGGTCTGGGCGAGATCTTCAGCAGCCACGGCCAGAATGCAATCGGCGTGCTGTTGTTCCAGGATGTGGTCGCGGTGCTCTTGCTGACACTGGTTCCAGTGTTTGCCGGCAGCAGTGATCAGGCCTGGTATTGGGCGCTGCCGACCACCCTGGGGAAAACTGTCGTGCTGTTTGTCGGCCTGCTTTTGGCCAGTCGCTGGTTGCTGCCACGACTGTTCCATGAAGTCGCCGCGTCCCATTCCGCCGAGTTGTTCGTGCTGCTGGCATTGGTCATCGTGCTACTGACCGCCTGGTTGACTCATCTGCTGGGGCTCTCTCCTGCCCTGGGTGCCTTTCTAGCCGGCATGCTGCTGGGGGAAAGCCATTACCGGCATCAGATCGAAGCCGATATCCGGCCGTTCCGCGATATTTTGCTGGGGTTGTTCTTCGTCAGTATCGGCATGTTGATCGACCTGCAGTTATTCGCCAGCCACGGTGTATATATCCTGGGTCTGACGCTGGCGCTGTTGCTGATCAAGGGCGCCGCGGTGGCGGCTCTGGTCAAATGGCGTGGTAGCGACGGCGAAACAGCCTGGCGTAGCGGACTGGCACTGGCTCAAGGAGGCGAATTCTGTTTTGCGCTAATGGCGCAGATGCAACAGAGCAATTTGATGCCCACCGACATGAGCGGCCGTCTGCTGGCGGCAACCTTCTGTTCGATGCTGTTGACGCCGCTGCTATTGCGCGCAGCCCCAGGCATCGCCGCCCGCTTGCATCGCAAACCCAATGAGGAGGCGAAACTGGAAGAAATCACCGAGCTGAATGCCGAATTGCACGGGCATGTGGTGATCTGCGGTTATGGTCGTGTGGGCCAGTCCATCGGCCGTTTTCTGCGGCGCGAACAACAGCGATTCATCGCGCTCGATGACGACCCGGTGCGAGTCCAGGAAGCCGCGGCCGGTGAAAGTTGCGTGCACTATGGCGACTCACGTCGCGGCGAGTTGCTCGCGGCCGTCGGACTCGAGCGGGCACGGTTGCTGGTGATTGCCGTGGACAAGACTGACATCGCCTTGATCGTGCTCAAGGAAGCCCGCCGAATCAACGCTGACGTCCCGATTCTGGTTCGAACCCGGGATGACAGCCAATTGGCTGAGTTGAAAGCCGCAGGCGCCAACGAGGTTGTCCCGGAGTTGCTCGAGTCAAGCCTGATGCTGGCCTCTCATGCGCTGATCATGCTCGGATTACCCGAACAACAGGTCCAGGCCAACGTCGACGAAGTCCGGCACAACCGCTATCGCCTTCTGCATGGTTTTTATCACGGTGCGCAGAGCAACCTGCTGGACAACCGGGGGCAGCCCAAGGTGTTGATGCATGCAGTCAATCTCGGTACCGGCGCCCATGCCTGCGGCTTGCCGCTGAACGATCTGGCGCTGGAGCAGCTGGGCGTGGACGTGCAGGCCGTGCAGCGCGGTGGCAACGAACTGGCAACTGACGCTGTCACCCACCTGCAGGCAGGTGACACAGTACTGATGTCCGGCACCTTGTCAGCCCTCGAGGCCTGTGAAGCGCGATTGCTGGGCGGGTAATAAAGCGGATGGAAGGGAAGCACAAGGCCTGTAGGAGCCGAGCTTGCTCGCGATGCAGGCGGCGCGGTGCATCAGGCAAGCCTCGCCATCGTTTATCGCGAGCAAGCTCGGCTCCTGCAGGTAAAGCAATTTCAGATTCGCACAATCAATCCAGGCTCACTGCGCCGATCTTGTGCACGGACAAATCAGCCCCGTAATACTCCTCTTCCTGGCTCAACCGCAGACCATGGAAATACTTGATCGCGCCATACACCGCAAAGCCCCCGGCAAAGGCGATGACGATACCCACAGAGGTTCCAATCAACTGGCTGATCAAACTGACTCCGCCCAGACCTCCCAAAGCGCTCTGACCGAAAATTCCGCAAGCAATCCCGCCCCAGACGCCGCAAAGCCCATGCAACGGCCAGACACCCAACACATCATCAATCTTCCATTTCCCTTGCGCGGCGGTGAAGCACCACACGAACAAAGCCCCGGCAATGGCGCCGGTTACCAGTGCGCCGACCGGGTGCATCAAGTCGGAACCTGCGCAAATCGCCACCAGCCCAGCCAATGGGCCGTTATGCAGGAAGCCCGGGTCATTGCGACCGACGATCAGAGCCGCCACGGTGCCGCCGACCATCGCCATCAACGAGTTGACCGCGACCAGGCCACTGAGCCCTTGCAGCGTTTGCGCACTCATCACGTTGAAGCCGAACCAGCCGACAATCAGGATCCACGACCCCAACGCCAGAAACGGAATGCTCGACGGTGCGAAGGCCACCAATCGTCCATCGCGGTAACGGCCCTGCCGCGGCCCCAGCAACAGTACCGCCGCAAGCGCCAGCCAACCGCCCATGGCGTGCACCACCACCGATCCTGCGAAGTCATGGAAACTCGCGCCAAAGCGCGCCAGCAACCAGGCTTGCAGACCAAAATTGCCGTTCCACACCAAGCCTTCAAAGAAAGGATAAATGAACGCCACGATCAGCGCCGTCGCACAGAGCTGCGGGGCAAATCTGGCTCGCTCGGCAATCCCCCCGGAGATGATCGCCGGAATCGCCGCAGCAAAGGTCAGCAGGAAGAAAAACTTCACCAGCCCATAACCATGATCGGCACTGATCACCGCCGCTGGCTGCATGAAACTGACGCCATAGGAAATCCAATAGCCTATAAAGAAGTAGGCCAAGGTCGAAATGGCGAAATCGCTGAGGATCTTCGATAACGCGTTGACTTGGTTTTTTTGCCTGACCGTACCCACTTCAAGGAAGGCGAAACCGGCATGCATGGCCAAGACCATGACCGCGCCCATCAGAATGAACAGCGTGTTGGAGCTATGGACCAGACTGTCCACAGCACTTTGCAAATTTTCCATGGAGATGGCAGACCTGAATGCAGGAAAAAGCACCAAAGCAGTTCAAGAACTCCTTTTTCGCACCAAATTGGCACCCGCCTTGGCAACGGCTTTTGTATGGGTGAACCGCTTTGGCGCAGGAATTGCGAACAGGCAATCGCCGCTAGGGGTTTTTCGCGGGTTTTAATTATTTAGGTTAAGGTTTTCATGGCTCGCGCCACATTTACGCCCAGCTTCAGCGCAACATCGCTCGCCTGCGCACCATGACAAAGCAAAAGCTGTACCAGGCAATTGCGCTGAACCTTCCGGCAAGCCTCATACTCGAAACATTCAGAAGCCACCTACGGAGATAACCATGGCCAGCAAAACAGCAAAGACTGCTCAAGAAATACTGATGGCGGATTTTCAAACGCTGGTCAATGACACCGAGAGGTTGCTGGAGCACACCGCGACACTGGCCGGTGATCAAGCTGATGAACTGCGCAGCCAGATCCACGACAGTCTGTTGCGCGCCCGCGAAACCCTGCAACTGACCGAAGACTCCCTGCGCGAACGCAGCAAAGCTGCGGTCACCGCCACCGAAGACTACGTACAGGCCAACCCATGGCAGTCGGTGGGAATTGCCGCCGGGGTAGGCTTTCTGATCGGCCTGCTGGCGACGCGGCGCTAATATGCCTATTGACGAATCCGGCTCGTCCGCAACGGGCCCAAGCACCTCATCCCGGCGCTTGGGTGCCGCTTTCCTGGGTTTGTTGCACAGCCATGTCGAGTTGTTCGGTATCGAGTTGCAAGAGCAAAAATCACGGACCGTAAGCCTGTTGTTGTTCGCAGGTCTGGCACTGGTTTTTGCCTTGCTGTTATTGGTTGGGCTCTCGGTATTGGTATTGATCCTGCTCTGGGACACTTATCGCCTGGCCGCAATTATCGGCCTGTGTGTCTTCTATACGCTCGCCGCACTCTTTTGCGCGCTGCGTATGAAAGCGGCAATCTTCGACGAGTCATCACCCTTCAGTGCCACGCTTGAAGAGTTGGCCAACGACAGGGAGCGCCTGCTGCCATGAGCCTGCCTGAGATACCCCAACTCCATACCCGGCACGAGATGCGCAAGGCCTTGATCCGGTTGCGCATGGAAATGCATCGCCAGGAAATCCGCCATGAATCCCAGAACCTGCTGCGACCCTTACAGCGTGTGCGCGGGATGACACAAAACATGAAGGACGGCTTCGGCATCAAGCACGCGCCGCTCTGGGGCGTTGCCGCAGTGACCTTGCTGGGGTTTCTGACCGGCAAAGGCGCCAAGGGCGGTGGCATCAGCAGCCTCACCCGGCTGGTCAGCCTCGGCACCAGCCTGTTGCCGCTGATCAAGCTGGCGATGCAAGGCTCCTCTGGCAAAAGCTAGTCTGGCTGCATTCTTGCAAAGCTCATGGATCGGACCTCTTTATCGCGGGGGTCTGGTCCTGCCTGTCTACCCGATAGCCGAGGCACATCCCCAACAAGACCTTACTAAGGAGGCTCTGTGATCGACGGGCAACCGCTTGCCTGCTTTCAGCCATTCATCGACACCGCAACCGGTCGCATTGCCGGAGTCGAAGCCCTGGGCCGCCTGCGTCAGGCCGATGGTCAATTGACCTCGGTCGGGCCGTTGTTTGCAGATCCGCGAACACCTTCTGCCTCGTTACGACGCCTTGATCGCCTGGTCCGCGACAACGCTTTGAGTCGCCTGCATGAGGCCCCTCAAGACTGGTTCCTGAGCCTGAATATGTCACCTCGCTGGATCAGCCGCTTACGCTCTGGCCAGGCGCTGCCGAGCCTCAAACAATTGCAGCGGCATGGCGTTGATCCTCGACGCATCGTATTCGAGATCACTGAACTGGGCGGAAACGTCCAGCGTTTGTCTGAGGTTGTGGAGCGTTATCGACAGGCAGGTGCGCGCATCGCGATCGATGATTTCGGTGCCGGTTATTCTCAGCTGGATCGTGTACTGGCGTTACAACCAGACATTCTCAAACTGGATATGCGCTTGTTCCAGGCTGCGGCTCGTGGCGGGCCCAGCAGTGATGTAGTCAAAGCGCTGGCGCAGATGGCAGAAAAAACCGGGTGCTGGATCATCGCTGAAGGTGTGGAAACCGAGGCCGAACTGAATTTCGCCCTGGAATGCGGATCACGCTATGTCCAGGGCTATCTGTTCGCCAAAGCCGAGGTCGGGCTCTTCCCCACCGATGCGTTCGTCGAACGCTTTGCCCGACTGCGCGAACGTTATGTTCAACAAAAACTGACCGAGCGTGCCCGCTTGATGGTGATGCGCCAACAGCTCGGCGAACTGATGGGCATTCTGCAAGCATGGGCACAGGCTCAAGCGCCACTCAGCCAACTACCCCAACTGCACGCCTTCCCATGGTTGCTGCGCTTTTATCAATGTGACCGCCATGGCACGCAACTCACCCCCAATCTTGAATGGCGCAATAATGCCTGGCAGGCAGACAGCAGTTACCTGGGCCACAACTGGTCCTGGCGGCCGTACTTCTATCACTTGCTGGCAGAGGGCTGGGACGAACGCCGACTGACGCTGTCCAACACCTACCGCGACGCCACCAGCAACCAGTATTGCCTCACCGCCGGCCAATTCTTCGACAACGGTCAGCGCTTACTGCTGATCGATATTGACGCGCTGGGGCTCTAGTTCCACTTGCAGCGAGGTGCGCGAACCGGGAAGCTAGGGTCTGTTGACACTCGCCGGAGAGAACCAGCCTTGGATTGGCAAACCCTGCTTACCCGCGAACGACTCGGAAAGCCGTTGCACAGCCCGGAAGAACTCGGCCGCAGTCCGTTCCATAAAGACCACGACCGCATCATCTTCTCTGGCGCCTTCCGCCGCCTGGGCCGCAAGACTCAGGTGCATCCGGTTTCCAGTAACGATCATATCCATACGCGTCTGACCCACTCCCTGGAAGTAAGCTGTGTGGGTCGCTCACTGGGCATGCGCGTGGGAGAAACGATCCGCAGCGCCCTGCCTGACTGGTGCGAACCCAGCGACTTGGGCATGGTGGTGCAATCGGCCTGCCTGGCTCACGACATCGGCAACCCACCGTTCGGTCACTCGGGCGAAGATGCGATCCGCCATTGGTTCCAGCAGGCCGCAGGCCGCGGCTGGCTTGACGACATGACTGAAGTCGAGCGCAATGACTTCCTCAATTTCGAAGGTAATGCTCAAGGTTTTCGAGTGCTCACCCAACTGGAATACCACCAGTTCGACGGCGGTACGCGGCTGACCTACGCGACACTCGGTACCTACCTGAAATACCCGTGGACCGCCCGTCACGCGGACTCATTGGGCTACAAGAAGCACAAGTTCGGTTGCTATCAGAGCGAGCTGGCGCTGCTGGAGCAGATTGCTCATAAACTCGGCCTGCCTCAGCTTGAGGAACAACGCTGGGCTCGTCATCCTCTGGTCTACCTGATGGAGGCCGCCGACGACATCTGCTACGCCTTGATCGACCTTGAGGATGGCCTGGAGATGGAGCTTCTGGAATATGCCGAAGTCGAGTCTTTGCTGCTGGGGCTGGTCGGTGATGATCTACCGGAAACCTATCGCCTGCTCGGGCCGCAGGATTCGCGTCGGCGCAAGCTCGCGATCCTGCGCGGCAAAGCTATTGAGCACCTGACCAATGCCGCCGCACGAGCGTTTGTTGAACAACAGGATGCGCTATTGGCCGGCACACTCCATGGCGACCTGGTCGAACATATGCACGGTCCAGCCAAGCGTTGCGTTTTGAATGCCAAAGACATGGCACGCAAGAAAATTTTCCAGGACAAGCGCAAGACCTTGCATGAAATCGGGGCTTACACCACGCTGGAAATTCTGCTGAATGCCTTTTGCGGTGCCGCCCTGGAACAGCATGGAGGTCGTACGCCATCCTTCAAAAACCGTCGCATCCTCGACCTGCTGGGTAACAATGCCCCCGACCCGAGCCGGCCTTTGCACGCATCCTTCCTGCGTATGATCGATTTCATTGCTGGCATGACAGACAGTTACGCCAGCGAGATGGCGCGAGAGATGACCGGACGCTCCAGTCCGCAGTAAAAACTATCGGTCAGCCGTGTCAGAAACTCCCTCTGCGGCTGACCGAATTTTCTCAAACTTCGGGTACATCCCTGCACCCAGAGAATCCCCCTACAGTACGTGCTGAGCAAACTGATCGAATTTATCTGCATATTCGCGAAATAATCGCCCTCCATCCTGTACGACATAATGAACCGACCCCATCGTCCACGGACCGTCAATAAAGCAATCCCGAGGCTGGCGAACCATTGCCCGGTCGTTGAACTCGACCAGGATGGGCTCTTGCGTATGGAAAACGATATGCTCAAACACGACGTGCGCATCCTGCTGGTGGAGGACCATCCTTTTCAGCTGACAGCAACCCAATGTCTACTTAACAGTTATGGCTTCCACCAGTTGACCCCGGCCCACAATGCCGAAAGCGCATTAAGGCTAATGCAACAGGCACAAATGCCATTCGAAATTCTCCTGTGTGATCAGTGCTTGCCAGACCTTCTGGGTCTTGAACTGATTGACCTGGCAAGCCGTCAAGGTTTTATACACAGAGCCATCATTTTAAGCAGCCTCACTCTGAATGAACTGAACGAGCTGAAAAACCAGGCGAGTGAGCGCGGCCTGCCACTACTCGGTTACTTGACCAAACCGCTGAACCACCGGGAACTGAAAACGCTACTGGTCTGCGCAGCAATAAAGAGCGAACCCACAACAAGCGGCGGCTCACGTGTTTAAGAAACCAGCCACACTTCGAGTAGGAATATTTACGAGCCCCCAGTGAAAAACACCATATTTTAAATCACTTCCACTTACATATCGGTTAAAAATTGAGTCACCATTCCACCAAACCTTGCCCAAGGGTAATCCATCGCCTTTTCTCATGTAGGACTCATCCTATATTGCACCAGCAGACCAGTCAGTTCATGCCTGTGCGCCCCCATCTGAGCTAAGGTGCGCGCTTTATTTGCGCTCGCATGGGATTTGATTATGAACTCGGTTTTTATTGTCGACGACCACCCCGTTATCCGCCTTGCAGTCCGTATATTGTTAGAGCATGAAGGCTATAGAGTAGTCGGTGAGACGGATAATGGAGTTGATGCCATGCAAATGGTCCGGGAATGTATGCCGGACCTGATCATCCTCGACATCAGCATTCCTAAACTCGACGGACTGGAAGTTCTCTCGCGTTTTAATGCAATGAGTACGCCCCTGAAAACGTTGGTTCTGACGGCACAATCACCCTCCCTTTTTGCCATCCGCTGCATGCAATCCGGAGCCTCCGGTTATGTCTGCAAGCAGGAGGACTTGAGCGAATTGATAAGTGCCATCAAAGCGGTCCTCTCCGGTTACAACTACTTTCCGAGTCAGGCCTTGAACCCTGCTCGATTGGATGACAAATCATCTATCGAGCTGGACTTATTTAAATCGGTCAATGACCGAGAGCTCATGGTACTGCAACTATTTGCTCAAGGCCGTACAAACAAGGAAATTGCCAATGGAATGTTTCTTAGCAACAAGACCGTCAGCACCTATAAAAAAAGACTCATGCAAAAGCTCAAAGCCAAGTCCATGGTAGAACTTATCGAGATGGCAAAACGTAATGCGCTAGTGTGAGAAACAGGATGCCCTGGCGTTTAAAGGACTATTTAATATTATTGAGCGCAGGTTTTTGCCTGAGCACCTCTGTGTCCGCTACACAAAACGGCATCGAGCACTACACGCTGCTCAGTCGCTCAGGCGGCGGTCACATGGAAGTCCAACTGGACAGAACACAACTGCTGCCGGTCCAAAACAAGCGCGAACTGGTCCTGGGCACTTCCGCTGCGGATTACCCTCCCTTTGACTTGACCACCAGCGGTCATGACTACGAAGGGCTCACGGCAGATTACGCAGGTATCCTCGCAAAAACGCTGGCCCTGCCCATGAGGGTGCAACGTTTTGCCTCAAGGGAGGCAGCCATAGAGGCACTTGAGAAGGGATACATCGACCTGCTCGGTACCGCTAACGGCTTTGAGGCCAATAACCCGAACCTATTGCTTTCAACGCCCTACGCCGTGGACCAGCCGGTCCTGGTGACTCGAAAAAGAGAAAACCGCTCGCTGACCGATGGCCTCGCGAACATGCGCCTGAGTATGGTCTATCACTACCTGCCGCTGGATGAAATAAAGGCGCTATACCCCAAGGCCATCATCACCACCTTCCCCTCGTATCAGAATGCGATCAACGCCGTTGCCTTTGATCAGGCGGATGTCTTCCTCGGCGACACCATTTCGACTCATTACATGATCAACAAGGGTTATCTGAAAAACATCCAGATGGCCAACTTCGGCAAACACGAGGCCAATGGCTTCGGCTTTGCGGTGCGCAAAGATGACCAGAACCTGCTCACTGTTATCAATGCGATCCTCAAGGCCGTACCACCCGGTGAGCGAGAAAATATCGCTAAACGCTGGAGCGCCGGAAGCGACATTCTTCTCACTGACCACAAACTGCAACTGACCTCTGCAGAAGAGGGCTGGCTGACACAGCATCCGATTGTTCGCGTCGTAGTGAACGAGGCCTTCGCCCCACTCACCTTCTTCGACGCCGATAACAACTTGCGCGGCATCACCGCGGACCTGCTGGAACTGATCAGGCTGCGCACCGGCTTGCGTTTCGAGATTCAGCGCAGCCGCGGTGTCAGCGAAATGATCAAGCAGATTGAAGAGAACAAAGCTGACATCATAGCTGCCATCCCGCCCGGCAATGAACGGGAGAGCAAACTCAGTTTCAGCCGCCCTTATCTGGAAACCTCATATGTACTGCTGACTCAAAAAGGCTCCGCAAGCTTCGCCAACCTTGAGCAACTTCAAGGCAAACGTCTGGCAATCACCCGAGGCGATCCTTTGGTGAGTTTTCTGCGCAGTGAGTTTCCGCTCATCCGCCTGGCTGAGACCCGTGACACCTTCAGAGCGACCGAGCTGCTAGCCCAAGGCCAGGTCGAAGGTGCCGTGAATTCACTGGTGATCGCCAACTACTTCGTCTCATCGCAGGCGTTCCAGGACAAGCTCCAGATCAGTGCCACTATCGGGACCCGGCAAGCAGCCTTCTCACTGGCTACGGCACGAAGTGCGACGGAACTGAACTCCATCATCGACAAGGCACTTTTGAGCATTGCGCCGGACGAACTCGGAATCATCAACAGTCGCTGGCGTGGCCATACGACGCCTGCCGACAGTTACTGGCGCAGCTATCACCGCCTGTTTTACCAGATTGTCTTGGGTATCGGTCTGCTGTTGCTGATTTCCCTGGCCTGGAATGCCTATATGCGCAGGCAAATCAAACAGCGGCAAATGGCCGAACGGGCACTCAATGATCAGTTTGAATTCATGCGAGCCCTGGTTAACGGAACGCCGCATCCTATTTACGTGCGTGATCGGGAAGGACGTCTACAAAGCTGCAACGACAGCTATCTGGAAGCCTTTTGCACCACGCGAGAAGAGGTCATTGGCAAAAACGTCATGCAAGGGGGGGTGAGCAACGAATTTGAAGCACGCGAATACCAGGCCGATTATCAACGGGTGGTGGCCGAAGGCATTCCTTTGATCCTCGATCGCATGCTGCATATCGGCAAACGAGAACTGACAATCTACCACTGGATTCTCCCCTACCGTGACTCGACAGGAGAGGTCCGGGGCATCATTGGAGGCTGGATCGACATCAGCGAACGCCGCCAACTGTTCGATGAACTGAGGATGGCTAAAGAACAGGCCGATGACGCAAATCGAGCTAAAAGTACATTCCTGGCAACCATGAGTCATGAAATTCGCACACCAATGAATGCAGTGATAGGCATGCTCGAATTAACCTTGAAACATGCTGACCAGGGTCACCTTGATCGCCCGGCCATTGAAGTAGCGTACAACTCGGCAAAGGATCTGCTGGATCTGATCGGCGATATTCTCGATATCGCCCGCATCGAGTCAGGCCGTTTAAGCCTTGCCCCTGAGCAAGTCAACTTGCGCGCGATCATCGAGTCGGTGATTCGGGTTTTTGACGGACTGGCCAGGCAAAAAAACCTCAACCTGTTACTGGAATTCAATTCGAATGTGCAGGAGACCGATGCACTGATTGATCCTCTGCGTTTCAAACAGATACTGAGCAATCTGGTCAGCAACGCGATCAAATTTACCGAACACGGTCAAGTCAAGATCCGGGTCGATATACAACCCACCGAAGAACCACAACAGATTCAAATACAGTTGCAGGTTCAGGACTCGGGAATTGGTATTAGCGAAGATGACCAACAACGCCTGTTCGAACCCTTTGCTCAGGCTGAAAGCCCCAACCATCTGGCCAGGAGTGGTACTGGTCTGGGCCTGGTCATCAGCCGCAGTTTGTGTGAAATGATGGGGGGGCTTTTGACTTTAACCAGCCAGGCCGGGGTAGGTACTCAAGTTCATGTGTCGTTGAAAATGACCAACCTGCCGCCCAAATTGATGATCGACGAGGTCGTTCCTGCTCCTCCTGCCGCGTGTGCCGTATTAAATGTCCTGGTGGTCGACGATCACCCCGCAAACCGTTTGCTCATGTGCCAGCAACTTGGGTTCCTTGGTCATCACTATACGGTCGCTCACCAAGGCGCTGCGGGTTTGCGGGCCTGGGCAGACGGGCACTTCGATCTGGTGATCGCGGACTGCAACATGCCCGTCATGAATGGCTATGAACTCACCCGGGCCATCCGTGAGAACGAACAACAGGGGCAGTTGCCCCCGTGCACAATTCTGGGGTTCACCGCCAACGCCCAGCAGGAGGAAAAGCACCGCTGCAAACAGGCCGGGATGAACGATTGCCTGTTCAAACCCATCAGCCTTACCGCGTTGAATCAACGGCTGGCCGAACTCAAGCCATTACCCTTCAACAACGCCTTCAATCCCGATAGCCTGCACTTGATGACCGGAGGGAATCCACAACTCGTTCTACGCTTGCTCACTGAACTTCTAAGCAGCACCCGTCAGGACCGACAGACACTGCACGCACTCCAGCATGAGGGTGAGAGGCAATCGCTGATCGATATCGCGCACAAGATCAAGGGCGCAGCTCGAATGGTGCAAGCCTTTTCGCTGACTGATCATTGCGAAGCACTTGAGCAATCCTGTATCGAAAATGCCAGCACGGAGAAGGTCGATGCCTGCGCAAAAGCCATTGAGCACTCCATGCTTGAATTGGAGCGAGCGCTACACAGACAAATCCAGCGGCACACTCAGCCCCCCGGACCCGAATCTTGAGAATGAAGCAAACGCCTGTCCGAGACAGACGTCCTCAGTAAGCTGCTTAAGGACACTCGACAGAACTCTATTGCCGGTGGCCATCACGAAAAAATGGACGGCACCGGTTATCCCGAACAGTTGAAACGCGAGGAGATGAGTCTGCCGGCGCGAATGATGACAATCGCCGATATTTTCGAGGCGCTGACTGCGGCAGACCGCCCCTGCAAGAAGGCCAGGCGCCTGATCAGCAGTCGCTCAAACGCAGGAAAATAGCCGCCAACTGTTCGATGCCCGCCTGGTCCTGCTCGGTAAAACGCGCCAGTTTCGGGCTGTCCAGATCCAGCACACCGATCAACCGACCCTCTTTGACCAGCGGTACCACCAGTTCACTGTTCGACGCACTGTCGCAGGCTATATGCCCGGCAAACGCATGCACATCCTCGACCCGCTGGGTTTGCAGGGTCGCAGCGGCAGCCCCGCAGACACCGCGCCCGAACGGGATTCGCACACAGGCGATCTGGCCCTGAAACGGTCCGAGTACCAGTTCCTCATTGCGATTGAGGTAGAACCCGGCCCAGTTCAGGTCATCCAGCTGGTTGAACAAAAAGGCCGAAAACTGCGCAGCGTTAGCAATGAAGTCACGCTCATCGGCCAGCAACGATTCCAACTGCGCACACAGGAGCGCATAGCCATCGAGTCCTGCGCCACTTTTCTGCAAATCGATCATGCTTTTTGCTCCAACAACTGTAGCCCTACCCAATACCGCGCAAATTGATATGCGCAACGTCCATTGCGATTGCCCCTTCCGGTCGCCCAGCGGACCGCCAGAATATCAAGCTCGTCGGTACGCTGCCACGCAAGACCGGCTTTACGCGCCAGCTCACCGATCCAGTGTTCGACCACATTGAGAAAGTGTTCCTGGGTGAAAGGATAAAAAGACAACCACAGACCAAAACGGTCCGACAAGGCAATCTTGTCTTCCACCGCCTCATTGGGATGGAGTTCACCATCGACCATCTTCCAGTTCTCGTTGTCGCTCTGTTTCTCCGGGACCAGATGTCGGCGGTTAGAAGTCGCGTACAACAGGACGTTGTCCGGAGCCTGTTCCAGCGAGCCGTCGAGTACACTCTTTAGAATGCGATAATCACCCTCGCCCGCCTCGAACGACAAATCGTCACAAAACAAAACGAACCGCTGTGGCAGCTTTTGTAATTGCTCGACCACCCGCGGCAAATCCGCCAGGTGATCGCGCTCAATCTCAATCAGACGTAAACCGGCCTTGGCGTGCTCCGCGAGCAAGGCCCGAACAAGCGAAGACTTACCCGTCCCGCGTGAGCCCCAGAGCAATGCGTGGTTGGCCGGCATGCCATCGAGGAACTGTCGGGTATTGCGACCTAACTGCTCACGTTGTTTATCCACCCCGATCAGATCGGACAAACGCATGTCCAGACTGACCTCCAGCGGCAACAGAAAACCACTGCGCCCTTCGCGCTGCCAACGGGCGGCCAGACACTGAGTCCAGTCGATGGTTTGTCGCGGCGCGGGCAACAAAGGCTCCAAACGAGCCAGAACCGCATCGGCGCGTTCAAGAAAAGCATTCAATCGGGAATCCACGACTTCTCCTCAGGCACGTTCACAGTAATGATGTTATCCAGACAAACGCAGCATCAAGCACCGGTTCGTAGCTGAATGAAAGACTGACGTCAGGTTCTGCCGATAATCACCACTGTTCAGCTATGATTGATCGGCGAAGGGAAACGGAAAAAATTGGCTCAGCACTCCATGGATATCAAGTTCACCAACCGCCTGTCTTACAAACAAGCCAGGCTCACTGTGCTGGTCGGTTTCATTCTGGGAGCCCTGCTCAGTCTGCTGCAAATAGGCATCGATTATGCCAGCGAAGACGCCTCCATCAACCGGGAAATACGCTCTCTTCTGGAAATCAGCCATAACCCGGCCTCGCGGATCGCCTACAACATCGACGCCGAGCTCGCGCAAGAGTTGACCCTTGGCCTGCTCCGCTCTCCGGCGATCATCAGTGCGCAATTGATCGATAACAACAACACGATCCTTGCCAGTGTAAATCGCCCCGGGATGCAAAGCAGATACCGGCTGATCAGCGACTTTCTCTTTGGTGCCAATCGCCAATTTGAAGACCGGCTCTATCTCGATTACCTGCCCGGCGAATCCCTCGGTACCTTGCATTTGGAGGTTGATACCTACTCTTTCGGCAGCCGCTTCCTGCGTAGGGCCGAGGTGACCCTGCTCAACGGCTTCTTCCGCAGTCTGATCCTGACCGCAATTCTACTGGCGCTCTTCTACGTCATGCTGACCAAACCCCTGGTTCGGGTTATCCGCGCACTCAGCGGCAGTGACCCTCGAAGCACCGACCAGGCGCGACTGGATTTCCCACTGGGCCACGAAAACGATGAAATCGGCGTATTGGTCAAAGTCGCCAACCAGCAGTTCGAAAACATGGCCACCGAGATTCAGCAGCGACGCAATGCCGAGAACCGCTTGACCGATTATCTCGGGCAACTGGAGAGCATCGTCTCCGCGCGTACCAGCGAACTGAAAGCGATCAACACTCGCTTGAGCCAATCCAACGAAGAACTCGAAATTGCCCGCAGCACGGCACTCGACATGGCGGAGGCGCGCTCGGTGTTCCTGGCCAATATGAGTCATGAAATTCGCACTCCGCTTAACGGCTTGCTGGGAATGATCGCCCTTTCTCTGGACAGCCCCCTGACTGCCGAGCAACTGCAGCAACTGTCGATTGCCCACGACTCTGGCAAGGTATTGGTGGAGTTACTCAACGATATTCTCGACCTGTCGAAGTTCGACGCCGGTCAACTGGAGCTTGAACGCATCCCCTTCGACCTCGGCGTACTGGTCGAAGACACGGCCAACCTGCTATCGCAGAATGCCGCACCGAGCGTTGAACTGGCCTGCCTGATCGACCCGCAGTTTCCGGCATTGGTGCTGGGTGACCCGACACGTGTACGGCAAATCGTCAGCAACCTCTTGTCCAACGCTCTGAAGTTCACCCGATTCGGCCGCGTCGATGTACGCCTGAGCACACATGAAGACGGCGTCAGAATCGAAGTCTGCGATACAGGTATCGGCATTGCGCAGGACGCGCAGGTCAAAATATTCCAACCCTTCACCCAGGCAGGAGCCGGCATTACCCGGCAGTTCGGCGGTACCGGCCTGGGTCTCGCCCTGACCTACAACCTCTGCGAAGCCATGCAGGGCCGTCTGAGCATCTGTTCGGAAGCGGGTTTCGGCAGCCAGTTCTGCGCCGACCTGCCGTTACCTTGCCATACCCCCGCACCCACTCCGGCGCCACTGCAAGGAAACGTCATGGCGATCACCGCAGCTGGTAGCGGTCTGGCCGAACTGTTGAACAGTTTGCTGCCCGGATGGGGACTGGACTATCAACGACGCAACATCGATGACTCGCTGATCGGGCTCACACCTGATCTGCTGATCACCGACTGCCCTGAATGCCTGTTAGGGATACGTCCCGCCATCCAGACGCCGATTCTGCTGGTGACCGCCTATGGCAGCTTTATGCCAACCGAAGAAGCCAGCGCTCTGGCACCCTTACAGCAGCAGGCTCGACCGCTGGCACGCAACGCGCTTTATCAAACCCTGCGGCGGACCCTGCAAGCACAGACCACCACCATCAACGAAGCACAGCTTGAAACCCTGTCTCCCCAGCGGCGGGCATGCATCCTGTTGGTGGAAGACAACCCGGTCAACCAGCTCGTGGCCAAAGGAATGCTCGGCAAGCTTGGCTGCGAAGTGACCGTTGCAGCACATGGCGCCGAGGCCCTGGACCAGCTTGAGCACAGTAGTTTCGACCTGGTGTTAATGGACTGCAATATGCCGGTCATGGACGGTTATGAAGCCAGCCGGCAGATCCGCCGCAGTGGTCGCTGGCCTGATCTGCCTATCGTCGCACTGACTGCCAATGCCATGCCCGAGGAGCGAGAACGCTGCCGCGCGGCCGGGATGAGCGACTATCTGGCTAAACCGTTTCGGCGCGAAGAGTTGGCTGCCCTGCTCGAACTATGGGTGCCCGTTACGACAGCGCTTTGATCTGCCCCAATAACTGGTCCAGACCGCTGCGCAGCTCACTCAAGCGATCCAGATCCACACCGCTGTCGCACAACAGACGCGCCTTGAGCGGCGCGACCCGCTCGCGCAGGGCCAACCCGGCACCGGACAGACTCAAGTGAACTTCACGCTCATCGCGCGCCGAACGCTGACGCTGCACTAACGTCATCTGCTCAATGCGTTTGAGCAACGGTGTGAGCGTCCCGGAGTCCAGGGCCAACCGCTCGCCAAGGGCTTTCACCGTCGGTTGCTCAGGCGGCGAATCCTGCCATTCCCACAACACCAGCATGACCAGGTATTGCGGGTAGGTCAGCCCCAACTGGTCGAGCATCGGCTTGTAGGCACGAATGACTGCCCGGGAAGCGGCGTACAGCTTGAAGCACAGCTGGCTGTCGAGTTTGAGCGAATCAGCTGACAGACCATTCATTTGAGCAACGCTTCAATCTCGCTCGTCAGATCCTGCGGCTTGGTCGCCGGAGCAAAACGTTTGACGACCTGACCGTCCTTGCCGATGAGGAACTTGGTGAAGTTCCACTTGATGCCTTGAGAGCCGAGCAGGCCCGGAGCGCGTTTTTTCAACTGCACGAACAATGGATGAGCGTCGCTGCCATTGACCTCGATCTTCTTGAACAGCGGGAAGCTGACACCAAAGTTCAGCTCGCAAAACTCGGAAATGGCCCCCTCATTCCCCGGCTCCTGTTTGCCGAACTGGTTACACGGGAAGCCGAGCACCACCAGACCCTCGTCCTTGTAATTCTGCCAAAGCTCCTCCAGACCTTTATATTGCGGCGTGAAACCGCACTTGCTCGCAGTATTGACCACCAGGACGGCTTTGCCGGCAAAGTCGGCCAGGGTCTTTTGCTCGCCTTTGATGGTGGTGCAGGGGATGTTCAGCAAATTGTCAGTCATGGCGCAGGCTCCTGAAACGGAAATGTGAGACAACCATAGTGAGCAATTGAATTGCGTGCAATTTAATTATTGGCAACGTCACCCGGGATATCACGGCTGGCGCTAACTATATGTAGGAGCCGAGCTTGCTCGCGATGGATTTGAAGCTGACGCGTTTCGTCAGGAAGTACACGTCATCGTTTACGACCATCGCGAGCAAGCTCGGCTCCTACAGGGGGGGCGTACAGCCGATCAGCCCCGAGGCACCAGATCCAGGCACACCGAATTGATGCAGTAGCGCAAGCCCGTCGGTGGTGGACCATCAGGGAACACATGCCCCAAATGTGCATCGCATTTGGCGCAGACCACTTCGGTACGAACCATGCCGTGGCTCACATCACGAATCTCGACCATGGCGCTCTCGCCTATCGGCTGATAGAAACTCGGCCAGCCGCAGCCAGAATCAAATTTTGCCCTGGAGTCAAACAACGGCTCATTGCAGCAAATGCAGTGATAAACACCATCGGTCCTGGTGCCGTTGTACTTGCCCGAGAACGGTCGTTCGGTGCCTTTGAGGCGACAAACGTTGTACTGCTCCGGATCGAGCATGGCGCGCCATTCTTCAAGGGTTTTTTCCAACTTTTCCATCGTCTTACCTCTGCAACTGAAAAAGCCTGATCTGTATCTTTTCCACGGATCAGGCGGCACGTATGATTGCGCCTCGTCAAACGCCAGTCTGGCAGCCGTGTAACGCGCATTCAAACGGATTTTCACGCTGCGATACCGGTTACAGGCCTGTGTGAGAACGCAGGATTCCCAGTACGGTAGTTCAATGCCGCCTGGATCGTTCATTTTCAGGAACACATCGCCATGCAGGTCAGCAAATCGAACAAGCTCGCCAACGTCTGTTATGACATTCGCGGCCCAGTGCTCAAGCACGCCAAACGTCTGGAAGAGGAAGGCCATCGCATCCTCAAGCTGAATATCGGCAACCCGGCGCCTTTTGGTTTCGAGGCACCGGACGAAATCCTCCAGGACGTCATCCGCAACCTGCCGACCGCGCAAGGCTACAGCGACTCCAAGGGCCTTTTCAGCGCCCGCAAGGCCGTTATGCAGTACTACCAGCAAAAGCAGGTAGAAGGCGTCGGTATTGAAGACATTTACCTGGGCAACGGCGTTTCCGAGCTGATCGTGATGTCGATGCAGGCCCTGCTCAACAACGGTGACGAAGTACTGATCCCGGCACCCGACTATCCGCTGTGGACCGCAGCCGTGACCCTGGCCGGCGGCAATCCGGTGCATTACCTGTGCGACGAGCAAGCCAACTGGTGGCCGGACCTGGCCGACATCAAGGCCAAGATCACCCCGAACACCAAGGCTATGGTGATCATCAACCCAAACAACCCGACCGGCGCGGTGTACTCCAAGGAAGTTCTGTCGGGCATGCTTGAACTTGCCCGCCAGCACAAGCTGGTGGTGTTCTCCGACGAAATCTACGACAAGATTCTCTACGACGATGCCGTGCATGTTTGTACTGCTTCGCTGGCTCCGGATCTGCTCTGCCTGACCTTCAACGGCCTGTCCAAGTCCTACCGTGTAGCGGGTTTCCGTTCCGGCTGGGTCGCCATTTCCGGCCCGAAACACAATGCCCAGAGCTACATCGAAGGCATCGACATGCTGGCCAACATGCGCCTGTGCGCCAACGTGCCTAGCCAGCATGCGATCCAGACCGCCCTCGGTGGCTATCAGAGCATCAATGACCTGGTCTTGCCGGCGGGCCGTCTGCTGGAACAGCGCAACCGTACCTGGGAACTGCTCAACGACATTCCCGGCGTCAGCTGCGTCAAACCGATGGGTGCGCTGTACGCCTTCCCTCGGATCGACCCGAAAATCTGCCCGATCCACAACGATGAAAAATTCGTTCTCGATCTGTTGCTCTCGGAAAAGCTGTTGGTGGTCCAGGGTACCGCCTTCAACTGGCCATGGCCGGACCACTTCCGCGTCGTGACCCTGCCGCGAGTGGATGATCTGGACCAGGCTATTGGCCGGATCGGTAATTTCCTGAAATCTTACCGCCAATAAGCACTGTTACGCTGTGCGACTGTTGCAAAGTCGCACAGCGATTAATTCAGCAACATATCTCCTTTTTCCCTAAACACATGCCCTCCTGTGCCTGTGCTGTTTCCATGGTCTGCCATCGCACCCAACTGCGACGGGACCCTCAGCGCTAAAAGCGCGTGCCCGATCAATGTCGGAAAAACCCTGCAAGGGTCTAAAATCCGACTGTAAGACACAGTTTGAAATAGTCACCTGGTTGAATAGCCCGGTGCCGCACCTTATATACCCCGCAGTACGCTACATATTTAGCATGAGGAGATTTCTACAACCATGATGCGCATATTGCTGTTTTTGGCCACTAACCTGGCGGTCGTGCTGATTGCCAGCATCACCCTGAGCCTTTTCGGCTTCAACGGGTTCATGGCGGCCAACGGGGTTGACCTCAACCTCAATCAGCTGCTGGTTTTCTGTGCGGTCTTTGGTTTCGCGGGTTCCTTGTTCTCGCTGTTCATCTCCAAGTGGATGGCGAAGATGGGCACCAGCACCCAGATCATCAGCCAGCCGCGCACTCGCCATGAACAATGGTTGCTGCAAACCGTCGAGCAGCTGTCCCGCGAAGCCGGGATCAAGATGCCCGAAGTCGGGATTTTTCCGGCTTACGAGGCTAACGCCTTTGCCACTGGCTGGAACAAGAACGACGCACTGGTCGCCGTCAGCCAGGGTCTGCTGGAGCGCTTTTCACCGGATGAAGTGAAAGCGGTGCTGGCCCACGAAATCGGCCATGTAGCCAACGGCGACATGGTGACACTGGCGCTGGTACAAGGCGTGGTGAACACCTTCGTGATGTTTTTCGCGCGAATCATCGGCAACTTCGTCGACAAGGTTATTTTCAAGAACGAAGAAGGCCAGGGCATCGCCTACTACGTGGCGACGATCTTCGCCGAACTGGTACTGGGCTTCCTGGCCAGCGCAATCGTCATGTGGTTCTCGCGCAAACGCGAATTCCGCGCAGACGAAGCCGGCGCCAGCCTGGCCGGCACCAGCGCAATGATCGGCGCCCTGCAGCGCCTGCGTTCGGAGCAAGGCCTGCCGGTACACATGCCGGACACCTTGACTGCCTTCGGTATCAACGGCGGCATCAAGCAGGGCCTGGCTCGCATGTTCATGAGCCACCCACCGCTGGAAGAGCGTATCGACGCACTGCGCCGTCGTGGCTGATAGCCTTCATTGAAGCACCCAAAGGGGCGACGCAAGTCGCCCCTTTTTCGCTTCCAAAGAATTCGACCACTCCAGCGTTTACGACCCGGGTCAGTTCTTCAACAGACGATAAACCCGCTCATCCAGGCGCGTGACACCGCTCTGGAGGAACTTCCAGCTCTCTGCGAGGACGTCTCGTTCTTCTACGACTCGAAGCTGCCAGTAATCGCCAAGCAGGCTTCTGGTTTCAGCATCGACCACCGCAAACGGTGGCCCGGCCATCTGTATCTGGTCGTAGTCCAGAGTAATCAGCAACCCCTTACAACCCGACGGCAGGATCCGGTTCAGATGTGCCGCGTACTGCTCGCGCATTTCCGGTGGCAGGGCAATCAGCGCCGCCCGGTCATACAACGCTGCACAATCAGCCACATGCTCAACTCTCAAGGCAAAGAAGTCCCCGCACCACAACTCTATCGAGCCCACCTGATAGACCGTGAAAGCACCCTGCTGACTGATCTGTGGCTCAAGTTGCTGATCGCTGAAAAAATCCGTCACGGCCTTTTCTGACAACTCGACGCCCAGCACCTGATGACCACAACTGGCGAGCCACACAAGGTCCAGACTTTTCCCACACAATGGCACCAGCACCCGCGAGCCTGCCGCCAACCCCAACTTAGGCCACAACCGCGGCAGGTAGGGGTTTACCTCGGACAGATGAAAGCCGATCTGATTGAGCTCCCAACGCTTGTGCCAAAATTCCGGTTGCATAAATCACCCTGAAAATTCGATCAAAAGGCACTAAAACTTATATTAGATTTAGATCAATGATCTGACTGAAGATGATGTCATCTTAACGCTCAGGAACCTCTTATGCTCCCTAGCCTGTTTATCTCCCATGGCTCGCCAATGCTAGCACTGGAACCCGGTGCCAGCGGCCCGGCTCTGGCACGTCTGGCCGCCGAATTACCCAGACCCAAAGCCATCGTGCTGGTTTCAGCCCACTGGGAAAGCCAGGAGCTGCTGGTCAGTGGCAACCCTCAGCCGGAAACCTGGCATGACTTTGGTGGCTTCCCACCCGCGTTGTTTGCCGTACAGTATCCAGCTCCCGGTGAGCCAGAGCTCGCAGCGCAGGTAGTCGACTTACTCAAAGCCGACGGGCTGCATGCCCGGATTGACGCCAAGCGCCCGTTCGACCATGGCGCCTGGGTTCCACTGTCTCTGATGTATCCGCAAGCCGATATTCCGGTGGTACAAGTTTCGCTTCCAAGTCGTCTTGGGCCAGCCCTGCAAACCCGCGTCGGCCATGCGTTGGCCAGCCTGCGCGAACATGGCGTACTGCTGATCGGCTCCGGCAGCATCACCCACAACCTGCGCGAGCTGGACTGGCACGCCGGCCCGGAAAGCGTAGAGCCCTGGGCCAAAGCCTTTCGCGACTGGGTGATCGACAAACTCGCCGCTGACGACGAAGCAGCCCTGCATGACTATCGCCAGCAAGCGCCCTATGCCGTGCGCAGCCATCCCAGCGACGAGCATTTGCTTCCGCTGTATTTCGCCCGTGGTGCCGGCGGCGACTTCAGTATTGCCCATCAAGGCTTCACCATGGGTGCGCTGGGGATGGACATCTATCGGTTTGGCTAAATGATCGTTCCCACGCTCTGCGTGGAAACGATCAGGCATAAAAAATCCCCGAACCAGTCGGGGATTTTTTATGCTCGATTGATCAGCTCAGCGCGGATCAGTCTTCGCGATAACGACGCAGTTTCAACTGCTTGCCGGCAACGCGAGTGTCCTTCAGTTTGGTCAGCAGACGCTCCAGACCATCTTCCGGCAACTCTACCAGGCTGAAGCTGTCACGCACCTGAATGCGACCGATAGCTTCACGCGCCAGACCACCTTCGTTAAGGATGGCGCCCAGCAGGTTCTTGGCAGCGATACCATCACGCGCGCCCAGCGCGGTACGGCAACGAGCACGGCCTTCAGCCAGCGGAACCGGAGCGCGACGCTCACGATCACCACGGTCCGGACGATCACCGGAACGCTCTGGACGATCGCCACGCGGTGCATTGTTCGGCACCAGTGGACGCTCTTTCTCGATGGCAGCCAGGGTCAGTGCTTGAGCGTTGGTAGCCTTGCGCAGCAGAGCAGCGGCCAGTGCACGCGGGGTGCAACCGATGTCGGCAGTCAGACGATCCAGCAGCTCACCGTGAGTCGACTCGGCATCAGCAACCAGCGGCGACAGGCTGTTGGTCAGTTTCTTGATGCGTGCATCGAGAACGGCCTGAGCATCCGGCAGGCGGACTTCAGCAACCTTTTGACCGGTTACACGTTCGATCACTTGCAGCATGCGGCGCTCACGCGGAGTCACCAGCAGCAGTGCACGACCTTCGCGACCGGCACGGCCAGTACGGCCGATACGGTGAACGTAGGACTCTGGATCGTACGGCATGTCCACGTTGAATACGTGGGTGATACGCGGAACGTCCAGACCACGGGCAGCAACGTCGGTCGCCACAACGATGTCCAGACGGCCATCCTTGAGGGACTCGATCACGCGCTCACGCTGGTTCTGGGCAATGTCACCGTTCAGCGCAGCGGCTTTGTAGCCTTTGGCTTCCAGCGCGCTGGCCAGGTCCAGGGTCGCTTGCTTGGTACGCACGAACATGATCAGCGCGTCGAAATCTTCCACTTCCAGCAGGCTCAATACAGCCGAGGTCTTCTGGTCAGCGTGAACCAACAGGTGAGCCTGTTCGATCGCGGTAACGGTCTGAGTCTTGGTCTGGATCTTGATGTGCTTCGGATCGCGCAGATGGCGCTCAGCGATGGCACGGATCGACTGCGGCAAGGTGGCCGAGAACAATACGGTCTGACGGGTTTCCGGCATGGCCTTGAAGATAACTTCCAGGTCGTCCATGAAGCCCAGCTTGAGCATTTCGTCGGCTTCGTCGAGAACCAGGTGGTTCACGGTCGCCAATACTTTTTCGTCGCGACGCAGGTGGTCGCACAGACGACCCGGAGTGGCGACAACGATCTGTGCGCCATTACGGATGGCTTTCAATTGCGGGCCCATCGGCGCACCGCCGTAGACAGCCACAACAGTTACGCCCGGCATTTGCTTGGCGTAGGTTTCGAAAGCGGTTGCAACTTGTAGCGCCAACTCACGAGTTGGGGCCAGGATCAGAGCTTGCGGCTCGCGCTTGGACGGATCAATGCGGTGCAGAATCGGCAGGGCGAACGCAGCGGTTTTACCCGTACCGGTTTGCGCCTGGCCAATCATATCGTGACCGGCGAGAATGATCGGGATCGACTGCTGCTGAATGGCCGAAGGCTCTTCATAGCCGGTAGCGACTACTGCAGCGACAATATTGGGATGAAGTTCAAGAGCGGCGAAGCCGCCGATTTCCTGGGTCATGGGTCTGCCTCTAAGTGCATCCGCAAAGACCCATGCTCCAAAGCTGCGCGTGCCGTGTTGAGACTCAAGAGTCGCCCTGGCAGCTTTGTCGGCGGGGATTTGCGAAAACGTTTGAATGAATGGATCGTCAAGGATAGTCCGCAGAGCGAACAAGCAACCGAAGCTGGCTTCGGGGGAATTGCTATACCTAAACGTGGCCCGGTTAAAGGCCGGCGCGCACTATACCGGAATTACTGAAAAAAGGGAGAAGTTTTTATAAGAAAAAGCAGCTGTACGCCTCTCTGTCACGGGCTTTGCGGATAATCCTCCAAGCGTCTACTTTTCAGAGGCCCGGCCCTATTGGTCATGACGCTTAAACGGTTCATCTTTCAGGCTGAGACCTTCGGTCTGAAACACCCTTTTCCGCCCAAGGATATGTCCCATGAATCAGCTCAATCCAAGTCGCGTCAGCCGTGAACAGCGCGGTCATATCCTGTTGATCGGCCTGGACCGCGTTGCCAAACGTAACGCCTTCGACCTCGATCTGCTTAACGAACTCAGCCTGGCCTATGGCGAGTTCGAACGTAATGCCCAGGCTCGGGTAGCCGTGGTGTTCGGTCACGGTGAACACTTTACCGCCGGGCTGGATCTGGCGAATGTCGGTGCCGCTCTGGCCAACGGCTGGCAGGCGCCGACCGGCGGCTGCGATCCATGGGGAGTGTTCGCAGGCCCCAGGGTCAGTAAGCCGGTGATCGTCGCCGTACAAGGCTACTGCCTGACCATCGGCATCGAATTGATGCTGGCTGCCGATATCAACCTGTGCGCCAGCAATACGCGTTTCGCCCAGATGGAAGTCCAGCGCGGGATCTTCCCTTTCGGTGGCGCCACCTTGCGCCTGCATCAAATCGCCGGCTGGGGCAACGCCATGCGCTGGCTGTTGACCGGCGATGAGTTCGACGCTCATGACGCCTTGCGGCTAGGTCTGGTCCAGGAAGTGATGGCCAGCGAAGACCTGTTACCCCGCGCACTGGAGTTGGCCCAACGTATCGCCAGGCAAGCACCCTTGGGCGTTCAGGCGACCTTGATGTCCGCCCGTCAGGCACGCCTTGAAGGCGAAACCGCCGCCGCTCAAGGTTTGCCGCCACTGGTCAAAAAATTGCTGAACAGTGAAGACGCCAAGGAAGGTCTGCGCGCGATGATCGAGAAACGACCCGGTGACTTCAAAGGCTGTTGAGGCTGTGCCTTATGTCGCCGGGCGAATATCCTTGATCAGCGACTGCAGCGAGTACCCCAGACGCGGCGCCAGCGTTTCGGCTCGCGCGATCAGGCCTTCCATATCCAGTTGCTGATCCAGGTCGGATGGAACCATCAGGATCACATTGCCCTCCTTCACCGGCAGCTCCCAATAATGCCGGTGATAAAGACCACGCAGCAAAGCCGCGCCCAATGGCTTGCCGTCATCGGTGGCCCATTGATTGATCACCAACCAGCCACCCGGATTCAGACGTTTCTGACAGTTTGCCAGAAAGCCCCAGGCCAGATGCCCGACGCCCGGACCGACATCAGTGTAGAGGTCGACGAAGATCAGATCCGCGGGCTCGGCAGTGTCGAGCAGCTCCAGGGCATCGCCGACACGGATATAAAGTCGCGGGTCGTCATCCAGCCCCAGGTATTCGATGGCCAGGCGCGGAACGTCCGGGCGAAGCTCGATGGCTTCGACATCTTCCAGCGGCAGGAACTTGAGGCAGGCCTGGGTCAGCGTGCCCGCGCCAAGCCCCAGAAACAGTGCACTTTCCGGGGTTTCGTGACACAGCGCACCGATCAGCATGGCCCGGGTATAGTCGTACTCCAGCCAGCTTGGGTCGGCGGTGAACACGCAACTCTGTTCGATGGCATCGCCAAATTCGAGAAAGCGGTAATCCGCCACTTCCAGCACCCGAATCATGCCAAAGTCATCGTGCACCTCAGCGAGCAGGCGCTCGACGCGCTCCTCAGTCATCTCATCTCCTAACCGCCACCGGGCTCAACCTCGGCAACGCGATAAATCCAGTCGCTCGGCACCGAGCGGGAAAGGCGCGATTGTCCGCGAACCAACGGGAACAGGTCACGCACTAATTACTGATAACATGGATGTCCGACCGTAAAACACTAGAGTCCATGATGAGCCAACCCTGGAGCCCTGACAGCTGGCGCGCCCTGCCGATCCAGCAACAACCCCATTACCCTGACGCTGCGCACTTGTTGCAGGTCGAGCAAAGCCTGGCCAGTTATCCGCCGTTGGTGTTTGCCGGTGAAGCCCGGGAGTTGCGCCGTCAGTTTGCCGAGGTGACTCAGGGTCGGGCATTTCTGCTGCAAGGCGGTGATTGCGCAGAAAGCTTTGCCGAATTCTCTGCGGCAAAAATCCGTGACACCTTTAAAGTATTGCTGCAGATGGCGATTGTCATGACCTTTGCGGCGGGCTGCCCGGTGGTCAAGGTCGGCCGCATGGCCGGGCAATTTGCCAAACCGCGGTCCTCCAACGATGAAACCATCAACGGCGTGACCCTGCCGGCTTACCGTGGCGACATCGTCAACGGCATCGGTTTCGATGAAAAGAGCCGCGTGCCGGATCCGGATCGTTTGCTGCAGGCCTACCATCAGTCCACTGCAACGCTGAACCTGCTGCGCGCCTTTGCTCAGGGCGGTTTTGCCGACCTGCATCAAGTTCATAAATGGAACCTGGATTTTATCGCCAACTCGGCCCTGGCCGAGAAGTACAGCCACCTGGCTGATCGCATTGATGAAACCCTGGCCTTCATGCGCGCCTGTGGCATGGATAGCTCACCACAACTGCGCGAAACCAGCTTTTTCACCGCCCACGAAGCGCTGCTGCTGAACTACGAAGAAGCCTTCGTGCGACGCGACAGCCTGACCAACGATTACTACGACTGCTCGGCGCACATGCTCTGGATCGGCGACCGCACGCGCCAGCTCGACGGCGCCCACGTCGAGTTCCTGCGCGGGGTGAACAACCCGATCGGGGTCAAGGTCGGTCCGAGCATGAACACCGAGGAGTTGATTCGTCTGATCGACATCCTTAACCCGGACAACGATCCCGGCCGCCTCAACCTGATCGTGCGCATGGGCGCGAACAAGGTTGGCGACCATCTGCCGCAGCTGATCCGTTCAGTGGAAAGCGAAGGCAAGAAAGTGCTGTGGAGTTCCGACCCGATGCACGGCAACACGATCAAAGCCAGCAGCGGCTACAAGACCCGCGACTTCGCGCAGATCCTCAATGAAGTGAAACAGTTCTTCCAGGTGCACGAAGCGGAAGGTAGTTATGCCGGCGGTATCCATATCGAAATGACCGGACAGAACGTCACCGAATGTATCGGCGGCGCACGGCCGATTACCGAGGATGGCTTATCGGACCGTTATCACACCCATTGCGACCCACGAATGAATGCCGATCAGTCGCTGGAACTGGCGTTTTTGATTGCCGAGACACTCAAACAGGTTCGCCGTTGAGTCAGTAAGAGCTGATCATTCCCACGCTCCGCGTGGGAATGCCGCCCTGGACGCTCTGCGTCTGTTCCAAAACGTGATGCGGAGCGTGGGAACGATCATTCCTCCTGCATCAACGCCACCCGCAACCGCGCCGCACTGGCACGCGGGCAGTTCAACTGAATTTCCGGCAAGCCCAGCCAGTCGGCCATCTGTCGCAGATTCTTGGCCAACGCCCGCATCCCCTGCTCATCCAGCCCTGGCTCTTCCTCATGCACAGCATGCACCGCCAGCCTTCCCTGAGCCCGTTCAGCCCGTAAATCGACCCGAGCGGCAATTCGTTCGTTGTAAAGAAACGGCAGCACGTAATAGCCATACACCCGTTTGGACTGAGGCGTGTAGATCTCCAGCCGATAGCGAAAATCGAACAAACGTTCGGTGCGGCTACGCTCCCAGATCAGTGAATCAAACGGCGAGAGCAAGGCGCTGACCTCGACTGCGCGCGGGACTTTCGGCACGGGCAGGCAATAGGCGGGTTGCCGCCAACCCTGAACATCGCAAACCACCAACTCACCCGCCTCGACCAACTCAGCCAGACGCGCGCGGCTGTCGACAGGTGAAAGCCGAAAATAATCGCGCAAGTCCTTGTCAGTACCGACCCCCAGCGCACTCGCGGCATGCACAAGCAGCCCGCGCTGGGCCTCGGCTTCACTGAGTAGCGGTTGCTGAAGAGTCGCTGCTGGAATGACCCGCTCGGGTAAATCATAAAGACGCTCGAAACCACGACGCCCTGAAACAGTCACTTCACCGGCGGCAAACAACCACTCCAGCGCATGCTTCTCGGCACTCCAGTCCCACCAGGGGCCCGCCCGCTCCTGACGCGTCGACAAACTGCCAGCGCCGAGAGCCCCTCGCTCCTCAACCAGGGTCAATACTCGACGAATCGTCTCCTGCTGCTCCCGCCCGAATCGGGCCATTTGTTGATAAATGCCCTCCCCTTGCCTCGCCCGCTGCATGCGCCAGCGCATCAAGGGATACATTGATAGCGGCAGCAAAGACGCCTCATGCCCCCAATACTCGAACAACGTGCGCCGTCGGCCCTGACTCCAGGCAGCCTGATCAAGCAAATCGGACGAATAGTGACCGAGGCGCGAGTACAGAGGAAGGTAGTGCGAGCGCACCAGAGCGTTGACCGAATCGATCTGCAGGATGCCCAGACGTTCGATCAACCGGTTGAGTTGAGGCGATTTGACCGTCGCTGGCGGCTGGCGCCCGGAGAAACCTTGGGCGGCCAGCGCCAGACGCCGAGCCTGTTTGAGAGAAAAGGACAGTTCTGCGGGCATGTGTATCTCCATGTCTGCTCGCAAACTACCCCACCACGAAGCCGCTTGTGTAGTTGTCCGATAATCATTTGCGCATCGGGTCGTCCCAGAATGGGCGTACGGCTTCCTGCTCGACATCGGCCCGACTGATCCCGATATCCTTCAACGCCTCGTCGCTCATCCTCGCCAGCAGCGCACGCTCACGATTGAGCTGATGCCAGCGGGCGATTTTCTCCATCAAAGGACGCAGGGAGAAACCATGGAATGAAAATTTTTCGACCAGTAGATAACCTTTTTGACCTTTCATCATGTTGCCCTCCAGTGGGGATGACTAAAGTCTCGTCCTGGAGCTAAGATCAATCCAACGAATGTTTCTTATGCAATACATCTCAGAGATTGATCAATTGGCCAACTACCCAAGCATCGACACCGAAGTCCTGCGCACCTTCGTCGCGATCGCCGACCAAGGTGGCTTTACCCGCGCCGGTGAATTGGTCAATCGCACCCAATCGGCGGTGAGCATGCAGATGAAGCGTCTTGAAGAAGACGTCCTGCAACGCCAGCTGTTTCAGCGTGATGGGCGCCAGGTACGGCTGACCGCCGAGGGTCAGGTTTTGCTCGGTTACGCCCGGCGCATCCTGAAACTGCACAGTGAAGTGTTCAATACGCTGCGCGAACCGCACATGGTCGGCACCGTGCGCATCGGTACGCCCGATGACTATGTGATGCGCTTTTTGCCGGGGATTTTGTCGCGCTTCGCGCAAGCCTATCCCTTGATCCAGATCGAAGTGCATTGCGAGTCATCAAAACAACTGCTGCAACGCCAGGACCTGGACCTGTCCATCGTCACCCGCGAACCGGGCAGCGAGATTGGCCAGTTGCTGCGCAAGGAGCGTTTTGTCTGGGCCGAGGCACAATGCTTCAGCCCCCACGAACAAACGCCGCTGCCGCTGGCGATGTTCAACAGCGATTGTTTCTGCCGGATTTGGGCCTGCAACGCCCTGGATGCTGCCGGGCGCGACTATCGCATCGCCTATAACAGTTCCAGCCTCTCGGCGCTCATGGCGGTGGTCAGCGCCGGCCTGGCGGTCACCGCGCAACTGGAGAGCCTGATCACCTCGGATATGCGCATCCTCGGTGATGCCGAAGAACTGCCGCTCTTGCCTGAAGCCAGCATCATGCTGGTGCGCAACCTGAACGCACCATCGCCCATTACCGAGTGCCTGGCCGAGCACATCGTCGAAGGCTTCAAACTTTAAACGTGAGCATCACCGCACAGAACACCAGGAAGCCGCAAAACAGCCCGCGCAAGAGTCGCTCCGGCATGGCGTGGGCAATTTTCACCCCCCAACTGATGCTCAATAAACCGCCGGCCGCCAAGGGCAAACCAATCATCCAGCTCACCTGGTGATGGAGCGCGTAGGTCACCAACGTGACGCCGGTACTCGGCAAGGCCAAGGCCAGGGACAAGCCTTGGGCAATGACCTGGCTGGTGCCGAACAGGCTGGTCAGCACCGGTGTGGCGACCACTGCCCCGCCGACACCAAACAATCCACCCATGGTCCCGGATGCTGCGCCCAACACGCCCAGCCAGGGCCACGAGTAACGCATCTGCGCCGAGACCGGGGCGCTGGCCATGAACATTCGCGCAAGGTTGTAGACTGACAAGGCGATCAGAAACGCGACGAAGCCAATACGCATCACTCGCGCATCGATGCCCACTGCCCAGATTGAACCCAGCCAGGCGAAGCAAAAGCCCATCAAGGCCAGGGGCAACGCGTGGCGCAGCTCAATGCGATTGCGCTGGTGATAGCGCCACAAAGCCAACATCACGTTCGGCACCACCATGACCAACGCCGTGCCTTGAGCAATTTGCTGATCCAGACCAAACAAAACACCGAGCACCGGAATCGCGATCAAGCCGCCGCCGATACCGAACAAACCGCCCACGGTACCCAAGGCTGCGCCAAATGCCAGATACATCACTAACTCAATCACAGGCGATCCCCTCACGTCTGGCTTTGCATGCTACGCAGTCTGTACTGGCGTGGAAACGCACAGAAACGCACAATGGCTATGCCCAATCCGCACAAGCAAACCCCAGGCATGAACCCCAATATCCTCACCGATCAGCTCGGCCTGTTTCTCGATGTACTGGAAACCGGCAGCTTCTCTGCCGCCTCGCGTCGCCATCCGTTGACGCCATCGGCGGTAGCCCGGCGCATCGACAGCCTTGAGAGTGCAGTCGGCAGCCAACTGTTCACCCGTAGCACCCATGCCGTGCGCGCGACACCGGCTGGCCTGGCATTTGCCGAGCGAGCACGACGTATAGTCGCCGAACTACGTCTGGCCCGGGCCGAAGCCGTCTCCCTGAGCAATGCCCCGGAAGGACTGATTCGCGTGGACGCCCCGGCCGCTTTTGGCCGACGCCACCTGGCGCCGGTGATTGCCGACTTCCTGGTGGTCTATCCGGGGCTGGATGTTCAGCTGCACCTGATCGACAGCTTTGTCGATATGCAGGGTTCGAACCTGGGCAAAGTCGATCTGGTGCTGCGGGCCGGGCAAATGGCCGATACCCGATTGGTCGCCACGCCCTTGGCCAGCATGGTGCGGATTGCCTGCGCCAGCCCTGCCTACCTGAAACGCCGCGGCGCGCCGATTCATCCCAAGGAACTGAGCGAGCACGATGGCCTCGACTGGGATGGTCTGGCACCCCCTTTCGCCTGGCGTTTCGAGCTGGACGGGCAACTGCAACAGCACCGCCCGCAGCGCATGCGCATGAGTGCCAATAATGCCGAAGCGCTACTCTTCGGCGCACTTGCAGGGCTGGGCATCGCCCACCTGCCGACCTGGCTGATCAGTGAGCACCTGCTGCGCGGTGAGTTGCTACCACTGTTTTGCGAAAGTGGGCTGCCCAAACCGGAAACCACCGGTATTTATGCCTTGCGTCTGGAACAGCAAGCCAACTCCCGCAGTCGGTTGTTGCTGGAGTACCTCAAGGGCCGGTTCAGCCCGATCCCGCCTTGGGATCTGGCACTGCAAAGCGACCTCGGTTGGCGCTGACCCAAAAATTATCTAGCGCATTAAAGATTCACCCGCTAGATTCAGGGCGAGTAACGATCAAGGCCTCAAAATGACTAGCGTTAGCTCCACCCCCGATAACTGCGACCAACTGCTGCTCGACAACCAGCTATGTTTCGCCCTGCACTCCACATCGCTGTTGATGACCAAGGTCTACAAGCCGCTGTTGCAAGCTTTAGGTCTGACCTATCCGCAATACCTGGCGATGATGGTGCTGTGGGAACGCGACGGATTGACCGTAGGCGAGATCAGCACCCGCTTGCTGACGGACCCGGGGTCACTGACACCTCTGCTCAAACGCCTCGAAGCCGAAGGTTTGTTAAGCCGCACCCGCAGCCGTGAAGACGAGCGCGTGGTGATCGTTGAATTGACCGCGCAAGGCCACGCCCTGCGGGACAAGGCGCGGGATATTCCACAATGCATCCTTGGCGCGAGCGGCCAGACCCTGGACCAGATACGCAAGTTGCAGGCCGATTTGCTGGCTTTGCGCAGTCATTTGCAAGACAGCCTGTAAGCGCTCACCCGCGCTTTTGTCACTCCCCCCGCGACTAACGCGAACCTGCGGTGGAATGCGTTGAGCCTGAAATTCCTTAAGCTTACTGGCATCAGGAGCTGGCCGCGAAGGCGCCCTCCCAGCCAAACAAAATTCATCACGACGAAAATTTTCTGAGCGCTACTCAAGCGCTCTAAACCAAGCCTCACGCCGACAGTCATCCTTCAGCTTCTGGGCGCTGAACGTTGCTTGCATAAAAATTATATTGCGCGCTAACTATTTGCGAGCTACATTTATCTCGCACTTACTTAGCGCGCAAATATTTAGCGCATACAGCCATCAAAAAAGAGGCTTACACCATGCAAACTCTCTACACCGCTGTTGCAACTGCTACCGGTGGCCGTGATGGCCGTGCTGTTTCCAGCGACAACATCCTCGACGTCAAGCTCTCCACCCCGAAAGAACTTGGGGGAGCCGGCGGCGAGGCAACCAACCCTGAGCAGCTGTTCGCTGCCGGTTACTCCGCCTGCTTCATCGGCGCACTGAAATTCGTTGCCAGCCAGAGCAAACGCAAAATCCCCGACGACGCCTCGATCACCGCCCATGTCGGCATTGGCCAGATTCCGGGTGGCTTCGGACTGGACATAGACCTGCACATCAACCTGCCCGGCCTGGAGCAAGCTGAAGCACAAACGCTGGTCGACGCCGCACACCAGGTCTGCCCTTACTCCAACGCCACTCGCGGTAACGTCGATGTGCGCTTGCACGTCACTGTCTGAGTGCTCGCACCCAACAGACGTGTCTAGTCCTGAAATAGGTTTACACCTGTTTCACCCTAACGCTCGATGACGCTGAACTCGCCTTACGCGACGTTCATGGTCTTGATCGTTCC
>NZ_JBWKTM010000005.1:0-145891 GCF_059420325.1 Pseudomonas sp. GW821-FHT04C07
TCTTTCGTTCATGAAACCTCCAAGTTGGCGAAATCATATCGCCCTTAAGAGGTGTCCGGAATTATTAGGCCAGTTCAAGCTCGCTCCTACAGGGGGGCATTGGGGTTTGCCCTATCGCCACAAAAGAGATGTGTTTGGGGTCAGAACTGATACTGGCTCAACAACCGTTCCATCCGTGCGTCGAGCCGGCGTTTGATTTCGGTTTCGATGTGCGGGGCGAAGTCGTCGATCACGTCTTGCATGATCAGCAGTGCGGCGGCACGCAGTTCGCTGTCCAGATGCAGCAGGGCATCAGGGCCTTTGTTGGCGACCGGCGCTGCTGCCAATGCAGGGGCGGGCTCTGGCTCTGCGATCGATACCGGCGTCGGTGGTGCCGTGGAGTTTTCGATGGTTTCGGCAGGTTTCTTGCCTGCGACCATGTCAAACAGCATGGGGATCTGTACATCGCTGGCAACCGTTTCGGTCAGCAGCGGTGGTTGCAGGTTGTCATCGCCGAGCAGTTGGCGGATCGACTCGAGGTCGTCCAGCAGGTGCGCGGACTTTTGCAGCGGATTTGGAGTGTCCATCGGGTGCTCAGAGTCGCTGTAGACGGTGATCTTGCAGAGGATAGCCCTGTTCGCGGTAGAAACGGAAACTCTCCCGCGCGGCCAGACGAATAGTAGGGTCTTCGACCACGACTTCTGCCACACGGGCGAAGCGCTGAGCGAATGCCGGGACTTTCAGGTCCAGATTGACCAGCAGGTCGTGATGTTGTCCGCAGTCTTGGCCCAAGCCGAGAACAATCAGCCCGTCCGGCTCGTTTTCAGCGGGGCCATGAGGCACAAAGCTTTCGCCTTTGAAGCTCCACAAGCGGGCGTCGAGATCCTCACGCTGGGCCGCGTCGCTGCAATGCAGATAGACCCGGTGCCCAAGGCGCCAGGCTTTTTCGGTGAGTTTGCAGGCGAAGTCCAGGCGCGCGGACGGATCGGCGCTGGGCAGAATATAAAAGTCGACTTTGGTCATTGCGGGTCCTGACGCCTGCGCTGCGTCATCCAGGGATGACGCAGCGCAGGGTCTTCAGTTTCAGGCTTTGGCGCGGTCCAGCAGGTACTGGGTCAACAGCGGAACTGGACGGCCAGTGGCGCCCTTGTCCTTGCCACCGCTGGTCCAGGCAGTCCCGGCGATGTCCAGGTGCGCCCAGTTGTATTGCTTGGTGAAGCGCGACAGGAAGCAGGCGGCCGTGATGGTGCCGGCTTTCGGGCCGCCGATGTTGGCGATGTCGGCGAACGGGCTGTCCAGCTGTTCCTGGTACTCATCGAACAGCGGCAGTTGCCAGGCGCGGTCGTCGGCCTGAACGCCTGCGCTCAGCAGTTGGCCGATCAGCTCGTCGTTGTTGCCCAGCAGGCCGGAAGTGTGAGCCCCCAGAGCGACGACGCAAGCACCGGTCAGCGTTGCGATGTCGATCACCGCTTGTGGCTTGAAGCGCTCGGCATAGGTCAGGGCGTCGCACAGCACCAGACGGCCTTCGGCGTCGGTGTTGAGGATTTCCACTGTCTGGCCGCTCATGGTGGTGACGATGTCGCCCGGGCGGGCCGCGCCGCCGCTCGGCATGTTCTCGGCGCAGGCCAGGATGCACACCAGGTTGATTGGCAGTTTCAGTTCGAGCACGGCATGCAGGGTGCCGAAAACGCTGGCCGAACCGCCCATGTCGTACTTCATCTCGTCCATGCCGGCGCCAGGCTTGAGGCTGATACCGCCAGTGTCGAAGGTGATGCCCTTGCCGACCAGTACGAATGGCTTCTCGGACTTCTTGCCGCCCTGGTAGTTCATGACGATCAGGCGAGGCGGTTGATCGCTGCCCTGGCCTACGGCGTAGAACGCGCCCATGCCCAGTTCTTTGATTTTCTTCTCGTCGTGAATCTCGACTTTCAGGCCTTTGTGCGCCTTGCCGAGGTTTTTCGCTTGTTCGGCGAGGAAGCTTGGGTGGCAGATGTTTGGCGGCAGATTGCCCAGGTCGCGGGTAAAAGCCATGCCGGTGGCGATCGCTTGCGCGTGGGTTACGGCGCGTTCGACTTCGGCTTGTGCCGCCTTGATGGTCAGCAGGGTGATTTTTTTCAGGGCGCGCGGTTCGGTTTTCTGGCTCTTGAATTGCTCGAAGAGGTATTCACCATCCACCAGAGTTTCGGCCAGCAGGCGCGTCTTGCCGTAGCTGTCACGGCCTTTGACGATCACTTCGTCCAGGGCCAGTACCGCGTCGCTGCCGCCCAGGTTTTTGAGGGTGTTCAGCACGCCGCTGATGATTTTGCGGAAAGGACGGTCGCCCAATTCGGCATCTTTACCGATACCCACCAGCAGCACGCGTTCGGCTTTGAGGTTCGGCAGGCTATGCAGCAACAGGCTCTGGCCCACTTTGCCGGCCAGGTCGCCGCGCTTGAGGACTGCGCTGATGGCGCCGCCGCTGAGTTCGTCGAGTTGTTTGGCGACAGTGCCGAGCGTGCGGTCTTCGCCGACGGCGACCACCAGAGTGGCGGTTTTCAACGTTTCTGGGCTAACGCTTTTTACAACCAGTTCCATGTCCGGGTCCCTGAATAAATGGTCAAAGTGCGCACCGCTCAATGGTGTGCGCTTGGCTTATCTATATAAAGCTTGCTTATAAAGAGAAGTGCGCCAGTACGTACCAGCGACAAAGCCGCCAGTTTGAACCTCGCTGCCCGAGGCTGACAACCCTCCCATGAGCGATCTCCAGCGCTTTGCGTGCCAGCTTGAGCTTGCGCAGTGACAGGCGTGCTCAATCACAGGATAATGCGCCAGCTTTTTCAGCGGCTCAGCTTCACGAGCCAGCTCGATACGTTTGCTTGTTTGGCCGCCTTAGCCTGACAACCCTGGAGTGTCTGGTTTGATCGTCTTCCGTTATTTGTCCCGCGAAGTCCTGTTGACCTTGAGCGCCGTCAGCGCTGTGTTGTTGGTCATCATCATGAGCGGGCGCTTCATCAAATTCCTGGCTCAGGCAGCTTCCGGCGCCCTTGACCCGGGTTCGCTGTTCCTGATCATGGGTTTTCGCCTGCCCGGCTTCCTGCAGCTGATTCTGCCTTTGGGGCTGTTTCTCGGGATCCTGCTGGCTTACGGCCGTCTGTACCTTGAAAGCGAAATGACAGTGCTCTCGGCCACGGGCATGAGCCAGCAGCGTCTGCTGGGCATGACCATGGTCCCGGCCGTCCTGGTTGCGCTGGTGGTTGCATGGCTGAGCCTTAGCCTGGCGCCGCAGGGTGCGAAGCAGTTTCAGTTGCTGCTCAATAAGCAGGATGCGATGACCGAGTTCGACACGCTGGTGCCGGGTCGCTTTCAGGCCTTGCGTGACGAGACGCGTGTGACCTACACCGAGCAACTGTCCGATGATCGTGCCAATTTGGGCGGCGTATTCATTTCGGAAAAGCGCATGTCCACTGACAAGAAGGATCGTGGCATTTCCGTGCTGGTTGCGCAGAAGGGGCGTCAGGAAGTCAAAGAGGATGGTAGCCGCTACCTGATCCTCGACAATGGCTATCGCTACGACGGTAATCCGGGGCAGGCCGACTACCGCGCCATCAAGTACGACACCTATGGAGTGCTACTGTCCAAGCCGGATGTGAGCGAAGAAGTGACCGATCGCGATGCGATGGCGACCCGCGATCTGCTGGGTAATCCGGATCTTCGTGCGCGTGCCGAGCTGGAGTGGCGAGTCTCCCTGCCGTTGCTGGTGTTTATCGTGACCCTGATGGCGGTGCCGTTGTCACGAGTCAATCCGCGGCAAGGTCGTTTCCTCAAGCTGCTCCCGGCGGTTCTTCTTTATATGGCTTATCTGACCATCCTGATTGCGGCCCGTGGCGCCTTGGAAAAAGGCAAGATCCCGGCGGCGCTGGGGTTGTGGTGGGTGCACGCGATCTTCCTGACCGTTGGTCTGGGGTTGCTGTACTGGGAACCGTTGCGCTTGAAGCTGGCGAGTCGCCGTAGTGTGCTGGAGATGGCCCGTGGATAAGCTGGATCGCTACATCGGTAGAAGCGTGTTCGTAGCCATTGTGGGAGTGTTGGGGGTCATTCTCGGTCTGGCGTCATTGTTTGCCTTCATCGACGAGATGACCGACGTCACTGATACCTACACCTTGGTCGACGTCTTGAGCTTCGTATTGCTGACCGCGCCGCGGCGTGTCTACGACATGTTGCCAATGGCAGCCTTGATCGGCTGCCTGATCGGGCTGGGCAGCCTGGCCAGCGCCAGCGAATTGACCATCATGCGCGCCGCTGGCGTGTCCATCGGTCGTATCGTCTGGGCAGTGATGAAGCCAATGCTGGTGTTGATGCTGGTTGGGGTTCTGGTCGGCGAATACGTTGCGCCGGCCACTGAAAGCCAGGCACAGGCCAATCGCTCCCTGGCTCAGGGTAGCGGTGATGCGCAAAGTGCCAAACATGGTTTGTGGCACCGTCAGGGCGATGAGTTCATTCACGTCAATGCCGTGCAGCCCAATGGTCTGCTATATGGCGTGACCCGTTATCGTTTTGACGATCAACGTCATATGCTCACTTCGAGCTTCGCCAAGCGCGCGGAATTCGATAAGGACCATTGGCAGTTGAGTGGTGTGACCACGACGCTTTTCCATGATGGCAGCACCGAGGTCGTCACGGCTCCCGAGGAGCGCTGGGACGTGGCGTTGAGCCCGCAACTGCTTAATACGGTCGTGATGGTGCCGGAAGCGCTGTCTATCACCGGGTTGTGGAGTTATATCCACTATCTGGCCGATCAGGGCTTGAACAACGGTCGCTACTGGCTCGCGTTCTGGGTCAAGGTGTTGCAACCCTTGGTCACCGCCGCGCTGGTGCTGATGGCTATTTCGTTCATTTTTGGCCCGTTGCGCTCGGTAACCCTTGGTCAACGGGTATTCACTGGTGTGTTGGTGGGCTTTACCTTCCGTATCGCTCAGGATCTGCTGGGGCCATCGAGTCTGGTGTTCGGTTTCTCGCCATTGTTCGCGGTATTGGTGCCGGCCGGTATCTGTGCGCTGGCCGGGGCCTGGTTGTTACGCCGAGCCGGTTGATAGCGGGCTTTGCCCTGCGCTGGCTGAATAAAAACGCCCCTGTCGAAAGATCGGGGCGTTTTTTTTGTAAAGCCTTGCTACCCCGCTGCGGGCTGATCAAAGGAACTGAAGTTACAACTGCTACGCAGCCGAGCGCAGGCAAACGTGACGCTTGCTCGGTGTATCAGGTACAATTCCCGGCTATTTTTCGGCGGGCTATGCCTGCAGCCTTTTTGAGTGTTGATCCGTGAGTGATTTGAGTCATATCCGCAATTTCTCCATCATCGCCCACATTGACCATGGCAAGTCGACTCTGGCCGATCGCTTCATCCAGATGTGCGGCGGCTTGGCCGAGCGCGAAATGGAAGCCCAGGTACTGGACTCCATGGACCTTGAGCGTGAACGCGGGATCACCATCAAGGCACATAGCGTAACCCTGTATTACAAGGCCAAAGACGGCATCAACTACCAGTTGAACTTCATTGACACCCCGGGCCACGTTGACTTCACCTATGAAGTCAGCCGGTCGCTGGCGGCCTGTGAAGGCGCGCTGCTGGTGGTCGACGCCGGCCAAGGCGTTGAGGCCCAGTCGGTAGCCAACTGCTACACGGCGATCGAGCAGGGCCTGGAGGTCATGCCGGTACTGAACAAGATCGACCTGCCACAGGCCGATCCAGACCGCGTTAAAGAAGAAATCGAAAAAATCATCGGCATCGATGCCACCGACGCGGTCACCTGCAGTGCCAAGACCGGTCTGGGCGTCGATGAAGTGCTTGAGCGTCTGGTTCACACCATTCCTGCGCCGACCGGCAACATCGAAGATCCGCTGCAAGCGTTGATCATCGACTCCTGGTTCGACAACTACCTGGGCGTTGTGTCCCTGGTTCGCGTGCGCCACGGCCGCGTGAAGAAGGGCGACAAGATTCTGGTGAAATCCACCGGCAAGATCCACCTGGTGGACAGCGTCGGCGTATTCAACCCGAAACACACCGCTACCGTTGATCTGAAAGCCGGTGAAGTAGGCTTCATCATCGCCGGTATCAAGGACATTCACGGCGCGCCAGTCGGTGACACCCTGACCTTGAGCTCGACGCCGGACGTCGACGTATTGCCAGGTTTCAAACGCATTCAGCCGCAGGTATACGCCGGTCTGTTCCCGGTCAGCTCCGATGACTTCGAAGATTTCCGTGAGGCCCTGCAAAAGCTCACGCTGAACGACTCCTCCTTGCAGTACACCCCGGAAAGCTCTGACGCGCTGGGCTTCGGCTTCCGTTGCGGGTTCCTCGGCATGCTGCACATGGAAATCATCCAGGAGCGCCTGGAGCGCGAGTACGACCTGGACCTGATCACCACGGCGCCGACGGTAATTTTCGAGCTGTTGCTCAAGAGCGGTGAAACGATTTACGTCGATAACCCGTCCAAGCTGCCGGATCTGTCGGCCATCGAAGACATGCGCGAGCCGATCGTGCGGGCCAATATTCTTGTGCCGCAAGAGCACCTGGGCAACGTCATTACCCTGTGCATCGAAAAACGTGGTGTACAGCACGACATGCTGTTCCTGGGCAGCCAGGTCCAGGTGACCTACGATTTGCCGATGAACGAAGTGGTTCTGGACTTCTTTGACCGTCTGAAGTCCACCAGTCGCGGCTATGCTTCGCTGGATTATCATTTCGATCGTTATCAATCAGCTAATCTGGTCAAGCTGGATGTATTGATCAACGGTGAGAAAGTCGATGCCCTGGCGTTGATCGTGCACCGTGACAACGCACACTACAAAGGCCGTGCGTTGACCGAGAAGATGAAAGAACTGATTCCGCGGCAGATGTTCGATGTGGCAATCCAGGCCGCCATTGGCGGGCAGATTGTGGCGCGGACAACCGTCAAGGCGCTCAGAAAGAACGTACTGGCCAAATGCTACGGTGGTGACGTTAGCCGTAAGCGCAAGCTGTTGGAAAAGCAGAAGGCCGGTAAAAAACGCATGAAGCAGGTGGGTAACGTGGAAATTCCACAAGAAGCCTTCCTTGCTGTGCTCAGGTTGGATAGTTAGGTCCTATGTCACTAAATTTCCCGCTGTTGCTGGTCATCGCTGTCGCCGTTTGCGGTTTGTTGGCGTTGCTCGATCTGCTCTTTCTGGCACCGCGCCGGCGTGCAGCCATCGCCACTTATCAGGGCAGCGTCAGCCAGCCCGATGTAGTCGTGGTCGAGAAGCTGAACAAAGAGCCGTTGCTGGTTGAATACGGCAAATCGTTCTTCCCGGTGTTGTTCATCGTGCTGGTACTGCGTTCGTTCCTGGTGGAACCGTTCCAGATTCCTTCGGGCTCGATGAAGCCGACCCTGGATGTCGGCGACTTCATTCTGGTGAGCAAGTTTTCTTACGGGATCCGCTTGCCGGTGATCGACAAGAAAGTCATCGAAGTCGGTGATCCGCAGCGCGGCGATGTGATGGTGTTCCGCTACCCAAGCGATCCGAACGTCAACTACATCAAGCGCGTAGTCGGCTTGCCAGGCGACGAAATTCGTTACACCGCCGACAAGCGACTGTTCGTCAATGGGCAATCGGTGGCCGAGCAGTTGGTGGGTTCCGAGCCAGGTACGTTGGGCAGTGCAGAGCTCTATAAGGAAAAACTCGGCGCTGTCGAGCACCTGATCCGCAAGGAAATGAGCCGCTTTCGTGCAACTCCGGACCATCAGTGGACCGTGCCTGCCGGGCATTACTTCATGATGGGCGACAACCGCGACAACTCCAATGACAGTCGCTACTGGGATGACCCGAGTATTCCCAAGGATCTTCTGGGCATGGTTCCCGACAAGAATATTGTCGGCAAGGCCTTTGCAGTCTGGATGAGTTGGCCCGAACCAAAACTCAGCCGCCTGCCGAATTTCTCGCGGGTTGGCCTGATCAAGTAATCACACGCGGCGCTGTTGAACACAGCGCCGAATGCTTTTCTGGGTCTTGTAGAACGCTTCACGACGCCGGTTCCGCCGTCGTCAGTGATCTTTACAGCGATGTCGCCAGAAGCATGCAGTCAACAATATTCAGGATGTGGATTTGAACACAGCGTTAATTGTCGAGGGCCAGCGGTGCCTTGTCCCAATGGTGGCGATATTCGACCACGAACTCAGTGTGGGTAAACCGTGAGCGTCTCTTTAAGCCGTCTCGAGCGTCAGCTCGGCTATACCTTCAAGGATCAGGAACTGATGGTCCTGGCCCTGACTCATCGCAGTTTTGCCGGGCGCAACAATGAACGCCTGGAGTTTCTCGGTGATGCCATTCTCAACTTCGTCGCCGGTGAAGCACTGTTCGATCGCTTTCCGCTCGCTCGCGAAGGCCAGTTGTCGCGTTTGCGCGCACGGCTGGTGAAAGGCGAAACCCTGGCGGTGCTGGCTCGTGGTTTCGATCTGGGCGAGTACCTGCGTCTGGGCTCCGGCGAGTTGAAGAGCGGGGGCTTTCGTCGCGAGTCGATCCTCGCTGATGCCCTGGAAGCTCTGATCGGCGCCATCTACCTGGATGCGGGCATGGAGGTGGCGCGCGAGCGCGTACTGGCCTGGCTGACGTCCGAGTTCGAAGGCCTGACGCTGGTCGACACCAACAAAGATCCAAAGACCCGACTGCAAGAGTTCCTGCAGTCGCGTGCCTGTGACCTGCCACGTTATGAAGTGGTAGATATCCAGGGTGAGCCCCATTGCCGGACGTTCTTCGTCGAATGCGAAATCACCTTATTGAATGAAAAAAGCCGAGGTCAGGGTGTGAGTCGTCGTATTGCCGAACAGGTAGCGGCCGCCGCAGCACTGATAGCCCTGGGCGTGGAGAATGGCCATGACTGATTCAACTGCAACTCGCTGTGGCTATGTCGCCATCGTCGGCCGTCCCAACGTGGGCAAATCCACGCTGCTGAACCACATTCTCGGGCAAAAGCTGGCGATCACTTCGCGCAAGCCGCAAACCACCCGCCACAACATGCTCGGCATCAAGACTGAAGGCACCGTTCAGGCTGTCTATGTCGACACCCCGGGTATGCACAAGGGCGGCGAAAAAGCGCTCAACCGTTACATGAACAAAACCGCGTCAGCGGCGTTGAAAGACGTCGATGTGGTGATCTTCGTGGTCGACCGCACCCGCTGGACCGATGAAGACCAGATGGTGCTCGAGCGTGTTCAGTACGTTCAAGGCCCGGTCATCGTGGCATTGAACAAGACCGACCGCATCGAAGACAAAGCTGAACTGATGCCGCATTTGAGCTGGTTGCAAGAACAGTTGCCAAACGCGCAGATCATGCCGATTTCGGCGCAGCACGGTCACAACCTCGACGCCCTGGAGCGTGTGATCGCCGAGCACCTGCCGGAAAACGATCACTTCTTCCCGGAAGACCAGATCACTGATCGCAGCAGCCGTTTCCTTGCAGCGGAACTGGTGCGCGAGAAAATCATGCGTCAGATGGGCGCTGAATTGCCGTACCAGATCACCGTGGAAATCGAAGAGTTCAAGCAGCAGGGCAAGACCTTGCATATCCACGCCTTGATTCTCGTCGAGCGCGACGGTCAGAAGAAAATCATCATTGGCGAGAAGGGCGAGCGGATCAAACGCATCGGTACCGAGGCGCGCAAGGATATGGAGCTGCTGTTCGACTCCAAGATCATGCTCAACCTGTGGGTCAAGGTCAAAGGCGGCTGGTCCGACGACGAACGCGCCCTGCGTTCCCTGGGTTACGGCGACCTGTAATCGCCAAGGCTGGATGCAACAAAGATCTAATGTGGGAGCGGGCTTGCTCGCGAAGGCGGTGTCACAGTCGACAGAGATGTTGAATGTTGAACCGCTTTCGCGAGCAAGCCCGCTCCCACATTAGGTATGTGCCGTTTTCACTGGCTGTATTCTCTTAGAGATACTCGACTTCCATGCCCCCAACCCCACCCATCGCCCAACCCGCCTACGTACTGCACAGCCGGGCTTACCGCGAAAACAGTGCGCTGGTGGATTTCCTCACGCCTCAAGGTCGGCTGCGGGCGGTGTTGCGAAGTGCGCGGGGTAAGGCCGGGACATTGGCACGGCCGTTCGTGCCGCTGGAAGTCGAATTTCGTGGGCGCAGCGAGCTGAAAAATGTCGGGCGAATGGAAAGCGCCGGTGTTTCCACCTGGCTCAACGGTGAGGCGCTGTTCAGCGGGCTCTACCTCAATGAGCTGTTGATCCGCCTGCTGCCTGCCGAAGATCCTCACCCAGCCGTTTTCGATCACTACGCCGCGACCTTGCTGGCCCTTGCTGAAGGGCGTCCGCTCGAACCTTTGCTGCGGGCCTTCGAGTGGCGCCTGCTGGATGATCTCGGTTACGGATTCGCGCTGGACACCGACATTCATGGCGATCCGATAGCTGCGGACGGTATGTATCGCTTGCAAGTCGATGCCGGGCTTGAGCGGGTCTACTTACTGCAACCGGGATTGTTCAACGGCACTGAGCTGCTGGCCATGGCTGAAGCCGACTGGACTGCCCCCGGCGCGCTCTCCGCTGCCAAGCGTCTGATGCGTCAAGCGCTGGCTGTGCATCTCGGTGGTCGGCCATTGGTCAGTCGCGAGTTGTTTCGCAAGCCGTAGCGAGCGGTTTCCGGTCTCGGAAATACGTTCGAGTTTTGACGAGTGGATCTCGAAGTCAGGCAAGGCGCCGCGACGAGTCATCGCCCGCTGTGGCGAGGAGCGGCAACGCAACATGGCCGAAGTGTCGGACCGAACGAAAGACGCCGTCAAAAGCGAACAGTTATTTTCGTGACCGGACACTATATGCTGTGCGCCGAATCTTCCATTCTTCAGGAGCGCTTCCGTGACCACCAGCAATCGCATTCTTCTTGGCGTGAACATCGACCACGTTGCCACTCTGCGCCAGGCCCGGGGCACTCGTTATCCTGATCCGGTCAAGGCGGCGCTGGATGCGGAAGAGGCGGGGGCTGACGGGATTACCGTGCATTTGCGTGAAGACCGCCGACACATTCAGGAGCGTGATGTGCTGCTGCTCAAGGATGTGTTGCAAACCCGCATGAACTTCGAAATGGGCGTCACCGAAGAGATGATGGCTTTCGCCGAGCGCATTCGCCCGGCGCATATCTGTCTGGTCCCGGAAACCCGTCAAGAGCTGACCACCGAAGGCGGTCTTGATGTCGCGGGGCAAGAAGCGCGGATCAAGGCTGCGGTAGAGCGCCTGGCCAAATTCGGCTGTGAGGTCTCGCTATTTATCGATGCCGATGAGCGGCAGATCGAAGCGTCCAGCCGGGTCGGCGCACCGGCGATTGAATTGCACACCGGCCGTTACGCCGATGCGCAGACACCGACCGAAGTTGCAGAAGAATTGCTGCGAGTCGCTGATGGCGTGGCCTGCGGTCTGGCCCAAGGTCTGATCGTCAACGCCGGTCACGGCCTGCATTACCACAACGTCGAAGCCGTTGCCGCGATTAAAGGCATCAACGAATTGAACATCGGGCACGCGTTGGTGGCACATGCGCTGTTCGTCGGATTCAAGTCGGCAGTGGCGGAAATGAAGGCGTTGATTCTGGCGGCAGCAAAGGCCTAAGAAGATCGTTCCCACGCTCCCGCGTGGGAATGCCTCACTGGACGCTCCGCGTCCGTTTTCAGTCATGATCTACAGCGGTGGCATTTCTTCGGTCGGCTTGGTCTTGTCCACGCCGGGTACGTGCAGATTGCCTTCAGCCACCTGATTGCCCTCCAGCTGCGGCTGCGTGACCCAGGTCAGGATGTCGTAGTAACGACGGATGTTGGCGACAAAGTGCACCGGCTCACCGCCACGGGCATAGCCATAGCGGGTTTTGCTGTACCACTGCTTCTGCGCCAGGCGCGGCAGCATCTTCTTCACATCGAGCCATTTGTTCGGATTCAGGCCTTCTTTTTCGGCCAGTTTTCGAGCGTCATCAAGATGGCCGGTACCGACGTTGTAGGCCGCAAGTGCAAACCAGGTGCGATCCGGCTCTTCGATCTTGTCGTCCAGCTGATCCTTCATATACACCAGGTACTTGGCCCCGCCGCTGATGCTTTGCCTGGCGTCCAGGCGGTTGGACACGCCCATGGCCTGCGCGGTGTTCTGAGTCAGCATCATCATGCCGCGAACGCCGGTTTTGGAAGTGACTGCCGATTGCCATAACGACTCTTGATAGCCAATCGCGGCAAGCAGTCGCCAATCGACTTTTTCATCCTTGGCCGACGCTTTGAAGTGCTTTTCGTATTTGGGTAAGCGTTGCTGCAAATGCTGGGCGAAGGTGTAGGCACCGACATAGCCAAGTACGTCCACATGCCCATAATAGCGATCCTTCAAACGTTGCAAGGTGCCGTTCTTCTCCACCTTGTCGAGGAAAGTGTTGATCTCGTTGAGCAGGCTGTTGTCATCGCCAGCGGCCACGGCCCAGCTCTGGTTGCTGGCATCACCCAGGTCGAAGGCGACCCGCACATTGGGGAAGTAGACCTGGTTCATCGCCACTTCGTTGGAGTCGACCAGCGTCAGATCAATCTGGCCCTCATCAACCATGCGCAGCAGGTCGACGACTTCAACGGCGTCGGACTCTTCGTATTCAATACCGGGATATTTAAGTTTCAGATCCGCCAGCTGTTCGGCGTGGGTGCTGCCCTTGAGCACTATGATGTGCTTGCCCACCAGGTCGGCAGCGTTGGTCGGGCGTGACTGGCCGTTGCGGTAGATGATCTGTGGAGTGACTTCCAGATAGGTGTGGGAAAACCTGACCTGCTGTTTGCGCTTCTCGCTGCTGACCAGACCGGCAGCCGCCAGCACCGGGCCATTGGGTTTGCCTATCTGACTGAAAAGATCATCGAGGTTGTCAGCGGTTTCGATCTTCAGCTTGACGCCCAGGTCCTCGGCGAAACGTTTCACCAGCTCGTATTCGAAGCCGGTTTCGCCATTGCGATCCTGGAAGTAGGTGGCGGGGCTGTTACGGGTGACCACCCGCAGCACGCCATCCTCCTTTACGCGCTCGAGTGTGCTGGGTTTATCAACACAGGCACTGAGCATCAGGAAGAGTCCGGTTGCGATGAGCCATTTGACACAGCGCGGACGGAAAGCCGTTTTGGAAAACATTCGCGCAGTATACGCAAAGGACCACGACCGCCATATCTCGACAGCGAAGGGCATGTCTGCTAGCGAGAGAAAAAACCGGCTGAGGCCCTGAAAAACAGGCTCTGTGGCGCGAATGTGACGGCAAAAATAACCCGTCGCACGCGCCTTGATAGCCATTGGTTAAAGGTGCTGGGCCACGGGCCGACGTTCGGCCAAAGGCTGGCGTGCCGTTTCGGGTGCCGTCGCGGGCGGTTTAGGCTAGAATGCACGGCCTCAAAGCACACCCCTTCCCGAGGCTGTCCCGAAGATGTTGATCCTGCGCGGCGCTCCTGCCCTTTCTGCCTTTCGCCACAGCAAACTTCTTGAGCAACTGAGCCGATGCGTCCCGGCTGTCAGTGGCTTGTATGCTGAATTCGCTCACTTCGCCGAAGTCACCGGCGTTCTGACCGGCGACGAACAGCAGGTGCTGGCGCGCCTTCTGAAGTACGGCCCAAGTGTGCCGGTACAAGAGCCGACCGGCCGTCTGTTCCTGGTGTTGCCGCGTTTCGGCACCATTTCGCCATGGTCGAGCAAGGCTAGCGACATCGCCCGCAACTGCGGCCTGGCGAAAATCCAGCGCCTGGAGCGCGGTATCGCTTTCTACGTGGCCGGTGAATTCACCGACGCGCAAGCACAGCTGATCGCCGATGCGCTGCACGACCGCATGACCCAGATCGTGCTGGAAAACCTCGAGCAGGCTGCCGGTCTGTTCAGTCACTCCGAACCCAAGCCGCTGACTGCTATCGACGTGCTGGGTGGCGGTCGCGCCGCGCTGGAGAAAGCCAACGTCGAGCTGGGCCTGGCCCTGGCGGAAGACGAAATCGATTACCTGGTCAACGCCTTCGTAGGCCTTGCGCGCAACCCGCACGACATCGAACTGATGATGTTCGCCCAGGCGAACTCCGAGCACTGCCGTCACAAGATCTTCAACGCCAGTTGGGACATCGACGGCGAGAACCAGGAAAAAAGCCTGTTCGGCATGATCAAGAACACCTACGTGATGCACAGCGAAGGCGTTCTGTCGGCTTACAAGGACAACGCTTCGGTGATTGTCGGCAACGTTGCCGGCCGTTTCTTCCCGGACCCTGAAACCCGCCAGTATGGCGCGGTGCAGGAACCGGTGCACATCCTGATGAAAGTCGAGACCCACAACCACCCGACCGCGATTGCCCCGTTTCCGGGCGCCTCCACCGGTTCCGGTGGCGAGATCCGCGACGAAGGCGCCACGGGTCGCGGTGCCAAGCCAAAGGCTGGCCTGACCGGTTTCACCGTGTCCAACCTGCAGATCCCGGGCTTCGAACAACCGTGGGAAGTGCCATACGGCAAACCCGAGCGCATCGTCACCGCGCTGGACATCATGATCGAAGGCCCATTGGGCGGCGCTGCGTTCAACAACGAATTCGGCCGTCCGGCGCTGACCGGTTATTTCCGTACCTTCGAACAATCCATCACCACCCCGCATGGCGATGAAGTGCGCGGTTACCACAAGCCGATCATGTTGGCGGGTGGTATGGGCAACATCCGTGAAGAACACGTGAAGAAAGGTGAAATCGTCGTTGGCTCCAAGCTGATCGTGCTCGGCGGCCCGGCAATGCTCATCGGCCTGGGCGGCGGCGCAGCTTCTTCCATGGCCACCGGCACCAGCTCGGCAGACCTGGACTTTGCTTCGGTACAGCGCGAAAACCCGGAAATGGAACGCCGTTGCCAGGAAGTCATTGACCGTTGCTGGCAGTTGGGTGAACACAACCCGATCAGCTTTATCCACGACGTGGGGGCGGGCGGTCTGTCCAACGCCTTCCCGGAACTGGTCAACGACGGCGACCGTGGTGGCCGCTTCGAGCTGCGCAACATTCCAAACGACGAGCCGGGCATGGCCCCGCACGAGATCTGGAGTAACGAATCCCAGGAACGCTACGTTCTGGCCGTCGGCCCGGCCGACTTCGAACGCTTCAAGGCGATCTGCGAACGTGAGCGCTGCCCGTTCGCCGTGGTCGGCGAAGCCACTGCCGAGCCACAGCTGACTGTCACCGACAGCCACTTCGGCAACAGCCCGGTGGACATGCCGCTCGAAGTGCTGCTGGGCAAAGCCCCGCGCATGCACCGTTCGGTCGTTCGTGAAAGCGAGCTGGGCGACGATTTCGATCCGTCGACGCTGAACATCGCCGACTGCGTCGAGCGCGTTCTGCATCACCCGGCCGTGGCCAGCAAAAGCTTTTTGATCACCATCGGCGACCGCACCATCACCGGCCTCGTGGCCCGTGATCAGATGGTCGGTCCGTGGCAGGTTCCGGTGGCCGACGTTGCCGTCACCGCCACCAGCTTCGACGTTTACACCGGTGAAGCCATGGCCATGGGCGAGCGCACTCCGCTGGCGCTGCTGGACGCTCCGGCGTCGGGCCGCATGGCCATCGGCGAAACCCTGACCAACATCGCCGCGTCGCGCATCGGCAAGATCTCCGACATCAAACTGTCAGCGAACTGGATGTCCGCAGCCGGTCACCCGGGCGAAGACGCGCGTCTGTACGACACCGTCAAAGCGGTCGGCATGGAACTGTGCCCGGAACTGGGTATCACCATTCCGGTGGGCAAGGACTCGATGTCCATGGCCACCCGCTGGAACGATAAAGGCGTGGACAAGAGTGTAACCTCGCCAATGTCGCTGATCGTGACCGGTTTTGCACCGGTGACCGACATCCGTCAGACCCTGACCCCGCAACTGCGCATGGACAAGGGCACCACCGATCTGATCCTGATCGACCTGGGCCGTGGCCAGAACCGCATGGGCGCCTCGATCCTGGCACAGGTTCACGGCAAGCTCGGCAAGCAGGCTCCGGACGTCGACGACGCCGAAGACCTGAAAGCCTTCTTCGCGGTGATCCAGGGCCTCAACGCCGACGGTCACCTGCTGGCCTACCACGACCGTTCCGACGGTGGTCTGCTGACCAGCGCCTTGGAAATGGCCTTCGCCGGCCACTGCGGTCTGAGCCTGAACCTCGACGGTCTGGCTGAAACCTCGGCCGATATCGCTGCGATCCTGTTCAACGAAGAGCTGGGTGCCGTGATTCAGGTTCGTCAGGACGCCACTGCGGACATCCTCGCGCAGTTCAGCGCTGCCGGCCTGGGCGACTGCGTTTCGGTGATCGGTCAGCCGCTCAACAACGGCGAAGTCACCATCAGCTTCAATGGTGAAACCGTTTTTGAAGGCCAGCGTCGTCTGCTGCAACGTCAGTGGGCCGAAACCAGCTACCAGATTCAGCGTCTGCGCGACAACGCTGATTGCGCCGAGCAAGAGTTCGACGTACTGCTGGAAGAAGACAACCCGGGTCTGAGCGTCAAGCTGAGCTACGACGTGAACCAGGACATCGCTGCGCCGTACATCAAGAAAGGTATTCGTCCTCAGGTGGCGGTACTGCGTGAGCAGGGCGTCAACGGTCAGGTGGAAATGGCTGCGGCGTTCGACCGTGCCGGCTTCAACGCGATCGACGTGCACATGAGCGACATTCTTGCCGGTCGTGTCGACCTCAACGAGTTCAAAGGTCTGGTGGCGTGCGGTGGTTTCTCCTATGGCGACGTTCTCGGCGCGGGTGAGGGCTGGGCCAAGTCGGCACTGTTCAACAGCCGTGCACGGGATGCCTTCCAGGGCTTCTTCGAACGTAACGACAGCTTCACCCTCGGTGTGTGCAACGGTTGCCAGATGATGTCCAACCTGCACGAACTGATCCCGGGCAGCGAGTTCTGGCCGCACTTCGTGCGTAACCGTTCCGAGCAGTTCGAAGCCCGTGTGGCGATGGTTCAGGTGCAGGAATCGAACTCGATCTTCCTGCAAGGCATGGCCGGTTCGCGTATGCCAATCGCCATCGCCCACGGTGAAGGCCATGCTGAGTTCGAGAGCGAAGAGGCACTGCTCCAGGCCGATCTGTCCGGTTGCGTGGCGATGCGTTTCGTCGACAACCACGGCAAGGTCACTGAAAACTACCCGGCCAACCCGAACGGCTCGCCGCGCGGGATCACCGGGCTGACCAGCCGCGACGGTCGTGTGACCATCATGATGCCGCACCCTGAGCGGGTGTTCCGTGCCGTGCAAAACTCCTGGCGCTCGGAAGACTGGAACGAAGACGCGCCATGGATGCGCATGTTCCGTAACGCTCGGGTCTGGGTTAACTAAAGGCCGTGTACAAGCTCAGCTTTTTTGTGCCGCCCAGCCACGTCGACGTGGTCAAAAGCGCCGTATTCGCCGCCGGTGGCGGGCGGATCGGTGCTTATGATCAGTGTTCGTGGCAGGTGCTGGGCCAGGGCCAGTTTCGTCCACTGGACGGCAGTCAGCCGTTTCTCGGGCAAACCGGTCTGGTTGAGCAAGTGGCGGAATGGAAGGTTGAGCTGGTGGTGGCCGATGAGTTGATCCACTCGGTGGTGATGGCGCTCAAGCAAAGCCATCCCTATGAGACGCCGGCTTATGAAGTGTGGCGGTTGGAAAATTTATGATCTGACGCCGTAAAATGAAAAACCCGCTGAATCGGTAACGGTCAGCGGGTTTTTTGTTGTTCGTTCTGGCGCCTCGCGGGCTAGAACCAGGCGGCTCCTGCAGTTGATCGCATTTCCCGGTAGGAACTGGCGCAGCCTGCGATCTTTTGATCTTCTTTTAAATTACGGACGAATTTCGATCATCGTGCCGTCCGGGACCAGGCCCCAGATTTCGCGCATGTCGATGTTGCGCAAGGCAATACAGCCGTCGGTCCAGTCCAGGGTATGGAAAAGCTGCTCCGGGTAATCCAGGGTATCCGGGGTGCCGTGGATCATGATCATGCCCCCGGGCTCTACCCCTTCACGACGCGAGCGCACCGAGTCGCTGACGTTTGGGTAGGAGATGTGCATGGCCAGGTTGAAGCGGTCACTGATCTTGCGCCAGTCCACCCAATAAATACCTTCCGGCGTGCGTTTATCGCCTTCCATGAGCTTCGCGCCTCTGGGCTGTTTGCCCAGGGAGATGCGATAGGTCCTGACCGGCTTGCCGCCGTTGAGCAATTGCAGTTGGCGGGCTGATTTGAGTACCAGCACTTTTTCGATGACTTTGCCATCCAGGGTTACCACCGTGGAGGCGGTGGCCTGGGAGGCAGTAACGAACAACAGGCAGAAGAGGGCAAGCAACCAGCGCATTACAGCGATATCCCTAAGAGTACGGTGTACTTTCTATTATTTAAGTGTAATCGCAGGTTGCGCGAGTGGTGGAATCGATTCGGACCGGACCGGGTAAACCTGTGTCTGTCTGTCAGCGAAGAAACATTCTAAAGTACGCCCGACGGTGCGGAAAGCCAGCTCGGACCAAGGGATGTCGGCTTCTTCGAAAAGTCGCACTTCCAGGCTCTCTTCGCCGGCAGCAAAGTCGAGGTCCGCCAGCTCTGCGCGAAAGAACACATGCACCTGATTGATATGCGGCACGTCGATCAAGGTGTAGATGCTCAGGTTACGTACCCGCGCGCAGGCCTCCTCGCTGGTCTCGCGAATCGCGGCTTGCTCGACGGTTTCGCCGTTCTCCATGAAGCCCGCCGGCAACGTCCAGTAACCGCGTCGCGGTTCGATGGCGCGACGGCAGAGCAGTACCTGAGTGCCCCAGGTCGGCAGGCAACCGGCGACAATATTCGGGTTCTGGTAATGAATGGTCTGGCAGTGATCACAGACAAAACGCAGGCGCGAGTCGCCTTCGGGAATGCGCTGGGTAACCGGGTTGCCGCAGTGGCTGCAGAATTTCATGCTGGGTTTCCGTAAATGCTGTGCCTATCTTGGCGTGCGGGGCCCTGTGTCGGCAAGTTGTCGTTAAGCGACATGCAGTGGATCGGGGGTTGGGCGAGGGATTTCTTTGGTGCATGATGCAAAGTAGCCAACAGATCGAGATGACTCATGCTGGACGAGCTACTTCATCGCGTAAGCAATCACATTCCGCGTACGCTGGAGACTGACCGACGTTTCCCCGAAGCCGCAGTGCTGGTGCCTATCACCCGCAGTGACGAGCCAGAGCTGGTATTGACCCTGCGCGCGAGCGGGCTCTCGACCCATGGCGGCGAAGTGGCTTTTCCGGGGGGGCGGCGCGATCCGGAAGATCCCGACCTGATCTTTACCGCCCTGCGCGAAGCCGAAGAAGAAATCGGCTTGCCGCCTGGTCTGGTAGAAGTGATCGGGCCACTCAGTCCGCTGATCTCCCTGCACGGCATCAAGGTCACACCTTACGTCGGGGTGATCCCGGATTTCGTTGAGTACCGGGCCAACGATGCCGAGATTGCTGCGGTGTTCAGCGTGCCGTTGGAGTTCTTCCGCGAGGACCCACGTGAACATACCCACCGTATCGACTATCAGGGGTGCAGTTGGTATGTGCCCAGCTATCGTTTCGGTGAGTACAAGATTTGGGGGCTGACAGCGATTATGATCGTCGAGTTGATCAACCTGCTCTATGACGCAAAAATCAGCCTGCATCACCCGCCCAAAAGCTTTATCAATATTTGAAGCCATTGCTCACATGGCCTGAACCCGTGGCACCGTAAGCCTTGAGGATAACTAGATGAAATACCGCCTGGGCGACGCCCGAGTCGAAACCCATCCACAGAGCTGGGTTGCACCCAACGCCACGCTGGTGGGCAAGGTCAAACTGGAGGAGGGCGCCAACGTCTGGTTCAACGCGGTATTGCGCGGTGACAATGAACTGATCCTGATCGGCAAGAACAGCAATGTGCAAGATGGCACCGTCATGCACACCGATATGGGGTATCCGCTGACCATCGGTACCGGTGTGACCATCGGCCATAACGCCATGCTGCATGGTTGCACCGTCGGCGACTTCAGCCTGATCGGTATTAATGCAGTGATCCTTAACGGCGCGAAAATCGGCAAGAACTGCATCATCGGCGCCAATTCGCTGATTGGCGAAGGCAAGGAAATTCCCGATGGTTCGCTGGTGATGGGCTCGCCGGGCAAGGTAGTGCGCGAGTTGACCGAATCGCAGAAGAAAATGCTCGAAGCCAGCGCCGCGCACTATGTCCACAACTCCCAGCGTTACGCCCGGGATCTCGTTGAGCAGCAAGAATGAGCACGACCGAAAGACCAGTCGTCTCGCCCTGCGTGAACATTTGCGCACTCGATGAGGATGACGTCTGCACCGGCTGTCAACGCACCGTCGATGAAATCACCCGCTGGAGCCGGATGGACAACGACGAGCGCCGTAAGGTGCTGGGGTTGTGTCATGAACGGGCGAAGTCCAGCGGGTTGGTGTGGATGATCGGGGCCAAGCCGAATATCTGAACCTCGCCACAGGTTTGGTGTGACTTCCTTGGCCCAACCCCATCGCCTGACGTACCCTGTGTGCCTTGTTTCCAGGTTCCCCTGCGCGCCATGCTCTTCCTGATCGCTTACATCGCCAGCGTCGTGCTGATCAACTACGCCTTTTCCACCGCCCCGCAGCTGGACATTATCTGGTCGGCCTGGGGCGGGTTGGTGTTCGTGTTGCGAGACATGGTGCAAACCCGTTTTGGCCACGGCGCCATTCTTGCGATGCTGGCTGCGCTGGTGCTGTCCTACGTCACTTCGGATCCGTCGATCGCGCTGGCCAGCGCGATCGCCTTCGCAGTCTCCGAATGCATTGACTGGCTGGTGTTCAGCATCACCAGGCGGCCGTTGCACGACCGCCTGTGGATAAGTTCGGCGCTGAGCATTCCGCTGGATACCGTCATCTTTTTCGGCCTGATCGGCGCACTGACTCCGGGTGTGGTTCTCACCGCTCTGGGTTCGAAATTCGCTGGCGTGACCGTCGTTTGGCTGGCCATGGCCTGGCGTTTGCGCAAGAACGCGGTCCTGGGTTAAAGCCAAACCGCCCGGTTCATGTAAAATGCCGCGCTTTCTCCCCATGGGAAGCCCGCTCAGCGTGCGACCCTCGATGATCCGCTCCTTTGAGGACCTGAGATGACCCGTATCGGAACTCCATTGTCGCCAACCGCGACCCGCGTTTTGCTGTGTGGCTGCGGTGAGCTGGGCAAAGAGGTGGTAATCGAGCTGCAACGCCTGGGCGTTGAAGTGATTGCCGTGGATCGCTACGCCAATGCGCCGGCCATGCAAGTGGCTCACCGCAGCCATGTGATCAACATGCTCGACGGTGCGGCGCTGCGTGCAGTGATCGAAGCCGAGAAGCCGCACTTCATCGTGCCGGAAATCGAAGCCATCGCCACCGCCACCCTGGTTGAGCTCGAGGCCGAAGGTTTCACGGTGATTCCAACCGCCCGTGCCGCTCAGCTGACCATGAACCGCGAAGGCATCCGTCGCCTGGCCGCTGAAGAGCTGGACCTGCCGACCTCGCCGTACCATTTCGCCGATACCGTCGAAGACTACCGCAAGGCGGTCGAAGATCTCGGCTTCCCGTGTGTGGTCAAGCCGGTGATGAGTTCGTCGGGCAAAGGCCAGAGCCTGCTACGCAGCGTCGATGACGTGCAGAAAGCCTGGGATTACGCACAAGAAGGCGGCCGTGCCGGCAAAGGGCGGGTGATCATCGAAGGCTTTATCGACTTCGATTACGAAATCACGTTGCTGACGGTGCGTCATATCGGCGGTACCACCTTCTGCGCGCCGGTCGGCCATCGTCAGGAGAAGGGTGACTACCAGGAGTCCTGGCAGCCGCAGGCCATGAGCCCGATCGCGCTGGCTGAATCCGAGCGTGTTGCCAAGGCAGTGACCGAGGCCTTGGGTGGCCGTGGTCTGTTCGGTGTTGAGCTGTTCATCAAAGGCGATCAGGTCTGGTTCAGCGAAGTGTCGCCACGCCCGCACGACACTGGTCTGGTGACCCTGATTTCCCAGGATCTTTCGCAGTTCGCCCTGCATGCCCGGGCAATCCTTGGTTTGCCAATCCCGTTGATCCGTCAGTTCGGCCCATCGGCCTCGGCGGTGATTCTGGTGGAAGGGCAGTCCACCCAGACTGCATTCGCCAACCTGGGCGCTGCGTTGAGCGAACCGGATACTGCCCTGCGTTTGTTCGGCAAGCCAGAAGTGAATGGCCAGCGCCGCATGGGTGTTGCCCTGGCGCGTGACGAGTCGATCGAGGCCGCAAGGGCCAAGGCGACCCGTGCTTCGCAAGCGGTTGTTGTAGAGCTGTAACCGAGTCGCGGCCATCGCGAGCAAGCTCGCTCCCACAAGGACGATGCATTTCCCTGTGGGAGCGAGCTTGCTCGCGATGCGATCTATCAGTCGACTCGATTCAAATCATTTCCTCTGGTCTCTTTCAAGCACAGCACAGCCATCAAGCTGAGCAGCGCTGCGCCTGACACATAGCCGCCGACCCAACTCAAACCGCCCATTGCCACCAGCTTCTGCGCAAAGAACGGTGCCGCCGATGCACCGACAATGCCGCCCAAATTGTAGGCCGCTGATGCGCCGGTATAACGCACGTGTGTGGGAAACAGTTCCGGCAGCAAGGCGCCCATGGGCGCGAAGGTCACGCCCATCAAAAACAGCTCGATGCACAGGAACAGTGCAACACCCCAGGTCGAGCCCTGAGTCAGCAACGGCTCCATGGTAAAACCGGAAAGAACCGCCAGTACAGCGCCGACAATCAACACCGGTTTGCGCCCGTAACGGTCGCTGGCCAAGGCTGCCAGTGGTGTGGCCGCGGCCATGAACAGTACGGCGAAGCACAGCAGGCCAAGGAAGGTTTCACGGCTATAGCCGAGGGTGGAGACACCGTAACTCAGCGAGAATACTGTCGAAATATAAAACAGTGCATAGCAGACCACCATCGCAGCCGCGCCGAGCAGCATCGGCGCCCAATGCTGGCTGAACAGTTCAACGACCGGGATCCTCACCCGCTCCTGACGGGCAATGGCGTTGGCGAAAACTGGAGTTTCATGCAGTTTCAGGCGCACATAGAGGCCGACCATTACCAGTGCTGCGCTGAGCAGGAACGGAATTCGCCAGCCCCACGAGCGGAACTGTTCGTCGTTCAGGGTCATTGCCAGGGTCAGGAACAGGCCGTTGGCGGCGAGGAAACCGATCGAGGGGCCGAGCTGAGGGAACATGCCGAACCAGGCGCGTTTGCCCTTCGGTGCGTTCTCGGTGGCGAGCAGCGCCGCGCCACCCCATTCGCCGCCCAGACCAAGCCCCTGACCGAAGCGCAGCACGCACAGCAGGATCGGGGCCCAGGCGCCGATGCTGTCATAGCCGGGCAGCACGCCGATCAGCGTGGTGCAGACGCCCATCAACAGCAAGGATGCGACCAGCGTCGATTTGCGGCCGATGCGATCACCGAAGTGACCGAACAGCGCCGAACCCAGAGGTCGGGCCAGAAAGGCGATACCGAACGTGAGGAATGCCGAAAGCATTTGCGCAGTGCCGGAGGACTGCGGGAAGAACACCGGGCCGATGACCAGCGCTGCCGCAGTGGCGTAAACGTAGAAGTCGTAGAACTCGATGGCGGTGCCGATGAAGCTGGCAGTGGCCACGCGGGTGGCGGAGTTCGTCGGTTGGGCGGGTGCAGTGTCACTATACGTGGTGCTGGTAGTCATGCGGTTATCCCTGACAGTCATGTGCTCCGTTGGAGCGAATTATTATGGTCGAACACCCAGGGATGTGGGTTTTACGCAGGCGCGACTCGGGATGGGAGTCGGCGCCGGACAGGTGCAGGCAATGCGGGGCCAGAACTCGCTGAGTGCGGGTAGCACGTGGTCCGGCGGGGCTTGGGTAAGCGGGTTCGATTATAGGAAGCCGCTTATCGATCAAACAAGGAGTAGAGCAGCCTAAATACAGCTGCTAGGGAGCTGCGTTTTATAAAGACACTGGAACGGAGCCGGTGTGCCAGATCAGTACACGGCTGACGCGATTGTCTTCGGTGGCGAGGATTTCCAGGCGATAGCGGCCAATCTTCAGGCATACCGCGCTGTCCGGGATGGTTTCCAGAGCTTCGGTGACCAGCCCGTTGAGGGTTTTCGGGCCGTCGCTGGGCAAGTGCCAGCCGAGACTCTTGTTCAGATCGCGAATCGATGCAGCGCCGTCGATCACCAGGCGGCCGTCGGCCTGGGGATGAATGTGTGGATTGTCGATGCGTTGCTCGCTTTCGAACTCGCCGACGATTTCTTCGAGAATATCTTCCAGAGTGACTATGCCGAGCACTTCACCGTATTCATCAACCACCATGCCCAGACGGCGCTGCTGTTTGTGGAAATTGAGTAACTGCAGCTGTAGAGGGGTGCTTTCCGGAACGAAATAAGGTTCGTGACAGGCATCCAGCAATGCGTTCTTGGTCAGGCTCGCGTCTGGCAACAAGTGGCGAATCTGGCGGGTGTTGAGCACCGCCTCGACCTGGTTGATATCGCTGTGGAACACCGGCAGCCGAGTGCGTTTGGAGAGTCGCAGCTGTTCGATGATCTCTTCGATCGGATCGTCCAGATTGATCCCGTCGACTTCGCTGCGTGGTACCAGGATGTCGTTGACCGTGATGTTGTCCAGTGCATGAATGCCGGACAACAGGTGTGGGCGGCAGGCGGCGTGTTCGTGGTTCGGTTCGTGGTCAAGGGCTGGCGGTAACTCATCATCGCTCAGTTTGACGCTGGCGGATTTGACGCTGAGCGGGCGCAGAAGCAATCGGGCGATGCTGTTCAATAGCCATGCGGCGGGATAGAGGATCTTCAGTGGCACGCCAAGCAGGGTATTGCCCAATCCAAGGATTGCTTCGGGATAACGTGTGGCGAGGGTTCGCGGCAGGTAGTCGGCGAACACCAACAGGATCGCGGTGGCACTCAGGAAGGCCAGCAACGGCCCTTTCTCTTGCCAGTAACCTACGGCTAGCAACGTGCCGATAATCACCGCCAGCACCCGGCTCAGCGTGTTGCAAAAGATCAGGCTCTCGCGCGGGAAGCTCAGTCTGGCCAGTGGCTTGTCACCCGAACGCGACGCGGTGCGCTGGGCCAGCAGATGCTGTTGAGCGATCTCGATGGCGGTAAATAGTCCCGACCATAAAACCAGCAGGGCCAGTACCGCGAGCATAGGCCCCAAGGGCAAGTTGTCCATTATGGTTGCCCGTCAGATATGCAGGATGTATTCACGGACCAGCTTGCTGCCGAAGTACGCCAGCATCAGCAGGCAGAAACCGGCAAGGGTCCAGCGAATGGCCTTGTGTCCGCGCCAGCCGAGGCGGTTACGGCCCCACAGCAGCACACTGAAGACGATCCAGGCCAGGCACGCCAGCAGGGTCTTGTGCACCAGGTGTTGGGCGAACAGGTTCTCGACAAACAGCCATCCGGAGATCAGCGACAGCGACAGCAGCGTCCAGCCAGCCCAGAGGAAACTGAACAGAAAGCTTTCCATGGTTTGCAGTGGCGGGAAATTCTTGATCAGGCCGGAGGGGTGTTTGTGCTTGAGCTGATGATCCTGCACCAGCAGCAGCAAGGCCTGGAACACCGCGATGGTGAACATGCCATAGGCCAGGATCGACAACAGAATATGTGCAAGGATTCCTGGCTCTTCATCGATTACCTGCACGGTGCCCGAAGGTGCGAACTGCGCCAGTAACACCGTCGCCATTCCTAACGGGAATAGTAATAAAAGAAGGTTTTCCACCGGGATCCGCGAGCAAGCCAGCAGGGTCAGGGCAATTACCGCTGCGGCGATCAGGCTGGCGGCGCTGAAGAAGTCCAGGCCCAGGCCGCCCGGCGTCATCAGATGGGTGAAGAGGCTGGCGCTGTGAGCCAGCACCGCGAGGATGCCGAGCGTGACCAGCAGGCGTTTGTTTGCCTTGGCGCCGTTGGCCAGCCGGGTGCCTTGATAGATAGTCGCAGCGGCGTATAGGCAGGCGGCGGCGAGGGTGGTTAGCAAGCTGGGTGACAAGGGGAGCATAAATCCTGTTAGGCAAGCCCGAAAGGAACTGAGTTTGGCATAGAACCCACATATCACGAAAGACCACGCAACCAGACGGCGAGGTGTGCGCCGGGCCCAGTCTTCGCTATAATCCGCGACCTGCCCACGCCGCAGGCTCGCCGAGCGTTCGTTTTTCACGGGCTGGGCCGCCATTACCTCGGTCTACAATAGGGCCTGAAAGGATCGCGCATGTTTGAAAACCTAACCGACCGTCTCTCGCAGACGCTGCGCCATGTCACCGGCAAGGCCAAGCTGTCCGAAGACAATATCAAAGACACCCTGCGAGAAGTGCGCATGGCGTTGCTCGAAGCCGACGTCGCCTTGCCGGTGGTCAAAGACTTCGTCCATGCGGTCAAGGAGCGCGCTGTCGGCACAGAGGTGTCGCGCAGTCTGACGCCGGGCCAGGCCTTCGTGAAGATCGTTCAGGCCGAACTCGAAAGCCTGATGGGCGCCGCCAACGAAGACCTGAACCTGAGTGCTGTGCCGCCGGCCGTGGTGCTGATGGCCGGTCTGCAAGGTGCGGGTAAAACCACCACCGCCGGTAAACTTGCGCGCTTCCTTAAAGAGCGCAAAAAGAAAAGCGTCATGGTGGTTTCGGCGGACGTCTACCGTCCGGCGGCGATCAAACAGCTGGAAATGCTCGCCGGTGAAGTCGGCGTAACCTTCTTCCCGTCTGATCTCAGCCAGAAGCCGGTGGCGATCGCTGAGGCGGCTATTAAAGAAGCCCGACTCAAATTCATCGATGTGGTGATCGTCGATACCGCCGGTCGTCTGCACATCGACGCCGAGATGATGGGCGAGATACAGGCCCTGCATGCGGCGATCAAACCTGTAGAAACACTGTTCGTGGTCGACGCCATGACCGGTCAGGACGCCGCCAACACCGCCAAGGCCTTTGGTGATGCGCTGCCGCTGACCGGTGTGATTCTGACCAAGGTCGACGGTGACGCCCGTGGCGGTGCTGCGCTGTCTGTGCGTGCGATTACCGGCAAGCCGATCAAGTTCATCGGTATGGGCGAGAAGAGCGATGCGCTCGATCCGTTCCACCCTGAGCGGATCGCTTCGCGGATCCTCGGCATGGGCGACGTGCTCAGCCTTATCGAGCAGGCCGAGCAGACCCTTGATAAAGACAAAGCCGAAAAACTGGCGAAAAAGCTCAAGAAAGGTAAAGGTTTCGATCTCGAAGACTTCCGCGATCAACTGCAACAGATGAAGAACATGGGCGGCCTCGGCGGTCTCATGGACAAACTGCCAAATATCGGTGGTGTGAATCTGGCGCAAATGGGCAATGCCCAGGGCGCAGCAGAGAAGCAGTTCAAGCAAATGGAAGCCATCATCAACTCCATGACCCCGGCCGAGCGCCGTGACCCTGAGCTGATCAGTGGTTCGCGCAAACGTCGGATCGCCATGGGTTCCGGTACCCAGGTGCAGGACATCGGTCGCTTGATCAAGCAGCACAAGCAGATGCAGAAGATGATGAAAAAATTCTCCGCCAAAGGCGGAATGGCGAAAATGATGCGCGGCATGGGCGGAATGTTGCCCGGCGGCGGTATGCCGAAAATGTAAAGTTTTCGCGCCGGCAGTTATGTCGGCGCTACCCCACACGGACGTGGGATCTCCAGCAAACCCGCACTTGGCGGGAGCTGACCCGCCGTCGTTCGCGACGGCTCTATAGCAAATCTTGATGGCATGCCGATAGGCGCCGGAAAAAGACATTTGCAAAAGTCCGGATATTCCTTAGAATATGCGGCCTTTCGGGCACCTATGCCCGCTGTGCATTTAGATTTGCAGCACCGACTACAGGAACGATGTTCACATGCTAACAATCCGTCTTGCCCTTGGCGGCTCCAAAAAGCGCCCGTTTTACCACTTGACCGTGACCGACAGCCGCAACCCACGCGACGGTTCGCACAAAGAACAAGTTGGTTTCTTCAACCCGATCGCTCGTGGTCAAGAAGTCCGCCTGTCCGTGAACCAAGAGCGCGTAGCCTACTGGCTGAGCGTTGGTGCACAACCTTCTGAGCGTGTTGCTCAGTTGCTCAAGGATGCTGCTAAGGCTGCGGCCTGAGCAATATGAACGCGACGCCAGCAATCGCTGATGATTTGATCGTTATCGGCAAGATTTATTCTGTTCACGGCGTTCGCGGCGAAGTGAAGGTGTATTCCTTTACTGATCCGATTAAAAACCTGTTGGACTACAAAACCTGGACGCTGCGGCGCGAAGGCAATGTGAAACAGGTTGAGCTGGTCAGCGGACGCGGGAACGACAAGTTCCTGGTCGCAAAGCTCAAGGATCTTGATGATCGTGAAGAAGCTCGTCTTCTGGCCGGTTACGAGATCTGCGTGCCGCGCAACCTGTTCCCTGAACTGACCGACGGCGAGTACTACTGGTACCAGCTGGAAGGTCTGAAGGTTATCGACACTCACGGGCAATTGTTCGGGAAAATCGATCATCTTCTGGAAACCGGCGCCAATGATGTAATGGTGGTCAAGCCTTGCGCTGGCAGCCTGGATGATCGCGAACGCCTATTGCCGTATACCGGGCAATGCGTGTTGGCCGTCGACCTGGCAGCGGGCGAGATGAAGGTGGAATGGGACGCGGACTTCTAAACGTGGCTAATTTGCGCGTAGAAGTGATCAGTTTGTTTCCCGAGATGTTTTCCGCCATCAGCGACTACGGCATTACCAGCCGCGCGGTGAAACAGGGGCTCTTGCAGCTGACCTGTTGGAATCCGCGAGACTACACAACGGATCGACATCACACTGTGGATGATCGCCCATTTGGCGGTGGTCCGGGCATGGTGATGAAGATCAAGCCCCTGGAAGATGCTCTGGTTCAGGCCAGGCAGGCAGCCGGGGAGGCGGCGAAGGTAATTTACCTGTCGCCCCAAGGCCGTCGATTGACTCAGTCGGCGGTACGCGAGTTGGCGAATGAGGAAGCATTAATCCTGATTGCCGGCCGCTATGAAGGCATTGACGAGCGGTTTATTGAAGCTCATGTCGATGAAGAGTGGTCGATTGGCGACTATGTACTTTCCGGTGGCGAGCTGCCGGCGATGGTCCTGATAGATGCGGTTACACGACTGCTGCCCGGAGCTTTAGGGCATGCGGACTCCGCCGAGGAAGATTCCTTTACGGATGGTTTGCTGGATTGCCCGCATTACACCCGACCGGAGGTGTATGTGGATCAGCGTGTTCCCGACGTGTTGCTAAGTGGCAACCACGCACATATCCGGCGATGGCGTTTACAGCAGTCCCTTGGCAGGACCTTTGAACGACGCGCCGATCTTCTGGAAAGCCGCTCGCTTTCTGGAGAAGAGAAGAAGCTGCTCGAGGAATACATCCGCGAGCGGGACGATAGTTAACAACGTATCGATGGTAGATCCGACGATTTACCTTAGGAGCACAGCATGACTAACAAAATCATCCTTGCACTCGAAGCAGAGCAGATGACCAAAGAGATCCCTACCTTTGCCCCGGGCGACACCATTGTCGTTCAGGTGAAAGTGAAGGAAGGCGACCGTTCGCGTCTGCAAGCGTTCGAAGGCGTTGTAATCGCCAAGCGTAACCGTGGTGTGAACAGTGCTTTCACTGTTCGTAAAATCTCCAACGGTGTTGGCGTAGAGCGTACTTTCCAGACCTACAGCCCGCAAATCGACAGCATGGCCGTTAAACGTCGCGGTGACGTACGTAAAGCCAAGCTGTACTACCTGCGCGACCTGTCCGGTAAAGCAGCTCGCATCAAGGAAAAACTGGTTTAAGTCCAGCTTCTCCGATGCGAAAAAAGCAGCCTGCGGGCTGCTTTTTTGTTGCCTGTTTTTTGCCCCCGATCCCACTGGAGATCGGCTAAAACTGTGGACTCGCTGTTGCCCTGTTCCTTGAAATGGCGTGCTATGAAAGACTAGTGATCATCACCACTGTTCGCTATTTATTTATACGCGGCCTTGAGCTTGCGAATCCTGAGTGCTCATGCCTGCCATCGATCATCCCCTGATAGACCAGTTTCTCGATGCCCTATGGTTGGAAAAGGGTCTTGCCGAAAATACCCGTGACGCCTATCGCAGTGACTTGGCACTGTTCAACGGCTGGCTGCGCGAGCAAAGCCTGGAGCTGGTCAACGCCGGTCGCGAGCTGATTCTCGATCATCTGGCCTGGCGTCTGGAGCAGGCCTATAAACCACGTTCCACAGCGCGTTTTCTCTCGGGTGTACGTGGCTTTTATCGTTACCTGCTGCGGGAAAAATTGATTGCGGTCGACCCGACGTTGCAAATTGATATGCCGCAGCTGGGCAGGCCATTGCCCAAATCCCTGTCAGAAGCCGACGTTGAGGCGCTGCTGACGGCACCGGACCTGAGTGAGGCTATCGGTCAGCGTGATCGCGCCATGCTCGAAGTGCTGTATGCCTGTGGTTTGCGCGTGACCGAGCTGATCAGCCTGACCCTGGAGCAAGTCAATCTGCGCCAGGGCGTGCTGCGGGTGATGGGCAAAGGCAGCAAGGAGCGGCTAGTGCCGATGGGCGAGGAGGCGATTGTCTGGGTCGAGCGCTACATGCGCGACGCTCGTGGCGAGCTGCTGGGCGGGCGACCTAGCGACGTGTTGTTCCCCAGCCTGAGAGGTGAACAGATGACCCGACAAACGTTCTGGCACCGGATCAAGCACCAGGCAAAAGTCGCCGGGATCGGAAAATCCCTGTCCCCCCACACCTTGCGCCATGCCTTTGCCACCCACTTGCTCAACCATGGCGCCGATCTGCGGGTGGTGCAGATGCTGCTCGGTCACAGCGACCTGTCGACCACGCAGATCTACACTCATGTGGCGCGAGCCCGGTTGCAAGACCTGCACGCCAAACACCACCCTCGAGGATGATTGCCGGCTCTGTGTAGGCGCGAGCTTGCTCGCGATGGTCGCGAACGATAACGCGTGTTGTCTGAGTGAGCGCGTCGTCCTTGCGTTAATCGCGAGCAATCGAGCGTCGACTGGCTGCTCCTGCAAGGGGCGATTTTGATGTGTTGTCTGAGCGGCAGTCGGCCCCGCAGGCCAACTGTGGTAGGCTTTGTCGGTTTGCACAGTGGGCGGCTAAAACCCGATGTTTCAGTACCGGCGTTGTACCCGTTCCATTTGTCCGCCTTCAGGAGTTCCCATGCGTGTGACCCAGATTATTGCCGCTGCAGCCATTGCGTTGGTCAGCACCTTTGCTGTGGCCGATGACGCCGCCGAGCAAGCGATTCGCAAGAGCCTCGAAAGCCTGCATCTCGAAGTGCCCGTCGAGACCATCACTGCCAGCCCGTTGGCCGGTCTGTACGAAATCAAACTCAAGGGCAGCCGTGTGCTGTACGCCAGTGCTGATGGCCAGTTCGTCATGCAGGGTTATCTGTTCCAGCTCAAGGATGGCAAACCGGTAAACCTGACTGAAAAAGCCGAACGTTTGGGCATTTCCAGGTTGATCAACGGCATCCCCGTCGCAGAAACTGTGGTTTATCCGGCCATCGGCGAAACCAAAACGCACATTACTGTATTCACCGACACCACGTGCCCGTACTGCCACAAGCTGCACGCCGAAGTGCCTGAGCTGAACAAAATGGGCATCGAAGTGCGCTATGTTGCTTTCCCGCGTCAGGGTCTGGGCTCGCCGGGTGACGAGCAGCTGCAAGCGGTCTGGTGCTCGAAAGACAAGAAAGCGGCCATGGACAGTATGGTCGATGGCAAGGAAATCAAGGCTGCCAAGTGCGCCAACCCGGTTTCCAGGCAGTTCGCTCTCGGTCAGTCTATCGGTGTGAACGGTACACCGGCCATCGTTTTGGCCGACGGCCAAGTGATTCCAGGCTATCAGCCTGCGCCACAAGTCGCCAAACTGGCGTTGGGCGCGAAATAATCCTGCGTCGTCACGGTAAGCCTTTGGCGATCATGGTTCGGCGACAGCAGTCGTCGTTCCGTTAAATAGAGAGCCGCGTGCTTGCGGCTGTTTTCCACGGCCGACCTTGAGTCGGCCGTTTTATGGGGAGTTCAGAGTGAATCCGGTCAAAGTAGGCATCTGTGGGTTAGGTACCGTCGGTGGCGGCACCTTCAACGTACTTCAGCGTAACGCCGAGGAGATTGCCCGCCGTGCCGGGCGTGGAATCGAAGTGGCTCAAATTGCCATGCGTACGCCTAACCCTCAGTGTGAGATTACCGGTACCCCCATTACTAACGATGTCTTCGCTGTCGCGACCAACCCTGAAATCGATATTGTCATCGAGCTGATTGGTGGTTATACCGTGGCCCGTGAGCTGGTACTCAAGGCCATCGAGAACGGCAAGCACGTGGTCACCGCGAACAAGGCACTGATTGCCGTTCACGGCAATGAAATCTTCGCCAAGGCTCGTGAGAAGGGCGTAATCGTCGCCTTCGAAGCTGCCGTGGCCGGTGGCATCCCGGTAATCAAGGCGATCCGTGAAGGCCTGTCGGCGAACCGCATCAACTGGGTCGCCGGGATCATCAACGGCACCGGTAACTTCATCCTCACCGAAATGCGTGAAAAAGGCCGGACCTTCGAAGACGTGCTGGTCGAGGCGCAGGCCCTGGGCTACGCGGAAGCTGATCCGACCTTCGACGTTGAAGGTATCGATGCGGCGCACAAGCTGACGATTCTGGCGTCCATCGCCTTCGGTATCCCGCTGCAATTCGACAAGGCCTACACAGAAGGCATCACCAGGCTGACCACCGCTGACGTGAACTACGCCGAAGCGCTGGGCTATCGCATCAAGCACCTGGGTGTGGCACGCAGCACGCCAAGCGGCATCGAGCTGCGCGTACACCCGACGCTGATCCCGGCTGATCGTCTGATCGCCAACGTCAATGGCGTGATGAACGCCGTCATGGTCAACGGCGACGCTGCGGGTTCAACGCTGTTCTATGGTGCCGGTGCTGGCATGGAGCCAACGGCTTCGTCGGTGATCGCGGATCTGGTGGACGTGGTTCGCGCCATGACCTCGGACCCGGAAAACCGCGTACCGCACCTGGCCTTCCAGCCGGACTCGCTGTCGGCCCATCCGATCCTGCCGATCGAAGCCTGCGAAAGTGCCTACTACCTGCGTATCCAGGCCAAGGACCACCCGGGCGTGCTGGCCCAGGTTGCGAGCATCCTGTCGGAGCGTGGCATCAACATCGAATCGATCATGCAAAAAGAAGTTGAAGAGCACGACGGTCTGGTACCAATGATCCTGCTGACCCACCGTGTGCTGGAGCAGCACATGAACGATGCGATCACCGCTCTGGAAGCGTTGCAGGATGTGGTCGGTCCTGTCGTGCGGATCCGGGTCGAGCACTTGAACTAAGCCGTTATTGTTCCGAGGGCTGTTTGCCAAGCCCTCGTTTGAGAACTCTTTTTAGAGGAGCCAGTCATGCGTTATATCAGTACCCGCGGCCAGGCACCGGCCCTGAATTTCGAAGATGTCCTGCTGACCGGTCTGGCCAGCGATGGCGGCCTGTACGTGCCAGAAAACCTGCCACGCTTCACTCAGGAAGAAATTGCCTCCTGGGCCGGCCTGCCATACCACGAGCTGGCATTCCGGGTGATGCGCCCGTTTGTCAGCGGTAGCATTCCGGATGTGGACTTCAAGAACATCCTTGAAGAAACCTACGGTGCGTTCTCCCACGGCGCTGTTGCGCCGTTGCGTCAGCTCAACGGTAACGAATGGGTGCTCGAGCTGTTCCACGGCCCGACGCTGGCGTTCAAGGATTTTGCTCTGCAACTGCTCGGTCGCTTGCTCGATTACGTGCTGGAGAAGCGTGGCGAGCGCGTGGTGATCCTCGGTGCCACCTCGGGTGATACCGGTTCTGCCGCCATCGAAGGGTGCCGTCGTTGCGACAACGTCGACATCTTCATTCTGCATCCGCACAACCGCGTTTCTGAAGTTCAGCGTCGGCAGATGACGACCATCTTCGGCGAGAACATTCACAACATCGCCGTTGAAGGTAACTTCGACGATTGCCAGGAAATGGTCAAGGCCAGCTTCGCCGACCAGAGCTTCCTCAAGGGCACTCGCCTGGTGGCGGTGAACTCGATCAACTGGGCGCGGATCATGGCCCAGATCGTTTACTACTTCCATGCAGCCCTGCAGCTGGGCGGCCCGGCCCGTTCGGTATCGTTCTCGGTGCCAACCGGCAACTTCGGCGATATCTTCGCTGGCTACCTGGCGCGTAACATGGGTCTGCCGATCAATCAATTGATTGTCGCTACCAACCGCAACGACATCCTGCACCGCTTCATGAGCGGCAATCAGTACGTCAAGGAAACCCTGCACGCGACCCTGTCGCCGTCGATGGACATCATGGTCTCCTCGAACTTCGAACGTCTGTTGTTCGATATGCACGGTCGCAATGGTGCGGCGCTGGCCGGCCTGATGGAGACCTTCAAGCAGGGTGGCGGTTTCAGCGTCGACGAGGATCGCTGGACTGAAACACGCAAGCTGTTCGATTCGCTGGCGGTCGACGATGAGCAAACCTGCGAAACCATTGCCGAAGTCTTCGCACAATGTGGCGAGTTGCTGGATCCGCATACCGCCATCGGCGTCAAGGCCGCGCGTGAGTGCCGCCGCAGCCTGGATATACCGATGGTGATTCTGGGGACGGCCCACCCGGTCAAGTTCCCTGAAGCCGTGGAGAAAGCTGGTGTAGGAAAAGCGCTTGAACTGCCCGCTCATCTTTCTGATTTGTTTGAACGGGATGAACGCTGCACCGTTTTGGCAAATGACTTGAAAGCCGTGCAGGCCTTTGTCAGTCAACATGGTAACCGCGGCAAGCCACTTTGATTGACTGGACCCGTCACATATTGAAGCCCGTCTCATGACGGGTTTTTTATTTGTGCCGCACCAGAATCACCGGAAGGTTGACGATTCGACGTGGCTGTTTTTTCTCTGTCATCTTTTCCATGCATGCTCCATGTACTCAGGTTGACGAGGTTCGCTCTTCGTTGACGTGAAGGGCTTTCTTCTCGGGCTGGTGGTCGTTTGCAGTGGACAGGTCCTTAGGCACTTTGTTTTCGAACTATTGAGTGGTGATCGAGATGGAAAGTATCAGCCTATTGCTGGGTGAGGCTTTGAGCCCGTATCAGGTCGCACTGGGCCCCTCGGGTGCCGGTGGCGTATGCCTGGTGACGTTGAAGAATGCGGCCGGGTCCATCGTGGTCGAGCGGGCGTTCAATCAGGCTCAGTTGACCGATAAACGTTTGCTGACAGACGTAGTCGACGGCCTGCACCGTGATGTGCTGATTGCCGAGGGGCGTCTTGAGCCCAGCGTCATCGCTGCTTTGCGTAATGCCGCGCAGGACAAGGCTTTTGCCAGCAGAAATTGATTCTATTTATTTTTGAACCTTAATACCGTCTGGTAAGTCAGACTTTGTACAACGGGACCAAGCATTGTGCTCCGGTGCTTGCAGCTTGTTGTACGGGTCTTTGTAGGCCACGTTTAACCCCGAGTCGTTTCCCCACTTCTCGGGGTTTCTTTTGCCTGGCGTTTGTCATTGCTCTTGAGGGCGCTGAAAAAATGCCCTGGCGTCCTCCAGGTAATCGCGGCGCATCTCTGGATCAAGCCAAGCGGTATAAAAATCGATCAGTGTGTTCTGACGCAGGTCGCGCAAGGCTTTGTTGATGCTGGCAATGGCCTGACGGCCCTCTGCCGTATTCGAGCAACCGACATGGATCGACTGGTACTTTTCCGTATCCTTGATCGGGTAGAACTCCAGCTCAGCGGGCGATATGCCTTGCCGTTGTGCCTGGTACCGGATTTCCGGCCAGTAGCCCAATAACGCGGTCAAGCGTCCCAGGCGCTGCATTTGCAACAAGCTACCCAGCGCGTCATTGCCATAGTGCGCAGCCAATGTGTCGACCGGAGCGTGTTGCAGTTGAGCATCGATCCGTTGGCCATAGCTGCGTTCGGCAACCACTCCGAGCTTCTGGCTGCTGGCCAGAAGTGCCGTCAGATCGACCTTGCCGCCGACGATGAACGGCTCCAGGGTGGCGCGGTCTTGATGGCGCACTGCCAGACCGTTACTCAGGATCCTCAAGGCGGGAATCGAAAACTCGATCCACTGCGTGCGCTCTTTGCTCCAGAGCAATGAAGGATCGCAGGTAAATGAGGGTTCATGGAGCATTTGCATGCCGCGCGCGCGGTTGACCCGCATGATGTTGTGCTGGTATTGCGGCATGCTGGCGATCAACAGCGGCATCAGCCGATCGATGGCGCCTTGACCTTTTTCTGGTGCTTCGAGAATCGTCAACGGTGGCAGGTCGCGCAGCAGCCAGATCAGCGTCTCCTTGGCTTGAGCCGCCCTTGGTGCGGCCAATAGCCACACCAGCATCGGCAAAATCCCCAGCATGCGAAGCGTTCGCCACCAGGCGCGACGAAGCATTGCGCTGCTTGCCAGCGTCGGCCTCCGGCGAGCCAAAGACAGTGGTTTCAGCTTAGATAGCCCCGACTTCACGTAGCCGGTTGATCTGCACGGCGTCGTAGCCAAGGTCGTTCAGCACTTGCACGTTATGTTCACCGAGCGCTGGCCCGACCCATTCGGATGTGCCCGGTGTGTCCGAAAGTTTTGGCACTATCCCCGGCATCTTGAAGGCCTTGCCATCGGGTAGCTTGGCCTGCAGGAACATTTCCCGGGCCAGAAACTGCGGATCACTGAACATGTCTTCGGCGCTGAAAATCCGGCTGGCCGGTACTTCGGCAAGGTTCAATCGCTCGATCACCGCGTCCAGCGGCAGTGAGCTGACCCAGCGATCAATCACGCCGTATATTTCATCGCGGCGGCTGTCGCGACCATCGTTGCTGCTCAGGGACGGATCGTCAGCCAGATCCTCGCGACCGATCGCCTGCATGAAACGTTTGAAGATCGCATCGCCGTTAGCGCCGATTTGCACATGTTTCCCGTCGGCGCTGGTGTGGATGGAGGAGGGCGTGATGCCTGGCATGATGTTGCCGGTGCGCTCACGGATAAACCCGAAGACGTCGAACTCCGGGACCATGCTTTCCATCATGGCGAAGATCGCCTCATACAGCGCAACGTCCACCACTTGCCCCTGACCACCATTAACCTCGCGGTGACGTAGCGCCATGAGCCCGCCAATCACGCCCCAGAGCGCGGCGATCGAATCACCGATGGAAATGCCGGTGCGCACGGGTGGCCGGTCCTCGAAGCCGGTGATGTAGCGCAGGCCGCCCATGGACTCGCCGACCGCACCGAAGCCGGGCTGATCCTTCATCGGCCCGGTCTGACCGAAGCCGGACAGGCGCACCATCACCAGTTTCGGGTTCAATGCGTGCAAAACCTCCCAGCCGAGGCCGAGTTTTTCCAGCACGCCTGGGCGGAAATTTTCGATCAGGATGTCCGCTTCACTGAGCAACTGTTTGAGAATCGCCAGACCGTCCGGGTGTTTCAGGTTCAAAGTCAGGGATTTCTTGTTGCGCGCCTGGACGAACCACCACAGCGACGTGCCTTCATAGAGCTTGCGCCATTTGCGCAACGGGTCACCGCCATCCGGGGATTCGACCTTGATCACGTCGGCGCCGAATTCGCCGCAGATGCGTGAGGCGAAAGGGCCGGCGATCAAGGTGCCGAGTTCGATGACTTTTACCCCGGCAAGAGGTTTGGCGGTGAGCGGCATGGGAAATCCTGTAGGGCAAACGGCTGAGCGGAGAGAGCGTTTTAACATAGCCCGGCCATCTGGCTAAAGGATGATGAGTCGCGGGAGTCGTTGATTAGCCTTCGCATCGGTTAGACTTGCCGCCTTTCCTCGTATCAAGAAGCGCGTTCATGGCCCAGCCGTCCACGACCTACAAATTTGAACTGAACCTTACTGACCTCGATCGTGGGGTGTATGAAAGCGTCAAACAGACCATCGCCCGTCATCCTTCGGAGACTGAAGAGCGGATGACCGTGCGCCTGTTGGCCTATGCCTTCTGGTACAACGAGCAGCTGTCCTTTGGCCGTGGTCTGTCAGAAGTAGACGAACCTGCCTTGTGGGAAAAAAGTCTGGATGACCGTGTCCTGCACTGGATCGAAGTCGGCCAGCCGGATGCCGATCGCCTGACCTGGTGCTCGCGTCGTACTGAACGCACCAGTTTGCTGGCCTATGGCAGCCTGCGTGTCTGGGAAACCAAAGTGGTCCCAGCCGTGAAAAACCTGAAAAACGTCAACATCGCCGCCGTGCCGCAAGAGATTCTGGAAGTGCTGGCCAAGGACATGCCGCGCGCTATCAAGTGGGACGTGATGATCAGCGAAGGCACGATTTTCGTGACCGATGATCGCGGCCAGCACGAAGTCCAGCTGCAGTGGCTGACGGGCGAGCGCGGCTGATTCTTCGCCGCTCGTCTGCATCATTCTGTTTCATCCCTTTTCTTGAAGAGAAGCACCCCTCGCCCCATGCGTATCGAACCCCGCCTGCTGCCCGCTACCCTGCCGTTTCTCGGTGACCTGCCGCCGCTGCTGACGCGTCTCTACGCGGCGCGTGGTGTGCAGTCCGAGGCTGAACTGGACAAGAGCCTGGCGCGTTTGATTCCCTATCAGCAGCTCAAGGGCATTGAGGTGGCGGTGGATTTGCTGGTGGTGGCACTGGAGCAGCGCCAGCGCATCCTCATCGTCGGTGACTTCGATGCTGATGGCGCGACCGCCAGCACGGTCGGCATGCTCGGATTGCGCCTGCTGGGCGCCGCCCACGTCGATTATCTGGTGCCCAATCGCTTCGAATACGGCTACGGACTGACCCCGGAAATTGTCGCGGTGGCCTTGCAGCGCGAACCACAATTGCTGATTACCGTGGACAACGGTATCTCCAGCGTCGAAGGCGTGGCGGCGGCGAAAGCGGCGGGGCTGACCGTGTTGGTCACCGATCACCACTTGCCGGGGCACGAGTTGCCTGCCGCGGACGCCATCGTCAATCCGAATCAACCGGGTTGCGAGTTCCCGAGCAAAGCGCTGGCCGGCGTCGGGGTGATTTTTTATGTACTGATGGCGCTGCGCGCTCGTCTACGCAGCCTGGGTTGGTACGAGAGTAGACCGCAGCCGAACATCGGTGAGTTGCTGGATCTGGTGGCGCTGGGCAGTGTGGCCGACGTGGTGCCGCTGGACGCCAATAACCGCATTCTGGTGCATCAAGGGCTTGAGCGGATTCGCGCCGGGCGTGCACGGCCGGGACTCAAGGCAATCCTTGAAGTCGCCAAGCGCGACCATTCGCGAATTACGTCCACCGACCTTGGGTTCATTATCGGCCCGCGTCTGAATGCGGCAGGGCGACTGGATGACATGAGCCTGGGCATCGAATGCCTGCTCAGCGAAGACAACGCTTCAGCGCGGGAAATGGCGACCCAGCTCGATGAGCTGAACCAGGATCGCAAATCCATCGAGCAAGGCATGCAGCGCGAAGCCCTGGCTCAACTCAAGGACTTGCCGCTGGAGTCGATGCCGTTCGGCTTGTGTCTGTTCGAAGCCGATTGGCACCAAGGCGTCATCGGTATCCTCGCTTCGCGTATGAAAGAGCGCTACCACCGCCCGACCATCGCCTTTGCCGATGCGGGTGAAGGCATGCTCAAAGGCTCGGCGCGTTCGGTGCCGGGGTTTCATATCCGCGACGCATTGGATGCAGTGGCGGCGAAACATCCTGAGTTGATCAGCAAGTTCGGTGGCCACGCCATGGCGGCGGGGCTGTCGCTGCCGGAGCAGAACTTCCCGGCGTTTGCCGAGGCGTTCGACACCGAGGTTCGTCGGCAACTGCGTGAGGACGATTTGACCGGGCGGCTGCTGTCTGACGGTACGCTGGCAGTCGAGGAGTTCCATCTGGAACTCGCCCGCGCCTTGCGCCACGCCGGTCCTTGGGGCCAGCACTTTACTGAACCGTTGTTCCATGGCGTGTTTCAGTTGGTCGAGCAGCGCATCGTCGGTGAGCGGCATCTCAAAGTGGTGCTCAAAAGTGAATGCGGCTCGCTGAAACTCGATGGTATTGCATTTGGCATCGATCGCGAGATCTGGCCGAACCCGACCATTCGTTGGGTCGAGCTGGCCTACAAGCTTGACCTCAACGAGTTCCGCGGGCAGGAAACCGTGCAGTTGATGATTGCCCACATCGAACCGCGGTAGTCAGATCGCAGATCGTTCCCACGCTCCGGCGTGGGAATGCAGCCCGTGACGCTCCGCGTCACAGAGGCGGACGCAGAGCGTCCATTGAGGCATTCCCACGCGGAGCGTGGGAACGATCAAAATCGGGTTCTTTAGTTTTCTGAACCCTCCCTCATTCTCGGTTGTCGACTAGGCTCTAAACACTGTCTGATTGTGCCTTGTGACGTCTTCTCATTTTTTGCCCGCGGGGGCGGGTGCTGCATCCTTCTTGTCACTCGTCGACTTTTCAAACAGAACCCTGGAGCCTGACCACTGATTGAGAGGTGCCCCATGAGTCTGCTGCTTGAACCCTATACCCTTCGTCAATTGACGCTGCTCAACCGCATCGCGGTCTCGCCAATGTGCCAATACTCCTGCGTCGATGGGCTGGCCAATGACTGGCATCTTGTTCATCTCGGCAGTCGTGCCGTGGGCGGTGCCGGTCTGGTCTTTACCGAGGCCACGGCGGTGGCTGCCAACGGGCGCATCACCGCTCAAGACCTTGGTCTGTGGAACGATGAACAGATCGAACCCTTGCAACGCATCACTCGTTTTATCACCGCCCAGGGCGCTGTCGCCGGTATCCAGCTGGCCCACGCCGGGCGCAAGGCCAGCACCCATCGGCCATGGCTGGGCAAGCATGGCAGCGTGAAACCGGCCGACGGCGGCTGGACTCCGGTCGGCCCATCGCCGATTGCCTTTGACCCCGAACACAGCGCACCGATACAACTGAATGAAGGACAGATCGCCGACGTCATCCAGGCCTTCGTCGATGCCGCCAAACGCGCCTTGGTCGCCGGATTCAAAGTAGTCGAAGTGCATGCTGCACACGGTTACCTGCTGCACCAGTTTCTGTCGCCCTTGAGCAACCAGCGAAGCGATCAATACGGTGGCTCTTTCGAAAACCGCATTCGTCTGGTGCTGCAAGTGACCGAAGCGGTGCGCACGGTCTGGCCTGAAGAGTTGCCACTGTTTGTGCGGGTGTCGGCCACCGATTGGGTCGAAGATGGCTGGAACCCGGATGAAACCGTGGAGCTGGCGCGACGTCTGAAAGCCTTGGGTGTAGACCTGATTGATGTGTCCTCGGGCGGCACCGCGGCCAACGCGGAGATTCCAACCGGGCCGGGTTACCAGACGCGCTTTGCCGAGCGTGTGCGCAAGGAGTCGGGTATCGCCACCGGGACTGTCGGTTTGATCACCGAGCCCGCTCAGGCCGAGCACATTCTGCGTACCTGTCAGGCTGACATCATCCTGCTGGCTCGGGAGCTGCTACGCGATCCTTACTGGCCGCTGCATGCCGATGACGACCTGGGCGGACACAAAGCCATCTGGCCGGCGCAATACCAACGGGCGACTCACCGCGATCAGCCGATTCATGAGTCGGATTTGCGTGAATAAACGCATTTGTAAAAAGCCAAAGCCCCGGTCGCGAGACTGGAGCTTTTGCTTATCCAGCTGAACGTTTTATGGGGCTTGCTGCCGTCATCGCGAGCAAGCTCGGCTCCTACAGGTACCGCGTCATCCTTGTGGGAGCCGAGCTTGCTCGCGATGAGGTCAGTCCAGGCACCGACGATCTCAAGGCTGACCCTGTCAGGTGTATTTGCGCTTATCCGGTGCTGGCGGGAAATACTGATACAGCCAGGTCTCGCTCAACGTCCGGTCATGGGTACGAATGAACAGCCGCAACTCCACCGCAGCTACGCTATCGTCGGTGGGGTACCAGTCGAAAGTCACTCGATAGCCTTTGATGTCCGGCAACTGCAGGACGTTGAAGTCTTTCACCTGGCCGTTCGACGCCGTGACGATCGGCTCGATGGCAGTTCCTTCGGGCAGGCGATCCAGACCGCCGCCAGTAAAGTCGACAGCAAAACGCCGCGCCCAGACCTCAGGATAATGCTCGCCCGGTGCCCATCCCTCGATGAAGCCACCCATGCCCGAGCGCGTCGCATTGACCTGCGCCAGCGGTGTGCTGACGGGTGGCAGAGCGCTCCAGTAGAGTTTGTAGCCGTAGTTCAGCGAGTCGCCTGCTGCGACGGGCTGCTTGGGTGTCCAGAAGGCCACGATATTATCGAGGGTCTCGCCCGTGGTCGGGATTTCCAGCAGATCGATAGAGCCTTCACCCCAGGCAGTGGTCGGCTCGACCCATAGACTCGGACGGCGGCTGTACCAGTCCACGGTGTCCTGATAGCTGACGAACTCGTGATCGGTCTGGACCAGACCGAAACCTTTCGGGTCTTTATCGACGAAGGCATTGAATTGCAGCGTCGCCGGGTTGTTCAGTGGCCGGCAGATCCATTCGCCGTTACCGCGCCACATGGCCAGACGGTCGGAGTCATGGATTTGCGGATGAATGGTGTCGCACATGCGCCGTTCATGGGTGCCGCAGCTGAACATGCTGGTCATCGGCGCGATGCCCAACTGCTCGATGGCGGTGCGCGCATTGACATGCGCGTCGACGGCCATCACCACCTGATTGGCCTGGCAATCGATATCGAAGCGATAAGCGCCGGTTGCGCTGGGCGAGTCGAGCAAGGCGTACACCACGAATCGGGTACTGTCCTTGTCTGGTGTTTCGAACCAGAACCTGGTGAAGTCAGGAAACTCCTCTTTGCGTTTGGCGTAAGTGTCGATCGCCAGCCCACGCGCAGACAAACCGTATTGGCCACTGGCATCCACTGCACGGAAATAGCTGGCGCCGAGGAAGGACAGCACATCGTGCTTGTCCAGCTCCGGGGCCTTGAACAGCTTGAACCCGGCGAAACCCAGGTCTCCCTTGAGCTGCGAGGTGTCGACGCTGGTCTTCCGGTAGTTGAACAGTGATGGCCGGAAGTGCACTTCCCGCGCCTGGCGGGTCTTGGGGTCGACGCTGTACATGCGCACCGGTTGCTTGAAACCCATGCCGACATGGAAAAACTGCACGTCCAGTTGGCCATTCAGCTCATTCCACAGCGAATGATTGGCGTCGTACTGGATCGCGTTGAATTGCTGCGGCGCCATGTTGGCGAGGGTCGGCGGCAACACCTGCTTGGCATCCAGGTAACGATTGCCTGCCAGTTGCCTGGCTTGGGCCTTCAACGTTTCGAAGTCGAACGTCTGAGCCTCGCCATCGGCGGTGCCGGCCCAGGCGCGAGCGGCCAGCAGGCCAGTGGCCGACAGACCGGTATAGGCGGCGATGGCCATGGAGGCTTTCAGGAGATTCCTGCGGTGCATAAATAAAACCTGTCTTGGATGATCCCGCGCCGTTACTGGCTGCGTGATGAATCAGAAATTGAGGTTCGGACATGTCTTGGGCCAAACGCAACGGACGCTTAACAGATAACAAAGAGCGCCAGCCGTTCGCAATGAATTGAAAAAAACACTGAGGGCTCAGGGGCAAGCCTGCACAAATGATCAGGCAATCCGCCGCCAGGCGGGCAAGGCCATGATAGTCACAGACCGCAGCAAGCATTCAAGCGGGCCATATGGATGGCAGCGCATCCACCGTGTGCTCAACCACACTTATACGGCGTACGTTACGATCACCATCAGCATGATCACAGGCGGGCCTTTGAATCAGTTGCGGCGCTGCCGGACAGCGGTTCGCGGTCATCGTTAACGTCCTTGCAGAAGATGAACCACCAGGCGTTGCAGAATGCGGAGTGGCCTGATGCAGTTACCCGGAGCAGGGATCGAGCAGCAGGCCTTTGTTCAATTCAGCCAGCATTACCAATCCTGTATTCGCTCTGTTCTCTGATGCAAAACCCGCAATACATGAATTTGTCCGTGCATCGGGCGATAAGGAGCAATAAACGGATACTCAGTTATGGCGAGTTCACGCAGATCAGGCATCACGGAAGGTCTGCCTGAGCCGGGGAACAGTTCAAGTTGACCGAATAATTCCAGAATGTTTGTTATCACATCGTTGGCTGCAGAAAAGCCAATCAAGTCGCGGTAATACTCATGGATAGCATCAAGATCACTCTCCGCTTTTTCGGTCAGTACGACTTTCGGCACGGTTTGCCCACTTAGCCTTTACGGCGTCCAGATCGGTCAGTTTGCCAGCGTTGGCATCGGCTATGCCTTCGCTGATGGCTTGTAGATGCCAGGACTCGGCTTCCACATAACGAACCAGTGCACGCTTGAGATGATACTGGCGGTCGCGATCGGTCGCGGCTGCAAGCTGATCCAGTTGCTGGGCAAGGATCTCTTCGACACGAAAGGACAAAACGGGCGAGGCCATGTTGGCTCTCCTGAAAAGGTGTATACGTTGTAGACGATGTAAACACCGTAGGCCTTGCCGAGACTTCAGTCAACCGTTGCTATGTGCACTGTCGTCAGCAAACCTTAGCGGGGCTGTGTCGAAAGAGAGTGACCGATATGTTGCCAAATGCTTGGGTGGTCATTCGTTCCGCCACTACCCTCCAGGCTTCATCAATCGCTGTATGGGTAAATAGGCTCCATTGCGCATCTGAGTCACCCCGGCAACCCAAACGATACCGGGGCGAAAGGAGTTACCGGCTGATTTTCCAGGCATCGCCGGCCGGGGCGGTGCCGTGGTCGTACGGCTTGCCGAGCCACATGTAGAGCAGGCCCAGGCCGATAACGATGGCGGTGCTCAGCACCATGGCGTAGTTGATGTACCACGCAGCGTCTGGCGTACGCGGCCAGGCCATGTTGATGATTGCACCGACACCGTAGACCAGCGCACCGATGTTCACCGGCAGGCCCCAGGCCCCGAGAGTGAATTTGCCGCTGGGTCTCCAGCCGCGGGCACGGGCGTAGAGGGCGGCGAGAACGATCATCTGGAACGCCAGGTAGATACCGATGGCGGCGAAGCTGACGATGGTCGCCACTGCGTCTTGCAGGAAAAAGCCCAGAGCGATGATCAGCGCCGGCAGGATACCGGATACGAACAATGCGGCAACCGGAACCTGAGTGGTCGGCGAAATCCGTTTCAGCAGGCTGCTGCCGATGACCATTTCGTCCCGGGCGTAGGAATACAGCAGGCGACTGGCCGCCGCTTGCAGGCTGATGACGCAGGAGATGAAGGAAATCATCACCACACCCATCACTACTTTCGAACCAACAGGACCGAAGGCGTTGCTGAGGATGGTGGTGACCGGGTCTTTGTCGGAGCCATTGATCACTGCTTGCATGTCCGGCACGGCGAGGATCAGTGCCAGGCAAGCGAACATCGCCGCGATGCCGCCGATGTAGATGGTCATGCGCATGGCCACCGGGATCTGCTTGCTCGGGTTCGGGGTTTCTTCGGCCACGTCGCCGCAGGCCTCGAAGCCGTAGTAGAGAAACATCCCTGCCAACGAGGCGGTGAGGAAGGCCGGCAGGTAGGAGCCGTCAACGCGGATATCAAAGGTGTTGAACAACACGCTGAGCGGTTGATGACGCTCGAATACCAGCAGGTACACCCCGACGATCACCGCGCCCACCAGCTCGCAGAGGAAGCCGAACATGGCGATACGCGCCAGCACTTTGGTGCCGCTGAGGTTGACCAGAGTGGCGAACAACGTCAGCACCAGAGCGATGATGATGTTGGTGTTGTTGCTTGGTTCAAAGCCCATCATCGCCGCCAGATAGGGGCCGGCACCGACCGCAACGGCGGCGATGGTTACGCACAGGGCGATGGAGTAGATCCAGCCGACCATCCACGCCCAGCGCTTGCCGACCAGGCGGCGGGCCCAAGGGTAAACCCCACCGGAAATCGGGAACTGTGAAACCACTTCACCGAAGATCAGGCACACCAGCAATTGCCCGCAGCCGACCAGTAAGTAGGCCCAGAACATCGGTGGCCCGCCGGCAGCCAGACACAGGCCGAACAGGGTGTAGACGCCTACCACCGGCGACAGGTAAGTGAAGCCCAGGGCGAAGTTTTCCCACAGGCTCATGCTGCGATTGAAGTTCGAGGTGTAGCCCAGTTTGCGTAGCTGCTCGGCATCGCTGTCGGCGGCTAATGCAGAGAATTCGGGTGATGCACTCATAAGGTATTTCTCCGGAAAATCGGCAGATTTCGGATGTCCGAATCCGTGGCGGGGCCATGACGGCCCAACCCGGTTCGGTGGTTATTGTTGTGGTTTCGTTGGTGTGGAACCTGGTGGTGCGTATCGCGAAGTCGTCCTTGAACTCGCGGTGACGCCATCGCGGGCAAGCCTCGCTCCTACGGGGCTGCGCAGACCTGTAGGAGCGAAGCTTGCTCGCGATGCTTTTAGTGCTTGAACATCACATGCCGCACGGTGGTGTAATCCTCCAGCCCGTACATGGACATGTCCTTGCCATAACCGGACAGTTTCTGCCCACCGTGAGGCATTTCGCTGACCAGCATGAAGTGCGTGTTGACCCAGGTGCAGCCGTACTGCAAACGCGCCGCGAGGCGGTGGGCGCGGCCGACGTCGGCGGTCCAGACCGAAGACGCCAGGCCGTAGTCCGAAGCGTTGGCCCAGCCCAGCACCTGCGCTTCGTCTGTGAATCGGGTCACTGACACCACCGGCCCAAACACCTCGCGCCGGACGATCTCGTCGTCCTGTTGGGCGTCGGCCAGCACCGTCGGTTCGAAGAAGAAGCCGTTGCCTTCCACGGCCTTGCCGCCGGTGATCAAGCGAATGTGCGGTTGTGCCAGCGCACGCTCGACAAACCCGGCCACACGGTCGCGATGCTGAGCGGTGATCAACGGCCCCAGCTCGGTTTGCGGGTCATCCTGCAAGCCGTACTTGATGGTGCTGACGGCCGCGCCGAGCTTTTCGACGAACCTGTCGTAGATGCCTTCCTGGGCATAGACGCGGCAGGCGGCGGTGCAGTCCTGCCCGGCGTTGTAGAAACCGAAGGTCCGAATGCCTTCCACCGCGGCATCGATGTCGGCGTCGTCGAAGATGATCACCGGGGCTTTGCCACCCAGTTCCATGTGCATGCGTTTGACGCTGTCGGCGGTGCTGGAAATGATGTTCGCGCCGGTGGCAATCGAGCCGGTCAAGGAGACCATGCGCACTTTCGGGTGAGTCACCAGCGGGCTGCCGACACTGGGGCCACGGCCAAAGACCAGGTTGAGCACACCGGCCGGGAAAATCTCCGAGGCCAGTTCCGCCAGACGCAATGCGGTCAGCGGCGTTTGTTCCGAGGGCTTGAGCACTACGGTATTGCCGGCGGCCAGGGCCGGGGCGATTTTCCAGGCGACCATCATCAGCGGGTAGTTCCACGGCGCGATGGAGGCGATTACGCCGACCGGGTCACGGCGGATCATCGAGGTGTGGCCGGGCAGGTATTCGCCACCGGCCGTACCGCCCATGCAACGGCTGGCGCCAGCGAAGAAGCGGAACACATCGGCAATCGCCGGGATTTCGTCGTGCAGCGCCGCGCTATAGGGTTTGCCGCAATTGTCCGATTCCAGTTTGGCCAGTTCTTCGCCGTGGGCCTGGATGGCATCGGCGAGTTTGAGCAACAGCAGCGAACGCTCTTTGGGCGGGGTCTGTGACCAACCTTCGAACGCCGCATCGGCGGCACACACGGCGGCGTCGACCTGGGCTTCGCTGGCTTCGTTGATTTCCACCAGCACACGGCCCAACGCCGGGTTGAACACGGGTTGGCTGGCGCCTTCACCTTCGACCAGTTGGCCGTTGATCAGCAGTTTGGTTTGCATGGCTATGTCCTCTCTTGCAGCGAATTCATTGTTGGATTTGTAAGACCGATCATTTGCCGCCGCTCCCGGCCACGCTTTCACCGCCACGGGTCAGGTAGTAGGCGCCAAGGATCGGGAACATGGTCACGAGCATCACCAGCATCGCCACCACGTTGGTCACCGGCACATCGCGTGGGCGGCTGAGTTGGTTGAGCAGCCACAGCGGCAGGGTGCGCTCGTGGCCGGCGGTAAAAGTGGTGACGATGATTTCGTCGAACGACAGGGCGAACGCCAGCATGCCGCCGGCCAGCAACGCCGAGCCGAGGTTCGGCAGGACGATGTAGCGAAAGGTCTGCCAGCCGTCGGCGCCCAGATCCATCGAGGCTTCGATCAAGCTGTAAGAGGTGCGGCGCAAACGGGCGATGACGTTGTTGTAGACGATCACCACACAGAAGGTCGCGTGGCCGACGATGATGGTGAACATGCCCGGCTCGATGCCCAGGGTCTTGAAGGTCGCAAGCAGGGCGATGCCGGTGATGATCCCCGGTAAGGCGATTGGCAGGATCAGCATCAGCGAAATGCCTTGTTTGCCGAAGAAGTCACGCCGGTACAAAGCGGCCGAAGCGAGGGTGCCGAGGACCATGGCGATCAGCGTGGCAATAGCGGCGATCTGCAGTGACAGCTTGATCGCGTCCAGCACGTCCGGTCGCAAAAAGGCCACGCTGAACCACTTCAGGGTGAAGCCCTGGGGTGGAAAGCTGAAGGCTGCGTCTTCAGTGTTGAAGGCGTATATGAAGATGATCAGGATCGGGAAGTGCAGGAACACCAACCCGCCCCAGGCGGCCAGTCGCAGGCCCAGGGAGGCCTTTTCCCCATGCTTTTCTGAATCAGAGCGCATCGAAGGCCCCCAGACGTTTGACGATGGACAGGTAAATGGCGATCAGCACGATTGGCACCAGGGTGAAGGCGGCGGCCATCGGCATGTTGCCGATTGCACCCTGCTGGGCGTACACCATGCTGCCGACGAAGTAGCCCGGCGGGCCGACCAGTTGCGGCACGATGAAGTCACCCAGGGTCAGCGAGAAGGTGAAGATCGACCCGGCCGCAATGCCCGGGATCGACAGCGGCAGGGTCACTTGCATGAAGGTCTGTCGTGGTCTGGCCCCGAGGTCGGCGGAGGCTTGCAGCAGCGATGGCGGTAGACGTTCCAGCGAGGCCTGGATCGGCAGGATCATGAACGGCAGCCAGATGTAGACGAACACCATGAAGCGTCCCAGATGCGAGGTGGACAAGGTGCTGCCGCCGACGCCGGGAATGCCGAGCACGAACTGCAACACCGGCTCCAGCCCAAAGTGTTGAACGAACCACTGCGCGACGCCGCCCTTGGCCAGCAGCAGGGTCCAGGCGTAGGCCTTGACGATGTAGCTGGCCCACATCGGCATCATCACCGCGATGTAGAAAAACGCCTTGGTCTTGCCCGTGGTGTAGCGCGCCATGTAGTAAGCAATGGGGAACGCGACGAAGGCGCTGGCGATCGATACGACGACGGCCATGCTCAGGGTGCGGGCGATGATGTCGAAGTTCGACGGCTGGAACAGCGCCGTGAAGTTCGCCAGGGTCAGGTCGGGAGTGACCGCCATGGTGAAGTCATCGAAGGTGTAGAAACCCTGCCAGAGCAAGGTCAGTAATGAACCAAGATAGATCGCGCCGAACCAGATCAGCGGCGGCACCAATAACATCGCCAGGTACAGATTGGGTCGGCGATACAGCAGGTCGGAAAACCTGCGCAAGGGTGAACCGCTGGCGGGGGAGGAGGTCATGGCCGGGCTCATGTCACACCTCGCTCGCAACGGTGTCGGTCAGGTTGGTCATGGCTTCGCGCGCCCAGCGTGCGGTGATCCGTTGCCCGGTCTGGTGCTGGGCGCAGCTGTCCAGCCATTGATTGTTGGCCTGGCTGATGTTCAGGGTCTGGCCGTTTTCCAGTTTGAGTTCGTAACGGGTGGCGCTGCCCTGGTACTGGATGTCGTGAAGCAGGCCGCTGACTTCGATTTCGTGGCTGGCCGCAGGACCGTCAGCGAAACGCACATGTTCCGGGCGAATCGAGAAGGGCTTGGTACTGCCGCTCAACTGTTGGGCCAGCTCGCCACGGATAACGTTAGAGGTGCCGACGAACTCGGCGACAAATGTGGTGGCCGGTTTCATGTAGAGGTTGCGCGGGGTGTCGACTTGCTCGATGCGGCCCTTGTTGAATACCGCCACACGGTCGGACATTGACAGTGCTTCAGTCTGATCGTGGGTGACGAAAATAAAGGTGATGCCGAGCTGGCGTTGCAGCTTCTTCAACTCCCCCTGCATTTGTTCGCGCAACTTCAGGTCGAGGGCGCCCAGGGGTTCGTCCAGCAGCAGCACCCGAGGACGATTGACCAGTGCGCGGGCCAGGGCGACTCGCTGGCGCTGACCACCGGACAGTTGCACCGGCTTGCGTTCGCCGTAACCGCCGAGGGCGACCATGTCGAGGGCTTCTTCGGCGCGCATCAGGCGTTCGGTCTTGCCGACGCCCTTGACCTTCAAGCCATAGGCCACGTTGTCCCGTACGTTCATGTGCGGGAACAGGGCGTAATCCTGGAACACGGTATTCACGTCACGCTGATACGGCGGCAGCCCGGCGGCTTCTTCGCCATGAATGCGGATCGAGCCGGCGCTTGGTTGTTCGAAACCGGCAATCAGGCGCAGGCACGTGGTTTTGCCCGAGCCGGAAGGGCCAAGCATGGAAAAGAACTCGCCGTCCTGGATGTCGATGGAAACCCGGTCAACGGCTTTCACTTCGCCGAACTGACGGGAAACGTTGGTAAACTGGACTGCAAGCGTCATGGTGCGGTGCTCCAAAAAGGCGAAAGCCGTCGCAGCGGCCCTTGCCTGGACTTCTGAGAAATCTGAATATCGATCGATCGTTCCCACGCTCCGCGTGGGAATGCCTCACCGGACGCGCAGCAATCGCTTCGGCATGTAACGCGGAGCGTCACTGGCTGCATTCCCACGCAGAGCGTGGGAACGCGTTGTCAGTAGCTACCGGAATGACTTTTAGCGACCGCCCATGATCGCGATGTAGTCCTGGGTCCAGCGGCTGTATGGCACGAACTTGCCGCCCTCGGCCTGCGGGGTTTTCCAGAAGGCGATCTTGTCGAACTGGTCGAAACCGTTGGTCTTGCACCCTTCAGCACCGAGCAACTCGCTCTCTTTGCAGGCCGCCGGAACCGCTGGCAGCGAGCCGAACCAGGCGGCTACGTCACCCTGGACCTTGGGTTGCAGGGACCAGTCCAACCACTTGTAGGCGCAATTGGTGTGCTTGGCATCGGCGTGCATCATGGTGGTGTCGGCCCATCCAGTTGCGCCTTCCTTAGGGATGGTCGAAGCGATCGGCTGTTTCTCGTTCATCAGGCCGTTGACCTGATACGGCCAGGCGCTGGAGGCCACCACGCCTTCGTTTTTGAAGTCACTCATTTGCACGGTGGTGTCATGCCAGTAGCGGTGGATCAACGGTTGCTGGGCTCGCAACAGATCAAGCACGGCTTTGTACTGGGTTTCAGTCAGTTCATAAGGGTTCTTGATGCCCAGTTCCGGTTTGCTCGACTTGAGGTACAGCGCCGCGTCGGCGATGTAGATCGGGCCGTCATAGGCCTGCACACGACCCTTGTTGGACTTGCCGTCCGGCAGGTTCTGCGCATCGAACACTACGGCCCAACTGGTGGGCGCCTGCTTGAACACAGTGGTGTTGTACATCAGCACGTTCGGGCCCCACTGATAGGGCGCGCCGTAGGTCTGCTTGTTGACCACGTACCAAGGCCCGTCCTTGAGGCGTGGATCGATGTTCTTCCAGTTCGGGATCAGCGCGGTGTTGATCGGCTGAACACGCTTGCCAGCGATCAAGCGCAAGGAGGCGTCGCCGGAAGCGGTGACCAGGTCGTAACCGCCCTTGGCCATCAGGCTGACCATTTCATCGGAGGTGCCGGCGGTTTTGACGTTGACCTTGCAGCCGGTCTCTTTCTCGAAACCGGTCACCCAGTCGTAGTTTTTGTCGCTCTCACCACGTTCGATGTAGCCCGGCCAGGCCACGATATCCAGTTGTCCTTCGCCGGCGCCAACGGCTTTCAGCGGTTCGGCGGCCTGGATGCTGGCGCTGGCCAGCAGTGCGGTGGTGATTGCACTGAGCAGTGCGGTCTTGTGCACGAACATGGGGTTCCCTCTTCTTTAATTATGGTCGGGGCAGTTGGTGAACGTGGTGAAGCCAGGCCTTTTGAGGCTATTTATTGGAGTAGTGCGTTAATTCAGGTCATTGCCGTGGCGCGCCATGATGTGCCGCACCACGCTGTAATCCTGTAGCGAATCGCTGGACAGATCCTTGCCATAGCCTGAGCGTTTCAAGCCGCCGTGGGGCATTTCGCTGACCAGCATGAAATGGCTGTTGATCCAGGTGCAGCCATACTGCAAACGCGCCGCGACCTGCATCGCCTTGTCCAGATTCTGGGTCCAGACCGACGACGCCAAGCCGTACTCGGAGTCGTTGGCCCAGTCCACTGCTTGCTCCAGTGCTTCGAAGCGGGTCACGGTGACGACTGGGCCGAACACTTCACGCTGGACGATTTCATCACTCTGTTTGCAGCCGGCGAGCAGGGTCGGCTGGTAGTAGAAACCCGCGCCGGAATGCACGGCGGCGCCGGTGACGCGCTCGATGTGCGGCTGACCAAGCGCGCGTTCGACGAAGCTGGCCACGCGGTCGCGCTGACGGGTGCTGATCAGCGGGCCGATCTCGTTATCGGTGTCGCGTTTGCCGGCAAAGCGCAGGCTGCTGACGGCGGCGCCAAGCTCGGCGACCAGGCGATCATGGATCCCGGCCTGGGCGTAAATCCGGCAAGCCGCGGTGCAGTCCTGCCCCGCGTTGTAGTAGCCGTAGCTGCGCACACCTTCGACCACGGCTTGAATGTCGGCGTCATTGCAGACGATCACCGGCGCTTTACCGCCGAGCTCGAGGTGGGTGCGTTTGAGGGTTTTCGCCGCGGCCTGGAGGATTTTCTGCCCGGTGACGATATCGCCGGTCAGCGAAACCATGCGTACTTTCGGGTGGCTGACCAAATGGCTGCCGACGCCTTCACCGCCGCCGCAAATGATGTTGATCACCCCGCGGGGCAGCAATTCGGCCAGCGCCGGGGCCAAGGCCAGAATCGATAGCGGTGTGTGTTCGGATGGCTTGAACACCAGGGTGTTGCCCGCCGCCAGGGCCGGAGCGATTTTCCAGGCGGCCATCATGATGGGGTAGTTCCAGGGGGCGATCGAGGCGACCACGCCAATCGGATCGCGACGGACCATGCTGGTGTAGCCCGGCAGGTATTCACCGCTGAGCTGGCCAGTCTGACAACGCACGGCGCCGGCGAAGAAACGGAACACGTCGACCGTGGCGTTCAAGTCGTCCTGACGCGCCAGGTGCAGCGGCTTGCCGCAGTTCAGCGATTCGAGGCGGGCGAGGTGATCGGCCTGTTTTTCAACGGCGTTGGCGATGGCCAACAAAATGTTCGAGCGTTGCTGCGGGGTGGTTCGCGACCAACCGGCAAAGGCGCGATGGGCAGCCAGAACGGCGCTTTCAACTTGTTCGGTACTGGCTTCGGCGATATGCGTCAGCACTTCACCCGTGGTCGGGTTGAGAATAGGTTCGACAAAACCCTGGCCTGCGACTAATTCACCATCGATCAATAAAGCGGTGAACAACGGGGTCTGCACGCCAGCCATTTTTCGGGTTCTCTTTTCTTGTGTGGCCATGGTGCTCCCCTGGGACTGGAGCCCGGCCCTCTCTTATAGATGCACAGAGACTAGTGGCCGGAGCTACGGTCGACAAATACTAAATACTGAAGGCTACGTTCGATTAAATAGATGGCTTGCGCCCGGCGTGGGGTTGCTCGCGGGCCACGGTCAGGAATGGGTCCACCAACGCGGGGCGTGCGGTGCCGCGACGCCAGGCCAGGCCGACGTCCAGGGTCTGGCTCAGGTCCGCCAGTGGCCGCGCCTCGATGATGTCGCCCTCCAGTGACCACGGGCGGTAGGTCATGTCCGGCTGAATCGACACACCAAGACCGGCCGCCACCAGGCTTCGCACCGCTTCGGTCGAGGCTGTGCGCAAGGTGATGCGTGGCTGCAACCCAGCGCTGGACCACATGCGCTGGGCGTTGCGGTCCATTTCATCGACGTTGAGCTGTATCAGCGGTTCGCGGGCGACGTCGGCGAGGTTGATGCTGTCGTGCTCCAGCAACGGGTGCTGAGCCGGCAGCCACAGGCGATGGGGTGAGTGGGTGAGCACCTCGGTTTGCAGGGCGTGGCGGTCTTCCAGGTTAGAGAGGATCAGCACCCCGACATCGATTTCACCGCTGACCAGCAAATGCTCGATATACGGGCGCTCATCCTCCATCACGCGGATTTCCACGTTCGGGTAGGCACGCTGGAAGCGGGTGAGCAAATCGGCGAGGTAGTAACCGGCCACCAGGCTGGTCACGCCGACAATCAACTGCCCGGCCACCTGGTCGGTGCTTTGTTGCAAGCTACGCTTGGCGTTGTCGACCGTGGCCAGGATCAAGTGCGCCTGGCGCAGGAACTGGTGACCCTGGTGGGTCAGGGTCATGCCCTTGGCATGTCGATTGAACAGGTTGACGCCGATTTCCTGTTCCAGTTGCTGGATTGCCAGGGTCAGTGTCGATTGGGAAATATAGACCGCCTGGGCGGCGGCCGAGATCGAGCCGGTTTCGGCCACAGCGATGAAGTGGCGGATTTGACGCAAGGTCATCATGGGGGAATTACCGGTTAGACGGTTTTATAGATTTGCTTGAGTGTATATCTTTTTAATCGATGGTCTGGTTCAGGACCGGGGCTTCGGTCAGGGCCAAGCAACATCTGGAAGCATTCTCGCCACGTGGAGGAGGGCGCTTCGATCTACGCTGTGGGCCTCAATGATCTGGTTAACCCCCGGTTTTGGAGGTGGCAAATGAATACACGCAGATTGCTCGATCAGTTGCTCAAGTCCGGTCAGGACATATTGCAAAACAAGGCCGGCGGCACTCAGAACAAATCGGTATCGGATAACGGCGCACTGGGCAGCTTGCTCGGCGGCAGTTCGGGCGGGCTTGGCAGTTTGCTCTCAGGCGTTGGTGGCGGCGCGCTGGCGGCGGGCGCGATGGGGCTGTTGCTGGGAAACAAAAAAGCCCGCAAGTTTGGCGGCAAGGCACTGACCTACGGCGGTCTCGCCGCGTTGGGCGTTTTGGCCTACAAGGCATACGGCAATTGGCAGGCACAGCAGGCTGGCGCACCACAGGCTGAGCCGCAAACCGTCGACCGCTTGCCGGCAGCGCAAGTTGAATTGCACAGCCAGGCGATCCTCAAGGCGCTGGTCGCTGCCGCCAAGGCCGACGGCCATGTCGATGAACGCGAGCGAGCGCTGATCGAGGGCGAATTCACCAGGCTGGACAACGATCAGGACCTGCAACGCTGGCTGCACGCCGAACTCAACAAACCCCTGGACCCGGCCGATGTCGCCCGCGCCGCCAGCACCCCGGAAATGGCCGCCGAGATGTACATCGCCAGCGTGATGCTGGTGGATGAAGAGAACTTCATGGAGAAGTCCTATCTGGATGAACTGGCGCGCCAGCTCAAGCTTGAGCCAGGCTTGAAAGCCGAACTGGAGAAACAGGTGCGCCAGGTTTCGCTGTGATCAGAGAAAGCGGGGGAATCGAAAGGATCGTCACTTTCTGCCCCACAGTAGCCATCCAGAGCAGATGCTGACTTTCTTCACCCTGGGTGAGACGTGGTGCGCAACCCACTGCTAAATGATGAGCCGCCCTCGGCTATACTCCCCTCCATTTGAATGCCCCCCCGAGGATTGACTGTGAAGAACTGGACGTTGCGCCAACGCATTTTGGCGAGCTTTGCGGTAATTATCGCCATCATGTTGCTGATGGTCATGGTCTCGTTCTCCAGTCTGCTGAAGATCGAGACCAGCGAGGAAACGGTCCGAACGGACGCTGTTCCTGGGGTGTATTACAGTTCGATGATTCGCAGCGCCTGGGTCGACAGCTACGTCCTGACCCAGCAGATCGTTGGCCTCTCCGGACATCGGGACATCAGCGCTGCTGACCAGGCGTTGTACAAGAGCTTCGAAGAGCGCTTGAAGGCGGAGATGGATAACTATCGCAGAACCGTCTTCGACTCGGACGATCGTGCCTCTTTCGACGAGTTTGAAGTGCGTCATCAAGCGTTCGATCAGACACTGAAGAACGTCATCGATCTCTATCAGCGCAAAGAATACGAACAGGCTCGCCTCGCGCTGGAGAATGAACTGACGCCTGCGTGGATCGCTGGCCGCAAGCATTTGAACGGCATGATTGACCGCAATCGTGATCAGGCGGGTAATGCCACCGGGGCTATCGGTTCCGCGGTAACCGCAGCAAAAATCAGTATGGGCGTCTCTTTACTGATCGCGGTAATCGCTGCCGGTCTGTGCGGTCTGCTGCTGATGCGCGCAATCATGGCGCCGATGAACCGGATCGTGCAGATCCTCGACATCATGCGTACGGGGGACTTGAGCAGGCGCTTGAATCTGGAGCGCAAGGACGAATTCGGTGCCGTAGAAACCGGCTTCAACGACATGATGACCGAGCTTACTTCTCTGGTTTCCCAGGCCCAGCGCTCTTCGGTGCAGGTCACTACCTCGGTTACGGAAATTGCCGCCACCTCCAAGCAGCAGCAGGCTACTGCGACAGAGACCGCTGCCACCACCACGGAAATCGGCGCCACTTCGCGAGAAATCGCTGCGACATCGCGCGATCTGGTGCGCACCATGACCGAAGTTTCTACCGCCGCCGACCAGGCTTCGGTGCTGGCTGGTTCTGGTCAGCAAGGCCTGGCCCGCATGGAAGACACCATGCGCTCGGTGATGGGGGCGGCCGATCTGGTCAACGCCAAACTGGCGATCCTCAATGAGAAGGCCGGCAACATCAATCAGGTGGTGGTGACCATCGTCAAGGTCGCCGACCAGACCAACCTGCTGTCCCTCAACGCTGCGATCGAAGCCGAGAAGGCCGGTGAATATGGCCGCGGTTTCGCGGTGGTGGCTACCGAAGTACGGCGTCTGGCGGATCAGACCGCCGTGGCCACCTATGACATCGAGCAGATGGTCCGTGAGATCCAGTCGGCGGTGTCGGCGGGTGTCATGGGCATGGACAAGTTCTCCGAAGAAGTGCGCCGTGGCATGTCCGAAGTTCAACAGGTAGGCGAGCAGCTGTCGCAGATCATTCATCAGGTTCAGGCGCTGGCGCCGCGGGTGTTGATGGTCAACGAAGGCATGCAGGCCCAGGCCACCGGTGCCGAGCAGATCAACCACGCGTTGGTGCAGCTGGGCGATGCCAGCAGCCAGACGGTAGAGTCCCTGCGTCAGGCCAGCTTCGCCATCGATGAGCTGAGCCAGGTGGCGGTGGGGCTGCGTAGCGGCGTCTCGCGTTTCAAAGTCTGATGAGCGAGTTCGCGGCGAAACGCGGCGCCGGAATGACGCCGAAACATTCGTTGTTTTTGCTGTTCCGTATCGGCAACGAACGCTATGCCCTGCAGGCCATCGAGGTGGCCGAAGTGCTGCCGCGCCTGCCACTCAAGCCGATCGCGAAAGCGCCGTCCTGGGTCGCCGGGGTGTTTGCCTACCGTGGCGCGGTGGTGCCGGTGATCGACCTCAGTGCGCTGACCTTCGGCCAGCCGGCCCAAGTGCGCACCAGCACTCGCCTGGTGCTGGTGCACTATCGAGCGCAAGCGTCTGGGCCCGGGCAATTGCTCGGGCTGATTCTTGAACAGGCCACCGATACCCTGCGCTGCAATCCGGCGGACTTTAAACCGTACGGCCTGGACAATCGCCAGGCGCCTTATCTGGGGCCGGTGCGCGAAGACCAGCAAGGCTTGCTGCAATGGATTCGGGTCGATGATTTGCTCGATGCCCAGGTCCGCGCACTGCTGTTTCCGTCGCCGCCGCTGGATCTCGCCCTGTTTGAGGAGCGCCCGTGAGCAACGACCAGCGCTTTTTCGACTTCCTCAAAGAACGCATTGGCCTGGACGTGGCGTCCGTAGGGGCGGCGCTCATTGAGCGAGCCGTCCGCCAGCGTAGCATCGCGCAGCAAGCGCAGACCGTGAATGAGTACTGGCTCACACTGCAGCAATCGCAGGATGAGCAGCAGGCGCTGATCGAAGCCGTGATCGTGCCGGAAACCTGGTTTTTTCGTTATCCGGAATCCTTCGTCGCCCTGGCCAAGTTGGCAAAGGGCCGTCTGGCCGAGATCAAGGGCATGCGTGCCTTACGGATTCTCAGCTTGCCGTGCTCTACCGGCGAAGAACCGTATTCGATTGCCATGGCCTTGCTCGATGCCGGGTTTGCGCCCCATCAGTTCAAGGTCGAAGGGCTGGATGTCAGCGCCTTGTCGGTCGAGCGCGCCAAGCGTGCGGTGTATGGCAAGAACTCCTTTCGTGGGCAACAGACCGACTTTCGCGAGCACCACTTCAGCGCGCAGGAGGAGGGCTACGTTCTCAGTGAACGGGTGCGTGAGCAGGTGCGCTTGCAGGTGGGCAACCTGCTTGATCCTGCATTGCTGGCCAATGAATCGCCCTATGACTTTGTGTTCTGCCGCAATCTGCTGATTTACTTCGACCCGCCGACTCAGCGGCAGGTGCTTGACGTCATCAAGCGCCTGACCCATGTCGACGGCGTGCTGTTTATCGGCCCGGCCGAAGGCGGCCTGCTGGGGAGATTGGGCATGCATTCGATCGCCATTGCACAGTCCTTTGCTTTCAGGCATCACCGCGAGTCTGACCCCGAGCCGTTGCCTGTCTTTAACCCGACACCGTCGCCGGTGTGTCAGCCAATACGCAATGTGGCGCAGCCGCCGCTTCGCAGCCGACCCTTTACCAGCGTTGCACCAGTGATCAGCCCTGGCAAATCTTGTGCTGCGGTGAATGATGCAGCGGCCTTGCTCGCCAATATCGAGGCGTTGGCCAATGAAGGCAAAAGCACTGAGGCGCGAGCGGCCTGTGAGCATTACCTGCATAACCATGAGCCGGTAGCTCAAGTGTTTTATTGGTTGGGTTTGCTCTGCGATGTCGCCGGCAGCGTATTGGAGGCTCAGGGCTTCTATCGCAAGGCGCTGTATTTGCAGCCGCAACACCCTGAAACCCTGATGCACCTGGCGGCCTTGCTGGCTTCCCAAGGCGACGCCACGGGTGCCCGCCGATTGCAGGAACGCGCCGCCCGTAGCGAGCGCACCGCTGACAGTGAGCGTAAACGATGACCGGATCTGTTTCGTTGAACGTGACCCATGAGGATGCGCAGGCCATCGATGACTGCTGGAACCGGATCGGTATCCACGGTGACAAGTCCTGCCCGCTGCTGCCCGAACATATTCATTGTCGCAACTGCGCGGTGTATTCCGCTGCCGCGACCCGCCTGCTCGATCGTTATGCGTTGCAACAAGAGGATCATCGACAGTCGATTGCAGTCGAGAATGATGTCGTCACCCGTTCACTGTTGATGTTTCGCCTGGGCGAAGAGTGGTTGGGGCTGGTCACCCGCTGCCTGGCGGAGGTTGCGCCGTTGCAGCCGATCCATTCTTTGCCGCACCAGCGTTCGCGAGCGTTGCTGGGCGTGGCGAATGTGCGCGGCGCCCTGGTCGCCTGCCTGTCACTGGTGGAACTGCTGGGGCTGGACGCCACCACTGGCGTTGTCTCCGGGGCGCGGGTCATGCCGCGCATGTTGATCATTGCTGCCCACGGCGGCCCGGTGGTGGTGCCGGTGGATGAGGTGGACGGGATTCATGCCATCGATGAACGCACCTTGAGCGCCGCCTCCAGTTCCGGCTCACAAACCGCTGGCAGGTACACCCGTGGCGTATTGCAGTTCAGAGGTCGCAGCTTGCGCTGGCTGGATGAAGAACAGTTGCTGTCAGCCGTGACCCGGAGCCTCACATGACCCCCGATCAAATGCGTGACTCATCGCTGCTCGAACTCTTCAGTCTGGAGGCCGAAGCGCAGACTCAAGTGCTCAGCGCCGGCTTGCTGGCACTCGAGCGCAACCCGACTCAGGCCGATCAACTGGAAGCCTGCATGCGTGCAGCGCACTCGCTCAAGGGCGCCGCGCGGATTGTCGGTGTGGATGCCGGAGTCAGCGTGGCGCATGTGATGGAGGATTGTCTGGTCAGCGCCCAGGAGGGGCGCCTGCACCTGCAACCCGAACACATCGACGCCTTGCTGCAAGGCACAGACGTTCTGATGCGCATCGCTACACCGGGTAGCGACAATGTGGGGCCGAGCGATATCGAGGCCTACGTCGCCTTGATGGGCCAGTTGCTCGATCCCGCGGCATTGACCGTCAACGTGGCACCGCCTGCCGCGCCAATCCTTGATTCGGTCATGCTGCTGATGGCTGAGCTGCAAGTCGATTTGCCCCGTGCCGGGCTTGAGTCCGAAGCGCCGTTGCTGGAGCCGGAACCGTTGCTTGCCGCGCCCATCGAAATGTCGCCTAAAGCCACGCGCGTTACCGAAGGCGGCGAACGGGTGCTGCGGGTTACCGCTGAGCGGCTGAACAGCTTGCTCGATCTGTCGAGCAAATCCTTGGTGGAAACCCAGAGACTCAAGCCTTGGCTGGCGACCATGCAACGTCTCAAACGCATGCAAAGCAACAGTTTGCGAGCCCTGGAAAATCTCAATGTTCATCTCAAAGAGAGCGAGTTGAGCCTGCAAGCCCAGGAAGCGCTGGGCGATGCCCGGCGCATGCTCGCCGAATCCCGGCAACTGTTGGCCGAGAAAACCGCCGAGCTGGATGAGTTCGGCTGGCAGGCCAGTCAACGCGCTCAGGTGCTGTATGACACGGCGCTGGCCTGTCGCATGCGGCCGTTCGCCGATGTGTTGGCCGGGCAGGTGCGGATGGTTCGTGATCTGGGTCGTAGTCTGGGTAAGCAAGTGCGGTTGGAGATCGAAGGCGACAAGACCCAGGTCGACCGTGATGTGCTTGAAAAGCTCGAAGCGCCGCTGACCCATTTGCTGCGCAATGCGGTGGATCATGGCATCGAAATGCCGGAGCAACGGTTGTTGGCGGGTAAGCCCACCGAAGGCTTGATCCGGCTGCGCGCCTCCCACCAGGCTGGGCTATTGGTACTGGAGCTGAGCGATGACGGTAATGGAGTAGACCTCGAACACCTGCGTCGCAGCATCGTCGAGCGCCAATTGTCTCCGGCCGAAACCGCTGCCCGGTTGAGCGAAGAAGAACTGCTGACATTCCTGTTTTTGCCGGGTTTCAGCCTGCGGGACAAGGTCACTGAAGTGTCCGGGCGCGGAGTTGGACTGGACGCGGTTCAGCATATGGTCCGACAGCTTCGTGGCGCCGTGATACTGGAGCAGACAGCGGGCGAGGGCAGCCGCTTTCATCTTGAAGTGCCGTTGACCCTGTCGGTGGTGCGCAGTCTGGTAGTCGAGGTGGGTGAAGAGGCTTATGCCTTCCCGCTGGCGCACATCGAACGCATGTGCGACCTGGAGCCGGACGAGATCGTACAAGTCGAAGGGCGTCAGCATTTCTGGCACGAAGGCCGGCATGTCGGTCTGGTCGCGGCTAGCCAGCTGTTGCAGCGTCCGGCGGCTCAGAGTAACGATCAAACCCTCAAAGTGGTGGTGATCCGCGAGCGCGATGCGGTGTACGCAGTGGCCGTCGAGCGCTTTATTGGCGAGCGCACGTTGGTGGTGCTGCCGCTGGATGATCGGTTGGGCAAGGTTCAGGACATTTCCGCCGGAGCGCTGCTGGACGACGGCTCCGTGGTGCTGATCGTCGACGTCGAAGACATGCTGCGTTCGGTGGACAAACTGCTCAATACTGGCCGTCTGGAGCGCATCGCCCGGCACAACCACCAGGCTGTGGAAGTCGCGCGCAAACGCATTCTGGTGGTCGACGATTCGCTGACGGTCCGCGAGTTACAGCGCAAACTGTTGCTCAATCGCGGTTACGACGTCGCCGTCGCGGTAGACGGAATGGACGGTTGGAACGCTTTGCGTGCCGAAGACTTCGATTTGCTGATCACCGACATCGATATGCCCCGAATGGACGGCATTGAATTGGTCACCCTGTTGCGTCGCGACAATCGTTTGCAGTCGCTGCCGGTCATGGTGGTTTCCTACAAGGATCGCGAAGAAGACCGGCGTCGTGGACTAGACGCCGGAGCCGACTATTATCTAGCCAAAGCCAGTTTCCATGACGACGCTTTGCTCGATGCGGTAGAGGAACTCATTGGAGGAGCCCCGGCATGAAGATCGCTATCGTCAATGACATGCCACTGGCGGTAGAGGCTTTGCGTCGCGCGCTGGCGTTCGAACCTGAGCACGAAGTGGTCTGGGTCGCGAGCAATGGTGCCGAGGCGGTAAAACTCTGCGCCGGGCTGACGCCGGACCTGATCCTGATGGACTTGATCATGCCGGTGATGGATGGCGTGGAAGCAACCCGACGGATCATGGCCGAGAGCCCGTGCGCCATCGTGATTGTTACCGGCGACCGCCAGCAGAACGTCCATCGAGTGTTCGAGGCCATGGGCCATGGCGCACTGGATGTGGTCGACACTCCGGCTGTCGGTGCGGGTAATGCCAAAGAAGCCGCGGCGCCATTGCTGCGCAAGATCCTCAATATCGGCTGGCTGATCGGCCAGAGCGGCGGCAGCCGGACGCGCTCGGCCCCGACGTCGCTGCGCACCATGGTGCAGCGCCAAAGCCTGGTGGCCATCGGCTCTTCCGCTGGTGGCCCGGCGGCGCTGGAAGTCTTGCTCAAGGGTCTGCCCACTGATTTTTCCGCGGCCATCGTGCTGGTTCAGCACGTTGACCAGGTGTTCGCTGCCGGTATGGCCGAATGGCTGAGCAGTGCGTCCGGATTGAAGGTGCGCCTGGCGCAAGAGGGTGAGCCGCCGCAAAGCGGTACGGTGCTGTTAGCCGGCACCAACCACCATATCCGACTCTTGAAGGACGGCACACTGGCCTACACCGCCGAGCCGGTCAACGAGATCTACCGGCCGTCGATCGACGTTTTTTTTGAGAGCGTGGCCAGCTACTGGGATGGCGATGCCGTCGGCGTATTGCTGACCGGCATGGGCCGTGATGGCGCTCAGGGGCTCAAATTGATGCGCCAGCAAGGCTTCCTGACCATCGCTCAGGACCAAAACAGCAGTGCGGTATATGGGATGCCCAAGGCAGCAGCTGCCATCGACGCAGCCGTCGAAATCCGCCCACTGAACAAGATTGCGCCACGATTGCTGGAGATATTTGCCAAATGACTGACAAAAACAGCTTTCCTGACCAGGTAGTAATTCAGGTGACCGCACATGCATGACTTGCAGCTCGACGATTTCAAAACCGATGAAAATGCCGCGATGGTGTTGTTGGTCGATGATCAGGCAATGATCGGTGAGGCTGTGCGGCGCGGGCTGGCCCATGAAGAGAATATCGATTTCCACTTCTGCGCCGACCCGCATCAGGCCATCGCTCAGGCGATCCGCATCAAACCGACGGTGATCCTTCAGGATCTGGTCATGCCCGGTCTGGACGGCCTGAGTCTGGTACGTGAATACCGCAACCATCCGGCGACCAAGGATATTCCGATCATCGTGCTGTCGACCAAGGAGGATCCCTTGATCAAGAGCGCGGCGTTTGCCGCAGGCGCTAACGATTACCTGGTCAAGCTGCCGGACAATATCGAACTGGTCGCGCGTATCCGCTATCACTCGCGCTCTTACATGACCCTGCTGCAACGTGATGCGGCGTATCGCGCGTTGCGGGTCAGCCAGCAGCAGTTGCTCGACACCAATCTGGTGCTGCAGCGGTTAATGAACTCCGACGGCCTGACCGGGCTGTCCAATCGCCGGCATTTCGATGAATACCTCGAGCTGGAATGGCGGCGAGCCCTGCGCGATCAGACGCAACTTTCACTGTTGATGATCGATGTCGATTACTTCAAGTCCTACAACGATAACTTCGGCCATCTGGAGGGCGATGAAGCCCTGCGCAAAGTCGCCACGACCATTCGCGACGCCAGCAGTCGACCGTCCGACCTGCCAGCCCGTTATGGCGGCGAAGAATTCGTCCTGGTGCTGCCCAATACCTCGCCGGGTGGCGCGCGGCTGGTGGCCGAGAAACTGCGTCAGACTGTGGCTGCGCTGGGAATTGTGCATATCTCCCCGACCGAAGGCTCGAGCCTGACCATCAGCATCGGCCTGTCGACCATGACGCCGCAGCAGGGCACTGATTGCCGGCAATTGATCTCGGCAGCCGACAAAGGTTTGTACCTGGCGAAAAACAATGGTCGCAATCAGGTGGGGATTGAATGAAGTAGGGCCCCATCGGCCAAGCGGGCTGCCTTGACAGCCTGATTGCGTTATACTCGTCGGCTTTCAAAAGTTCGCCAACGAGTGCTGCCCGCCATGGAAATCAACCCGATCCTTAACAGTATCAAGGACCTGTCCGAGCGCTCCGAAACTATTCGGGGGTATCTTTGACTACGATCAAAAGCATGAGCGTCTGACCGAAGTCAATCGCGAGCTTGAAGATCCGAGTGTCTGGAACAACCCTGAATACGCCCAGAATCTAGGCCGCGAGCGTTCCTTGCTGGCCCAGATCGTCGATACCCTCGATGAAATGCACAGCGGTCTGGCCGATGCCAAAGACCTGTTGCTGATGTCTGCCGAGGAAGAAGACCAGGCGGCTGTAGACGACGTTGCCGCTGAAGTGGAGCGTCTGCGCGAATCCCTCGAGAAGCTCGAATTCCGCCGGATGTTCAGTGGCGAGATGGACGCCAATAACGCGTACCTGGACATTCAATCCGGTTCCGGCGGCACCGAAGCCCAGGACTGGGCCAATATCCTGCTGCGCATGTACCTGCGCTGGGCGGATAAACGCGGTTTCGAGGCGACCATCATGGAACTGTCCGCCGGTGAAGTTGCCGGGATCAAAGGCGCGACCGTGCACATCAAGGGTGAATACGCCTTTGGCTGGCTGCGTACCGAAATCGGCGTGCACCGTCTGGTGCGCAAGAGCCCATACGACTCCGGCAACCGTCGTCACACCTCGTTCTCGGCAGTTTTCGTCTCGCCGGAAATTGATGACAACATCGAAATCGACATCAACCCGTCGGATTTGCGGATCGATACCTATCGCTCCTCCGGTGCCGGTGGTCAGCACGTAAACACCACCGACTCGGCTGTACGTATTACCCACGTACCGACCAACACCGTGGTCAGTTGCCAGAACGAACGTTCCCAGCACGCCAACAAAGACACCGCGATGAAAATGTTGCGGGCGCGCTTGTACGAGCAGGAAGTGCAGAAACGCAACGCCGCCTCGCAAGCCCTGGAAGACACCAAGTCGGACATCGGCTGGGGTCACCAGATTCGCTCGTACGTGCTCGACCAGTCGCGGATCAAGGATCTTCGTACTAGCGTCGAACGCAGCGATTGCGACAAGGTGCTTGACGGTGATATCGACGAATACCTGGTGGCAAGCCTCAAGCAAGGGCTGTAAAGCAGCCATACATGATCACTGTGCAGCTGCGGTGATCATGTAGGAGCATGGGGGGACGCCTAGTCCTTGCCCGCGAACCCTGCCGCAAGGCAGGGGCAACGAACCTGTGATGGAAAATTTAAAGACATGAGCGACCTACAACTCGACCCGCAAGCCCTGCAACAGGAAGAAAACTCCCTGATCGCCCTGCGCAAGGAAAAGCTTGCTGCCGAGCGCGCCAAGGGCCAGGCCTTCCCCAACGACTTCCGCCGCGACGCCTACTGCGAAGACTTGCAGAAGAAGTACGCGGACAAGACCAAGGAAGATCTGGCAGAGGCAGCGATCCCGGTCAAGGTGGCCGGTCGTCTCATGCTCAACCGTGGTTCCTTCATGGTGATCCAGGACATGTCCGGGCGCATCCAGGTCTACGTCAACCGTAAAACCCTGTCGGAAGAAACCCTGGCAGCGGTCAAGACCTGGGACCTGGGCGACATCATTGCCGCCGAAGGCACCCTGGCCCGTTCCGGCAAAGGCGACCTGTACGTTGAAATGACCAACGTGCGCCTGCTGACCAAGTCCCTGCGCCCGCTGCCGGACAAGCACCACGGCCTGACCGATACCGAAACCCGTTATCGCCAGCGCTACGTCGACCTTATCGTCAACGAAGACGTGCGTCAGACCTTCCGCGTGCGTTCGCAAGTGATCGCGCACATCCGCAGCTTCCTGATGAAGCGCGACTTCCTCGAAGTCGAAACGCCGATGCTGCAGACCATTCCGGGCGGCGCTGCGGCCAAACCGTTCGAAACCCACCACAACGCCCTGGACCTGGACATGTACCTGCGCATCGCGCCGGAGCTGTACCTCAAGCGTCTGGTGGTCGGCGGTTTCGAGCGTGTGTTCGAGATCAACCGCAACTTCCGTAACGAAGGCGTTTCGACCCGGCACAACCCCGAGTTCACCATGCTCGAGTTCTACCAGGCCTACGCTGACTACGAAGACAACATGGACCTGACCGAAGAACTGTTCCGTGAACTGGCGCAGCTGGTTCTGGGCAGCACCGACGTGCCTTATCAGGGCAAGGTGTTCCACTTCGGCCAGCCGTTCCAGCGCATCTCGGTGTTTGCTTCGATCCTCAAGTACAACCCGGAAATCACCGCCGCGGACCTGGAAAGCATCGACACGGCCCGTGCCATCGCCAAGAAGGCCGGCGCCGACGTCAAAGGCTTCGAAGGCCTGGGCAAGCTGCAAACCATGATTTTCGAAGAGCTGGTGGAGCACAAGCTGGAACAGCCGACCTTCATCACCGAATACCCGTTCGAAGTGTCGCCGCTGGCACGTCGCAACAACACCAACCCGAACGTCACCGACCGTTTCGAGCTGTTCATCGGAGGCCGCGAAATCGCCAACGCCTACTCCGAGTTGAACGACGCGGAAGACCAGGCGGAGCGATTCCAGGCCCAGGTGGCCGACAAGGACGCCGGTGACGACGAAGCCATGCACTACGATGCCGACTTCGTTCGTGCGCTGGAATACGGCATGCCACCAACTGCCGGTGAAGGTATCGGTATCGACCGTCTGGTGATGTTGCTCACCGACGCTCCGTCGATCCGTGACGTGATCCTGTTCCCGCATATGCGGCCGCAAGCATAAGTGTTATGAATAAGAAGCCGCCTACATCAGGCGGCTTTTTATTGTCTGTGTGGAACTGACGTACTTCTAATTCATAGTGATGTGAGAGGAATATCTGTCGTGAATGGTGCAATTGCTCTAGAAGGTGCAGCTGGAATCGCCACTGCGGTCGCTGAAAGTGTTCAGTACCAGGGCCGCAAGGCCAGCCGACAGGGAAGCGAGCAGCGCCGACAGGTTATTCTCGATGCCGCGATGCGTATCGTCGTGCGTGACGGCGTGCGTGCGGTGCGTCACCGCGCAGTGGCTGCCGAGGCCGATGTGCCGTTGTCGGCGACTACTTACTATTTCAAGGATATCGATGACCTGCTCACCGATACCTTCGCTCAATATGTGGAGCGCAGTGCAGCCTACATGGCCAAATTCTGGGCCAATAGCGAGGGCTTGCTGCGCGAGATGGTCGCTTTCGGTGACGGCAGCCGGGAGTCTCGTTCACAACTGGCTGACGACATTGCCCGGTTGACCGCCGACTATGTGCAGCGCCAATTGCACAACCGCCGTGAACACTTGATGGCCGAGCAGGCATTTCGCCAGGAGGCGCTACTCAACCCGCGTCTGGCGCTGTTGGTGCGTTCGCATCAGCAAATCCTCCTACAGGGCACTTGCCATTTTTTCCAGGTATTGGGTTCCCGTGAGCCACAACAAGATGCCAAAGTGTTGACGGCTATAATCGGACGGATGGAATATCAGGGCCTGCTCAATGACGCGGAACCAGCGGCCGAGGAAGAAATGCTCGGTATCCTTACGCGTTACATGCATTTGGTGCTGGCCTCCGTGTGACGACCGCGGTGTTCAAAGGAGTGTTGAATGAAGTCCTGGCGTGAGGTCGTGATCGCCATGTCGTTTCTGCTGCTCAGTGGCTGTCTGGTGAGTGTCAAGCAGCCACTGCCGGCTGATCAGGCGGCACCTGCCGCGCTGCTCGGCAAATGGACGAGCAAGAACGTCTGGGGCGGGGCGCTCAACCTTGAGCTGAGCCGCGTCGCGACCAATCGCTACAAGGCTGTCAGCTACCCCAAAGGCGAGCCGAAACAGCGCGAGGCTTATGACTTCACCGTTTCCCGCCATGGCAGCCGCTGGTACTTGTCGGCGGCGGTGCCGGATCAATTCGGCGGCCACTTCACTATCGCCGGTTTCGAGTTGACCGATAACCATGAATTGGTGGTCTACAACCTGGACCTGGAGCAGATTCGCCAGGCGCTGGGGCAAGAGGCCTTGAGTGGCGAGCCGTTTGAAACCAAAGAAGGCGATGGTGTTCTGATCAGCAACCCGCTGGAACAGGTGTTCGCCTATCTGGATGATCCCGCCAACTCTGACGTATTCGTCGAGGCGGCGCGCTTCCAGCGTTTGGGCAAGTAAACGCGGCATAGAACGTTATTAATAGGAGTTTCGGGTGGACGATTACCAGCAGACGATACGCACTTTGTCCGATCGCATAGTGCTGGCGCAAACACCAATCCGCGTACTGGATGCGGTCAAGTGGGACGAGAACATCCGCAAAGGATTCCTCAAGGCCAAAGGCAAGGAAATGCCTGCCGTCGACCGTGACTACTACCTCAATCGCCCACTGTCGTTCGACTCCAGTGCGGTGAAGCTGGAGTTCCAGAACATCGAGCGTGACATCACCCGTCAACTGGGTCAGTTCAACCCGGTCGGGCAGATCATGCGGCGTATGTGCAAGGAATACCGCATGGTGGTGCGCATGCTCGAAGCGCGCGGCACCGAAGATTTCGGTCTGATCTCCCAAGAGCTTTATGGCGCGGCGTCCGACGCCTTCCATGCCGGTGACCCGACCTTGGCCGACCTGGGCCTGATGCTCTCTGATTATCTGAACAACATCGACGGCCGTGGCGACCTCAAGGACGAACCCAAGACCTTGACCTCCAAAGAGGCTGTCCATCTGCTGCAATGCCGCTTGAACAAAGTCTTTGGCGAAGCCGAGGACACCATCCGGGTGTTCGAGTCCGACGGGATCGTCGCTGACGCGGCAGCCGGTGCCGACTACATCAAGATCCGCACCGATGCGATGTTCAACAACCGTGACGTGCGCGCTTTGGAGGTCCATGAGGGGCTGGTACACGTCGGTACCACGCTCAATGGCCTGAACCAGCCGATCTGCACCTTTCTGTCCAAGGGCCCACCGTCCTCGACCGTGACCCAGGAAGGCCTGGCGATCCTGATGGAAATCATTACCTTTGCTTCCTATCCAAGCCGCCTGCGCAAACTGACCAACCGCACCCGCGCTATTCACATGGTGGAAGAGGGGGCAGATTTCTTGCAGATCTTCGAATTCTTCCGCGAACAAGGCTTCGAGGCGGAGCAAAGCTATAGCAATGCCAGTCGGGTGTTCCGCGGATCAGTGCCTAATGGTCTGCCATTTACCAAAGACTTGTCCTACCTCAAGGGCTTTATCATGGTTTACAACTACATTCAGTTGGCCGTGCGTAAGGGCATGCTTGAGCAAATACCCTTGTTGTTTTGTGGCAAGACCACTCTGGAAGACATGCGCACCTTGCGCCAGTTGTTGGACGAAGGCTTGATCGTACCGCCCAAGTATTTGCCGGACCAGTTTCGTGACATGAACGCTTTGTCGGCCTGGATGTGCTTCTCCAACTTCCTCAATCACTTGAGCCTGGACCGGATCGAGGCGGACTACTCGAATATCCTGTAACAACACACCATTGCATTGATCGTTCCCACGCTCTGCGTGGGAACGATCAGATGTCCCACCATTTTTTGCGAGGTTTCAAACGGATGAGAATCCTCGGCATTTTTTGTCTGTTACTGACCTTGAACGGCTGCAGCTCCTTGCTGTTCTACCCCGAACCCGGTCTGCCGTTCACTCCGCAAAAAGCCCGACTGCAATACCGCGACGTCACCCTGACCACGGCTGATGGCATCAAACTGCACGGTTGGTGGCTGCCGGCCAAGGCTGGTGTGGCGCTCAAAGGCACGGTGCTGCATCTGCACGGCAATGGCGGCAATCTGGCCTGGCACCTGGGGGGTAGTTGGTGGCTGCCGAAGGAGGGTTATCAGGTGCTGCTGGTGGACTATCGCGGCTATGGCCTGTCTGAAGGTGAGCCGCGGCTGCCGGAGATTTATCGGGACATCGACGCAGCATTCCAATGGCTGGACAAGGCCCCTGAGGTTCAAGGCAAACCGCTGGTGCTTCTCGGTCAGAGCCTCGGTGGTGCGCTGGCCGTGCACTATTTGGTCGAACATCCCGAGCGCCAGCACCAGCTCAAGGCGCTCATTCTTGACAGCGTGCCGGCCAGTTACCGTGATGTCGGGCGCTCCGCCTTGAGCACCTCCTGGCTGACCTGGCCGTTTCAGGTGCCATTGTCCTGGCTGGTGCCGGACGCTGACAGCGCAATCAACGCCATGCCGCAACTGCGCGGTGTACCGAAATTGATCTACCACAGCATCGATGATCCGATCGTGCCTCTTTCCAGCGCTATCCGTCTGTATCAAGCTGCGCCGCCGCCCAGGGTGCTGCAATTGACCCGCGGAGGTCATGTGCAGACCTTTGCCGACCCGATCTGGCGAAAAGTCATGCTGCGCTATCTGGATGACCCGCAGCATTTCAACGGCCTGCGCCGGCTGGGCGAAATCCCGAATTACCCGCTACCCCCGAATTCAGAAGTTGAACCTCCAGAGAGTCCGCAATGAGTGAAGAACGTAACGCCATCCCCCTCATCATCACCGGTATCTGCAGCATCCTCGGCACCGTGGCATGCCTGTGGTACTACGGCTACCTGCACTTCGCCAAACCGGAAGATGCGCTGCTTTTGAACGATTTCACCATGCTCAAGACGCAGCCAGGCGAGGATTACAAAATCTCCCTGGAGCCCGCTGCTGAAGTGGCGCAATGCGTTGATGGTGTGCTGGTGCTGTTCGACACCGAGCAGAAAGGCTTGACCGGCGTGTTGGTCAATAACAAGAAGAAGGCTGTGCGCTGCATGGGCCAGGAGACGCCGCAGCTGGAGCAGTGATGCTACAGTCAGCCATAAATCCGGAATCCTTAACAGATTCCGGATTTATGGCAGTGAATTACGCCGTATGCCAGGTGATCTCTTCTTCACCATCAACGCTGATGCGAATCCAGCGATCAGCCGTTTCCTCGCCTTCATCCTCAACCCAGCTACCCGGTGCGCAACGCACCTCGACGTTCAACGCGGCGAAAGCGGCGCGAGCGCAGGCGATGTCGTCGTCCCATGGGGTCTGGTCGCTATCCAGGTGCAGGCTGTTCCACTTGCCCACAGCCTTCGGCAGCCAGGTTACCGGCACGTTGCCGGCCTTGCATTTGTAAGTCTGGCCTTTCTGCACCCAGTCGGAGCAAGGGCCCAGAGCCGTGCCGAGCCAGGCCGCAATGGCCTTGTGATCAACGTCGGCGTCTTTCAGGTAAATCTCGATATCGGGTTGGCGCATGGATGTCCTCACTGCGGGTCTGAAAAATCCATTCGCGGATTTAGTCGGCCTCAAGACTAATGCTCAAGACCATAAATTAATGGGTTATTGAAGAACGAAGTAATCGTAGCGCATTGATACGCTGACCTCGAACGGCTCGGCCTGTTCGATGACATTCGCCCGGCGTTCGGCACTGGCACGCCAGCCGTGGGGCGTCATTGCCAGCAGGTTGGCGCGGTCCTGGGGCGCGACCAGGCTGAGTTTGAAGTCCAGGGTTTCACTGTGTTGCAACTGCATGCCTTCTGGTACCAGGGCCAGATGCTTGTCGTCGGCGTAATCGCGGACTTCGTCATACAGGCGCTCGCGTAATTCCATCAAGTGACCGCTGGTCGGTCCGACGCGCATCAAGCCACCACCGGGGCTGAGCAGGCGCTTGGCTTCCTGCCAGTCCAGAGGGCTGAAGACGCTGGCGAGGAACTGGCAGCTGGCATCGGCCAAAGGTACGCGGGCCATGCTGGCGATCAACCAGGTCAGCTTCGGATTGCGCCGGCAGGCGCGTTTCACTGCTTCGCGGGAGATATCCAGGGCGTAACCGTCAGCGTTGGGCAATCCTTCGGCGATTTGTGCGGTGTAGTAACCCTCACCACAACCGATATCCAGCCAGCGCTGTGGCGCACGTTCGGCGGCCAGTTCGGCAAGGCGCCTGGCCACCGGTGCGTAATGGCCGGCGTTAAGGAAATCACGGCGCGCTTCGACCATGGCCTGGTTGTCGCCGGGATCGCGGCTGTTCTTGTGCTGCACCGGCAGCAGGTTCAGGTAACCCTGGCGCGCGCGGTCGAAGCGGTGCCCGACGGGGCAGACCACTCCATTGTCGACCGCGCTCAGCGGCGCGGTGCAGATAGGGCAGGTGAGCATCAGGCGAGCAACTTGATCAGGGTCTGGTAGTAGATTTCGGTCAGTACATCGAGGTCGCTGGCGAGCACTCGCTCATTGACCTGATGGATCGTCGCGTTGACCGGGCCCAATTCGACCACTTGGGTGCCCATGGTCGCGATGAAGCGCCCGTCGGACGTGCCGCCGCTGGTGGAAGCCTTGGTTTCACGGCCGGTAATGGCCTTGATGCTGTCCGATACGGCATCGAGCAACGCGCCCGGTTCGGTGAGAAACGGCAGACCGGACAGCGCCCACTCCACGTGCCAGTCCAGGCCATGCTTGTCGAGGATATCGGCGACCCGCTGTTGCAGGCCTTCGACGGTCGACTCGGTGGAGAAACGGAAGTTGAACACGGCAACCAGATCACCCGGGATCACGTTGGTCGCACCGGTGCCGGAGTTCAGATTGGAGATCTGGAAGCTGGTAGGCGGGAAGAAGCTGTTGCCATTGTCCCAATGCTCGGCGGCAAGTTCCGCCAGTGCCGGGGCAGCGAGATGGATCGGGTTCTTCGCCAGGTGCGGGTAGGCCACGTGACCTTGCACACCGCGTACGGTGAGCCTGGCTCCGAGGGAGCCGCGACGACCGTTTTTCACCACATCACCGACCAGGGCGGTGCTCGACGGCTCGCCGACGATGCACCAGTCCAGACGTTCCTTGCGGGCAACGAGGCGCTCGATCACCGCTTTAGTGCCGTGATGAGCCGGGCCTTCTTCGTCACTGGTGATCAGGAAGGCCACCGAGCCTTTGTGATCCGGGTAGTCGCTGACAAACCGCTCGGCCGCCACGGTCATGGCGGCCAGGCTGCCTTTCATGTCGGCCGCGCCACGGCCGCAGAGCATGCCGTGTTCGTCGATCAGTGCGTCGAATGGGTCTGTCTGCCAGGCTTGCACCGGGCCGGTCGGGACCACGTCGGTGTGGCCGGCGAAGCACAGCACCGGGCCTTCGTGTTTGCCGTGGGTCGCCCAAAAGTTATCCACATCCTCGATGCGCATTGGCTCCAGCTTGAAGCCGGCATCGCCCAGGCGCTGCATCATCTGCTTCTGGCAATCGGCGTCGACCGGCGTGACGGAGGGACGGCGGATCAGGTCGATGGCCAGTTGAAGGGTCGGCGAAAGGTCGGCGTGGGCCGTCATGTAATAACTCCGAAAGCATTGGTGTGGGAGCGGGCCGGGCGGCGTTCCGCTTGCCCGCGAAGAACGATGATGAGGTTTGTCTGTTACACCGAGTCGCTTCAATCGCGGGCAAGGGCTCGGCGCCCCCCCTGCTCCTGCGGTCGTGGGGCTGGGCGCGCAAAATGGTGGATATCTTAAAGCAAAACGGCGACCAGAGGCCGCCGTTTAGTTGTTTGCGCAGATTTAGGCGGCAGGTGCCGGCTCTGTCTCTGGCGCAGGTTTTGGCAGTGAAGACAGGAACGCCATGATCAGCGCGGCCAGATACGGCAGCGACTGCACCAGCAGCATGGTCACCCAGAAGCGCATGTCGTTGCTCGGTATGCCCTGCACCAGGAATATCCCCAGCGCCGCGCCCCACAACAGCAGCATGATGAACATCTCTTCACGGGCTTCCGAGATCGCCACCCAAAAGCCGTGGTTGTCGGCATTTTTCGGCGTACGGAAGAACGGAATACTGCTGGTGAAGAAGCCGTACAGCACCGCCTTGGCAATGGTGTGGGACAACGCCAGACCCGCCAGTGCCGCCGCGAACGCATCCTTCATGTCGACCCCGACCGCACGACGGTAGAGGAAGATGATCTTGCCGACCTTGAACACGAACAACGCCAATGGCGGGATCGCGAAAATCAACAGCGGTGGATCGACTCGTTGCGGCACGATGATCATCGCCGCCGACCACAGCAGAGCGCCGACAGTGAAGAAGATGTTCATGCCGTCCGCGACCCACGGCAACCAACCCGCGAGGAAGTGATAGCGCTGGCCACGGGTCAGTTCGGTGTCTTTACCGCGCAACAGGCTTGCGGTGTGACGCTTGATGATCTGAATCGCTCCGTAGGCCCAGCGGAAACGCTGTTTCTTGAAATCGATAAAGGTATCGGGCATCAGGCCCTTGCCGTAGCTGGTGTGGTAATACGCCGCCGACAGACCTTTTTCGAATATCCGCAGACCCAACTCGGCGTCCTCACAGATGCACCAGTCGGCCCAGCCCAGTTCTTCGAGCACCGAACGGCGGGTCATGGTCATGGTGCCGTGCTGGATGATCGCATCACGGTCGTTACGAGTGACCATGCCGATGTGGAAGAAGCCTTTGTATTCCGAGTAGCAGAGCTTCTTGAACGTGCTTTCGTTCTGGTCGCGATAATCCTGCGGTGACTGCACCACGGCGATTTTCGGGTCGGCGAAATGCGGCACCATGTGCTTGAGCCAGTTCGGCTCGACGCAGTAATCGGAGTCGATCACCGCGATGACTTCGGCGTCCGGCGCGGTGCGCGGAATCAGGTAATTCAGCGCGCCACCCTTGAAGCCGGCCAGTGGCGCGACGTGGAAGAACTTGAAGCGCGGGCCGAGCGTCTCGCAGTAGGCCTGTACCGGTTCCCAGACTGCCGGGTCCTTGGTGTTGTTGTCGATGATCAGGACTTCGAAGTCCGGATAGTCAAGGTTGGCCAGCGCATCGAGGGTCTGTTTGACCATCTCCGGTGGCTCGTTGTAGCAGGGCACGTGGATCGAGACTTTTGGACGGTAGTCGGAATCGCCCACCACCGGCAGGAATTCGCGCCGGCGTTTTTGGGTCCAGACCGCTTCGGCCAGTTCGTGGGCCTCAGTCAACAGCACGATAAACACCCCGAGCGCACCTAGGGCGAGCAAGAAGCCTACCGTCAGGCTGAACCAGGTGCTGTATTGCTGGCTGTAGTCGTAGCCGATCCACACCAGCACCGAACCGCAAAGGAACGCGACAAAGGTCAGGAAGGTGCGGCCACGCTGACGCAGGGCCGAACCGTCGATCATCAGCAGGGTCAAGGACAACAACGCCAGGACGACCGAGCCGATGGCCAGTACTCGCCATTGCGGAATCGCAACCACCGGGCCTTCAAAGTTGAATTTCTGCTGACGCGCGGCGTTGTAAACGCCCCAATACGCGCCTACCGAACCTTCGTCGCTGGCTTTCCATGGCTGGTCAAACGCTTCGATCACGAAGTAGTTGAAGCCCTGGCGGTTGAGCTTGTTCACCAGCGTGCGCAGGTAAATAGCCTGGTCAGCCGGGGTCGCATCAGCACCACCGCGCATGCGGCCGTTGCTCGGCCAGCCCACTTCGGACAGCAGCAGCGGCTTTTTCGGGAACATCTTTTTCAGGTCACGGGCACGGTCCAGGACGAACTGACCGGCCTTGTCCATCGGGATGAACTCCCAATAAGGCAGGACGTGGGCCGCGATCAGGTCGACGTGCCTGGCCAGCTCCGGATGTTCTTCCCAGACGTGCCATTGCTCGGACGTGGTGACCGGAACCTTGACGGCCGCGCGTACGCGATCAAGCAGAACGCTCAGTTCCTTGGCGGTGATTTCCTTGCGAAAGATCGCTTCGTTGCCTACGACGACGCGCACAACACTGCGTGAGCTGTTGGCGAGTGCAATGGCACGGGTGATTTCGCGCTCGTTACGCTCTTGATCCGGGCTGATCCAGATCCCCAGGGTTACCCGCAGGCCGAACTCTTCAGCCAGCTTCGGGATGTCCTCAAGCGTGCCGTCGACCGAGTAGGTACGGATGTTGTCGGTCAGCTTGCTCATGATCTCCAGATCACGACGCATTTCATCGTCGGATGGGTACTGGTCTTTCTGTGGGTACTGCCCTTGCTGGAACGGCGAGTAAGAAAAACCGGAGATCTGTTCAGGCCAGTTGGGGGCCGTGACCGGGCGATTGATCAGCGCCCAGAAACCGGTGAATAGCGCGGCGATTGCCAGAACCACCACCAGATTGAGTCCAAATTTACGCGATGACATAGAGATTTCGGGTTCCAAAGGGTGTGGAACGAAGGAACTGTTGGCAGGTGCCAAACGGCGCGCATCCTACACTGACCTTCAACTTACCGTACAGCATGTGAAGAGAAGGTCGCCGTTGGGCAACGGCTCTTCACTTAAGTTCTTATCGGCTGTTTTTGTAGCTCAAATAACCGCGCTGATTAGCCTGTTGAAGCAGGCTTGGCCACCGTTCATAGCGCAAAGGTGTTCTTGGCCAGCATCGGCCCTATAATGCGCGCCGGTTTTTGGGGTAATGGTCATGAGTACAGAAGATCCGCGGTTTGCTGGCGTTGCCCGTTTGTACGGCATCGAAGGTCTGGAGCGCTTGCGTGCGGCCCATGTGGCGATCGTCGGGGTCGGCGGAGTTGGCTCCTGGGCGGCGGAAGCTATCGCCCGTTGCGGGGTCGGTGAGATATCGCTGTTCGATCTGGACGATGTTTGTGTCAGCAACAGTAATCGTCAGTTGCACGCATTGGACAGCACCGTCGGTCAGGCCAAGGTCGAGGTGATGGCTGAGCGCTTGCGCGGGATCAACCCAGCCTGCACGGTGCATGCCGTGGCCGACTTCGTCACTCGCGAGACCATGGCCGAGTACATCACACCAGACATCGATTGCGTAATCGACTGCATCGACAGTGTCAACGCCAAGGCGGCGCTGATCGCCTGGTGCAAACGCCGCAAGATTCAGATCATCACCACCGGCGGCGCCGGGGGGCAGATCGACCCCACGCTGATTCAGGTCTGTGACCTGAACCGTACCTTCAATGACCCTCTGGCATCCAAGGTCCGCTCCACCTTGCGCCGTGATTACGGCTTCTCCCGCACAGTGACCCGCCATTACAGCGTGCCCTGCGTGTTTTCTACGGAACAACTGCGTTACCCGAAACCGGACGGCAGTATTTGCTTGCAGAAGAGTTTTGTCGGCGACGGCGTGAAACTTGACTGCGCGGGCGGTTTTGGCGCCGTGATGATGGTAACGGCGACCTTCGGCATGGTCGCCGCGACCAAGGCTGTGGACAAGATTGTTGCCGGGGTACGGCGGCCGGCGGATCGGGTCAAACCTGCCTGATAGATCGTTCCCATGCTCCGCGTGGGAATGCAGCCCGTGACGCTCTGCGTCACAAGAGCGTCCATTGAGGCATTCCCACGCAGAGCGTGGGAACGATCATCAGTACCCAGCCAACTCCCGCATCCTCTGCAATACGGCATTCAAGCCATTGCTGCGCGATGGTGACAACTGCCGGGCCAGGCCCAACTGGTTGAACCAGTCCGGCAAGTCGACCTGCTGCAAATCCTCTGCAGACAAACCGTTGACCCGTACCAGCAGCAACGCCACCAAGCCACGAATCAACCGCGCATCGCTGCTGGCGGTGAATTGCCAATGGTCGTCCTGCAACGTACCCAGCAACCAAACCTGACTTTCACAGCCCTGCACCCGATTGGCCTCGGTCTTTTCCACGTCGCTCAAGGTCGGTAGTCGATCGCCCCACTGCATCAGCAGGCGTGCTCGCTGTTCCCATCCGGCGGCGCTCTGAAAGGTTTCCAGTGCCGTCAGCGCTTCGGCGGGCAAACTCATCGCAACAACTCCAGGGCTTGATCCAGCGCTTCAAAGAAGCGCTCCAGGTCTTCGGAGTCGTTGTACAGTGCCAACGACACCCGAATCGCTCCCGCAAGACCCAAGCCTTTGAGCAACGGCATCGCGCAATGATGGCCGGCGCGTACGGCAATTCCTTGTTCGGTCAGCAGATGCGCGAGGTCAGAGTTGTGCACGCCCTCGACGACAAAGCTGGCCAGCGCCACCTCAGGTTTGCCCAGCAGGCGAATGCCTTTGCGCGCATGCAAACCTTGCAGCAGATAGGCATGCAATGCGGCCTCATGGGCGTTGACCGCATCCAGATCGAGCCCGCTCAGGTAATCGAGGGTCGCACCGAGGCCGATCACACTGGCAATCGGTGGTGTTCCGGCTTCGAAACCGAGCGGGGCGGGTCGGAAGGAGGCGTGCCGGTAGTCCGCGTTTTGCACCATTTCGCCACCGAACTGCCAGTGGCGCAATTGGTGCAGTGCCTCACTGCGGCCGTAGAGCACGCCGAGGCCGTCCGGTCCGTAAAGCTTGTGGCTGGAAAATACATAGAAATCGCAGCCCAAAGCCTGCACATCGTGTCGCCCATGGACAACACCTTGAGCGCCATCGACCACGGTCAAGGCACCATGGGCCTTGGCCATCGCCAAAAGCGCCGGCAACGGCTGCCAGGCGCCGAGTACGTTGGACAACTGGCTGACCGCCAGCAGGCGAGTACGCGGGCCGATCAGGCTTGCCGCGGCATCGAGATCGATCAAGCCGTCGGCGTCCAATGGCAAGACGATCAGCTCAAGGCCGCGACGCAGGGCCAGCTGTTGCCAAGGCAGCAGGTTGGCGTGGTGTTCCAGGGCGCTGATGACAATTTCATCACCGGCATTGAATTGGTGTTCCAGACCATAGGCCAGGAGGTTCAGCGCGGAGGTCGCGCCGTGGGTAAAGATGATCTGCCCGCTTTCGCCTGCACTGAGCCAATGCGCGACCTTGCTGCGGCTGTCTTCGAACGCCTGAGTGGCGTGGGCGCCGGGCAGGTGTTGGGCTCGATGGACATTGGCCGCGCCATTGGCGTAGTAGTGCGTCAGGGCGTCCAGCAGGGCTTGGGGTTTTTGAGTGGTGGCGGCGTTATCCAGATAGGTCTGGTCTTGCCGTTGCAATGCGGCGATGGCCGGGAAATCGGCGCGCCAGGCAGAGGGCACAAGCATGGTGGTCAAGACTCGTTTGAGCCTGTCGGATGCTGATTATAAGCGCCCGACAGGCTCCGTTGGCATCGAGTCGCTGCTTAGTTGTGAGCGTGCAGCGCTTCGTTCAGTTCGATGGCCGACTTGTGGGTTTTGCACTCCACGGCACCGGTCTCCGAATTACGGCGGAACAACAGGTCAGGCTGGCCAGCCAGTTCACGGGCCTTGAGCACTTTGACCAGCTTGTTGTTCTCGTCCAGCAGCGCCACTTTGGTACCAGCGGTCACGTACAGGCCGGACTCGACGGTATTGCGATCGCCCAACGGAATGCCGATACCGGCGTTGGCGCCGATCAGGCAGCCTTCGCCGACCTTGATCACGATGTTGCCGCCGCCCGACAGGGTGCCCATGGTCGAGCAACCGCCGCCCAGGTCCGAACCCTTGCCGACGAACACGCCAGCCGAAACGCGACCTTCGATCATGCCCGGGCCTTCGGTGCCGGCGTTGAAGTTGACGAAACCCTCGTGCATCACGGTAGTGCCTTCGCCGATGTAGGCGCCCAGACGAATCCGCGCGCTGTCAGCCAGCCGCACACCGCTCGGTACCACGTAGTCGGTCATTTTCGGGAACTTGTCTACCGAGAATACTTCCAGCAACTCGCCACGCAGACGGGCTTCGAGTTGATGCTCGGCGAGTTCCGCGAGGTCGATCGCACCCTGGCTGGTCCAGGCGACGTTCGGCAGCAGCGGGAAAATGCCGGCCAGGTTCAGGCCGTGAGGCTTGACCAGACGATGGGACAGCAGGTGCAGTTTGAGGTAGGCCTCAGGGGTGGAGCTCAATTGCGCGTCTTCTGCCAGCAACGTGGCGACCAGCGGCTTGTGGCTTTCGGCCAGGCGGGTCAGCAATGCGGCTTGCGCGGCGTCGACGCCTTTGAGTGCTTCAGCCAGTTGCGAAGCCTGGGCAGTGCTGAACGCGATGGCCTGATTGCCTTCGGTGTAACCCAGAATCGGGGCAATAGCGGCGACCAGTTCGGCCGACGGATTGAGCAGCGGCTGGGCGTAAAACACTTCCAGCCACGCGCCTTGACGATTCTGGGTACCGACACCGAAGGCCAGGCTGAACAGGGTAGTGGACATGGGATTACCTCTACAAAATTGAACGGGCTGGCTTACTTGAGCGCTGCCGCGTAGATATCTGGCTTGAAGCCAATCAGGGTTCTGTCACCGAGATCGAGCACCGGGCGCTTGATCATCGAAGGTTGTGCGAGCATCAGTTCGATGGCTTTCGTCTGGTCGAGATCGGCTTTGCGTTCGTCGTCGAGTTTGCGAAAGGTCGTGCCTGCGCGGTTCAACAGCACTTGCCAGCCGTGCTCATCGCACCACTGGGTCAGGTGTTCTCGGTCAATTCCGGCCGCTTTGTAATCATGGAATTCATAGCTGGCAGCGTTTTCATCGAGCCAGGTGCGCGCTTTTTTCATGGTGTCGCAAGCTTTGATGCCGAAAAGGTGCAACGTTTTGCTTGAAGCGGTCAAGGAATTGCCCCCCTTTGGAGATGCTGGAAACGAAAGGTGACGGATTATGCCACGACCGGGCAGGTTCGGCGTCGGCTGCGGCCGAGCTTTGTCGCAATGTATTACAGATTTCCGGGCCCGTTGCGGCATTGGTGCGGCGGTCAGCCAGCAGCTTAGACGACTAATGTGGCACTTCAATGGCGAACAGTTGCCAAGCGGGTGCCATTAGCATTCGATTGATTGGCAATCGCGCTTCAGAATCGCCGGTTGCGGCACGGTACCCAGCCCTTGCAATGGCGCAGCGTGCGGCCAGCCGGAGGAAGTCTCTGATGCGCTGGTTTGGCTGCTCTAGGGCGACGTGCTGCGAGAGGTGGCAGTTCAAGTGATGCTGTGACGCTATCGCGAGCAAGCTCGCTCCTGCAAAAAGCGCGATTCATTGCAGGAGCGAGCTTGCTCGCGATCGGCCGCTTACTTGCGACGCTGAATGAAGTCGCGAATCCGCTCGGCGGCTTCAACGCATTCGGCCAGCGGCGCAACCAGTGCCAAACGTACACGTCCGGCGCCTGGGTTGAAGCCTTTGACTTCACGGGACAGATACGAGCCTGGAACTACGGTTACATGTTCTTCGGCAAACAGCTGGCGGCAGAACTCGGCGTCATCGCCCTCAACATTCGGCCACAGATAGAAGCCACCATCCGGGCACTGCACATCGAGAACCGGGCTCAGAATTTCCAGCACCGCATCGAATTTTTCCCGGTACAGCGTTCGGTTGGCGCGCACGTGCTCTTCGTCGTTCCAGGCCGCGATGCTTGCGAGCTGCGTCTGAACCGGCATGGCGCAACCGTGGTAGGTGCGGTACAGCAGGAAGGCTTTGAGGATCTCGGCGTCACCGGCAACAAAGCCGGAGCGCAGGCCAGGCAGGTTGGAACGTTTGGACAGACTGTGGAATACCACGCAGCGCTTGAAGTCCTTGCGCCCCAGTGCCACGCAGGCGCTGAGCAGGCCGGGCGGTGGCGTCTGTTCATCAAAATACAGTTCGCTGTAGCACTCGTCGGCAGCGATCACGAAGTCGTACTCGTCGGCCAGAGCGATCAGCTTTTTCAGGGTTTGCAGTGGGATCAACGCGCCGGTCGGATTGCCCGGAGAGCACAGGAACAGAATCTGGCAGCGCTGCCAGACATCGGCCGTTACCGCGTCGAAATCCGGATTGAAGCCGTTTTCGTCCAGGCAAGGCAGGTAATGCGGCTTGGCCCCGGCAAGGAAGGCTGCACCTTCATAGATTTGATAGAAGGGGTTCGGGCTGACGATCAGTGCTTCATCGCTGCGGTTGACCACCGTCTGGGTGAAGGCGAACAGCGCCTCGCGCGTACCGTTGACCGGCAGAATATTACGGGCAGGGTCGAGCCAGCCGTCGGGGACGCTGAAGCGCCGTTCGCACCAATGAGCAATTGCTTCACGCAGGGCTGCAATACCCAGAGTGGTCGGGTAGACCGCCATCTGATCCAGGTTGCTGGCCAGGGCTTGGGCGACAAAGTCGGGCGAGCGATGTTTAGGCTCGCCGATGGACAGGGCAATCGGGCGTTTACCTGCTGCGGGCTGAACAGTGCCGAGCAGAGCGCGGAGTTTTTCGAACGGGTAGGGCTGCAACTGGTTCAGAGCGTTGTTCATTGCTGGCGGATCTCACTCAGGTCATGGCGCGCGACTAGAAGCTCAGGCGCGACAGTTCGATATTCGGTTCGTGGCTGACGCTCAATTGTTCAACGATGGCGTCCTGCAAGCGGCTGCACAGCTGCGGGTCGGACAACGGTTGGTTGTTTGCGTCGGTGATGAAAAATACGTCTTCCACGCGTTCGCCGAGGGTGGCGATCTTGGCGTTCTGCAGCGACAGATCGAACTCGAGGAAGATTGTCCCGATCCGTGCCAACAAGCCGGGCCGGTCCGGAGCGCTCAGCTCAAGGACAGTCACCGGACGCTGGGCGTCGTTGTGGATGGTGACCTGTGGCGGGAAAGCGAAGTGCTTGAGCTGGCGTGGCACCCGTCGCTGAATGATGGTCGGGTAGTCAGCCGGATTGCGCAGGGCTTCGGTCAGGCCGTCGCGGATCTGCTTGACGCGCAGAGGGTTGTCGCCGATCGAGTCGCCATCGGTGTCGAGCACGATATACGTGTCGAGGGTGAACTGGCTGCTGGAGGTGATGACCCGGGCGTCGTGAATGTTCAGGTTGAGCTGGTCCATTGCCGCCACGGTCACAGCGAAGAAGTCGTGCTGGTCTGGCGCGTAGATGAAGATCTGCGTTCCGCCCTCGAATTCTCGCTGTGTGGTTTCCTTGATCAGCACCAAGGGGCCGCCGTCGGCGGGCTGTTGCAGGATCGCATCGCTGTGCCAGGCCACGTCGCCAGCGGTATGGCGCAGGAAGTAGTCGTCGCCCAGTTGTGCCCAGAGCTGTTCGACGTCATCCGGATCGGTGCCGCTGCGTACCAGGATGTCCAGGGCAGCGCTCTGGGTCTGGCGAATCTGCTGTTCACGATCCACCGGATTTTCCAGGCCGCGGCGCAAGGCACGCTTGGTCTCGGTGTAGAGCTGACGCAGCAGGCTCGCCCGCCAGGAGTTCCACAGGGTCGGATTGGTCGCATTGATGTCGGAGACGGTCAGCACATACAGATAGTCGAGCCGGGTCTGATCGCCAACGATTTGTGCGAAATCGTGGATAACCTGCGGATCGGACAGATCCTTGCGCTGGGCGGTGGTCGACATCACCAGGTGGTTCTGCACCAGCCAGACAATCAGTCGGCTGTCCCACTGCGGCAGCTGATGGCGTACGCAGAACGCCTCGGCATCTACTGCGCCAATGTCCGAGTGATCGCCATGCCGACCCTTGCCGATGTCGTGATACAGGCCGGCCAGGTAGATCAACTCGGGTTTTGGCAGCTTGCCCATGAGTTTGCTGGCTAGCGGGAATTTTTCGGAAGCCTGGGTGTACTGCAGTTTACGCAGGTGTTTGATCAGGTTCAGGGTATGGGCGTCAACGGTATAGATGTGGAACAGATCGTGTTGCATCTGGCCGACGATAAAGCCGAATTCCGGTAGATAGCGCCCGAGAATGCCATAACGGTTCATTCGCCGCAGATTGCGGTGGACGCCGATCTCGCACTTGAACAATTCGATGAACAGGCTGGTATTGCGGATGTCATGGCGGAATTCGTCGTCAATCAAGTGACGGTTTTCCCTCAGCAAACGGACGGTATCGGCGCGAACTCCTTTAATCTCCGGGTGCTGAGCCATCAGCAGGAAGATCTCCAGCATCGCGAATGGCGTGCGTTTGAAGACATTGACGTTGGTGACTTCGATGTAGCCGTCATGCAGCTGGAAACGCGAGTTAAGCGGCTGCGAGGGCGCTTCATCTTCTGATGCGAGAATGATTTCCTCGAAGTGCTGGATGATCAAGTCGCTGAGCTGGGCAATGCTCATGACCACCCGGTAATACTGCTGCATGAAGCTTTCGATAGCCTGCTTGGCGTCATCCCCCGCGAAGCCCAGCAACCCGGCTATCGAGCGCTGGTGATCGAATAGCAGGCGGTCCTCGGAGCGTCCGGCCAGCATGTGCAAGGCGTAACGGACCTTCCACAGAAATTCCTGGGATGAAGCCAGCAGGGTGTTCTCGCTCTCCACCAGGAAGCCCTCGCCAGCCAGTGCACGCAAGTTCAGCGTGCCGTACTGGCGGCGGGCTACCCAGAGAATTGTCTGGATATCCCGCAGGCCACCGGGCGAGCCTTTGACGTTGGGTTCCAGGTTGTATTCGGTATCGTTGTATTTGTGGTGGCGGGCCTTTTGCTCGGCACGTTTGGCCAGAAAGAAGTCCTTGCTTGGCCACATATGAGCGGTACTGGTGACCTCCAGCATGCGCTGGCGCAAACGCTCGGGGCCAGCAATGGTGCGGCTTTCCATCAGGTTGGTGATGACCGTCAGGTCGGCGCGGGCTTCTTCGGCACATTCATCCACCGAACGCACGCTTTGCCCGACTTCCAGGCCAATATCCCACAGCAACGTCAGAAAACGTTCGATGGAATCGCGGAAAGTCTCGTGATCGGCGCTGTCGAGCAGGATCAGCAGGTCGATGTCGGAGTAAGGGTGCAGCTCGCCGCGACCATAGCCGCCGACCGCGACCAGCGCGATGTCGGCGTCTTCGTTCCAGTTGAACTGCTCCCAGGCCTTTTGCAGGATGTTATCGATGAACCAGGCGCGATCCTCGATCAGTCGACGGATATCCCGACCGGCGCGAAAGCGCTCGTCGAGCGCCTCGCGGGCCTGGCGAATAGCTTTCTTGAAGGCCGCAATCGGGCTTGCCTTCAAGGCCAGTTCAGCCTGGAACTGACCGCGGTCGAAGAGTTCGGGATCCACCTGCGGCATCGATTGGCTTTCCTTTCTTTATGTAGGGGCAGAGCAGGACGGATCAGGCCGAAACGCGAGGGATAGTGTCATCGCTGCGCAGGGTGAAGATCTCGTAACCGGTGGCGGTCACCAGCAGCGTGTGTTCCCACTGCGCGGAGAGCTTGCGGTCCTTGGTGATCGCGGTCCAGCCGTCGCCCAATACTTTGGTGTCGGCGCGGCCCTGGTTGATCATTGGCTCGATGGTGAAGGTCATGCCTTCTTTCAGTTCCATTCCGGTGCCGGCACGACCGTAGTGCAGGATCTGCGGCTCTTCGTGAAACACCTTGCCGATGCCGTGGCCACAGAACTCGCGGACCACCGAGAAACCGTTTTTCTCGGCGTGTTTCTGGATGACTTCACCGATGTCGCCAAGGCGGCAGCCAGGTTTGACCAGTTCAATGGCCTTGTACATGCATTCCTGGGTGACTTGCGACAGGCGCTCGGCCCAGACAGGCACGGTGCCAACGTGGAACATCCGGCTGGTGTCGCCGTGATAGCCATCTTTGATGACGGTGACATCGATGTTCAGGGTATCGCCATCCTTGAGTGGCTTCTCGTTCGGGATGCCGTGGCAGACCACATGGTTGATCGAGGTGCAGATCGACTTCGGGAAACCCTTGTAATTGAGAGGGGCAGGGATGGCCTTCTGTTCATTGACAATATAGTCGTGGCAGATGCGGTCCAGTTCGTCCGTGGTGACGCCGGGTTTGACGTATTCGGCGATCATTTCCAGCACGTCGGCGGCCAGTTTGCCGGCGACACGCATTTTTGCGATGTCCTCTGGGGTTTTGAGGGTGACGGTCATACAGGCTCTCTAGGCGCTCAAAGGCGCTATAAACACGGGAGATGGATTGCGTGACCAAATGTTGCGTCTTCGCAGCCCTAAAACACGATTCTAACAGACGGTCGGTGCAAATCATGAACGTCTTGCCATCGCTTCTCTCTATAGTAATGGTGCATTCTGATCCGATTCCAAGGTCAGGGTAAAAGCTGACGCGTGGAACGTGTGAATCCTGGTTTCGTTTTTCCCTTTCTTGTGGTATAAAATGCGCCGCTTTCCGGGGATACCTCGAAAAGTTTAAACCCACACACGCGTCGACACGATGACCTGGGTGCCTTCAGCTTGACGCTGCTGGTTGGTCATTGGGATGCGTGGAGGCCTAACCCGACTTATTAAGGAACTATCATGTCCCAAGTCAACATGCGCGATATGCTGAAGGCCGGTGTGCACTTCGGTCACCAAACCCGTTACTGGAACCCGAAAATGGGTAAGTACATTTTCGGCGCGCGGAACAAGATTCACATCATCAACCTTGAAAAAACCCTGCCAATGTTCAACGAAGCTCTGACTTTCGTAGAGCGTCTGGCCCAGGGCAAAAACAAGATTCTGTTCGTCGGCACCAAGCGTTCCGCTGGCAAGATCGTTGCTGAAGAAGCAGCACGTTGCGGTTCGCCGTACGTCGATCACCGCTGGTTGGGCGGCATGCTGACCAACTTCAAAACCATCCGTGCTTCCATCAAGCGTCTGCGTGACCTTGAAGTTCAGGCCGAAGACGGTACTTTCGCCAAGCTGACCAAGAAAGAAGCGCTGATGCGCACTCGCGATCTTGAGAAGCTGGATCGTAGCCTGGGTGGTATCAAGGACATGGGCGGTCTGCCAGACGCACTGTTCGTTATCGACGTTGATCACGAGCGCATCGCGATCACCGAAGCCAACAAGCTGGGCATCCCGGTTATCGGCGTTGTCGATACCAACAGCAGCCCGGAAGGCGTTGACTACATCATCCCAGGCAACGATGACGCAATCCGCGCCATCCAGTTGTACATGGGTGCGATGGCTGATGCTGTGATCAAAGGTCGCAACCACGTTGCTGGCGGCACCGAAGTGTTCGTCGAAGACGCTCCAGCAGCAGTAGTTGAAGGCTGAGTAGCTAGCGCTTAGCGTTTACTCAGTACGCAAAAAGGGGGCTTGGCCCCCTTTTTGCCACCTCGAAAATCGTTTGTTGAAAAATGCCCTCTGCAGTTTTTGTCATGAGCGGCGGTTAACAAGTGTTTCGGGAGTAGCGCAAGAATTGAACGCCCGTTCGGTCGGGTGGAATGGTTGAAAACCTATCCAAGAGGAATTTTGAAATGGCAGAGATTACTGCAGCGTTGGTCAAAGAACTGCGCGAGCGTACCGGCGAAGGCATGATGGACTGCAAGAAAGCCTTGACCAAGGCTGGCGGCGACATCGAAAAAGCCATTGATGACATGCGTGCTTCGGGCGCCATCAAGGCAGCCAAAAAAGCAGGCAACGTTGCTGCTGAAGGCGCAATCGCTATCAAGGACAATGGTAAAGCCGCAGTTCTGCTGGAAGTGAACTCGCAGACCGACTTCCTGGCTCTGCAAGACGACTTCAAAGTGTTCGTTGCTGCCAGCGTCGAACAGGCTTTTGCTGACAAACTGACTGATGCTGCTCCGCTGATCGAAGCGCGTGAAGCTGATCGTCTGGTTCTGGTTGGTAAAGTCGGCGAGAACGTCAACATCCGTCGTCTGGTTCGCGTTGAAGGTGACGTGGTCGGTACTTACCTGCACGGTAACAAGATCGGTGTTGCTGTCGTCCTGAAGGGCGGTAACGTTGAACTGGCTAAAGACATCGCGATGCACGTCGCGGCCAGCAACCCTGAGTTCCTGCTGCCGTCGGAAGTTTCCGCTGAAGCCATCGAGCGCGAAAAAGCCGTGTTCATGAGCCTCAACGAAGACAAGATCAAAGGCAAGCCAGCCGAAATCGTTGAAAAAATGGTTGCCGGTCGTATCAGCAAGTTCCTGGCCGAAGCCAGCCTGGTCAACCAGCAGTTCGTCAAGGACCCTGAAGTGACTGTTGGCGACCTGGCCAAGAAAGGCGGCGCTGAAATCGTTTCCTTCACTCGCTTCGCGGTAGGTGAAGGCATCGAGAAGCCAGTAGACAACTTCGCTGAAGAAGTTGCTGCTCAGCTGGCTGCTGCCAAGCAGTAAGACGGTTTTTTAAACTGTCGCCCTGAAGAGGCTGCCCGCTCACGCGCGCAGCCTCTTTTCAAATGGGATGATCAATTTATTTGGCTTCCCTTCGGAACTGGCTTACAAAGCCGTGTTCCGATGGCGTTGTGATAGCGTCCAGTTAGAGTGAACGCAGGCTGCAAACAGCTTGCAAAGAATTTTTAAAATACGCCGCAGGAGAGATTCGCAATGGCTCAGCAGGGCAGTGGTTATCAGGCTCGCTATAAACGCATTCTACTCAAGCTCAGCGGCGAGGCCCTGATGGGCTCGGAAGAGTTCGGGATCGACCCCAAGGTTCTGGATCGCATGGCGCTGGAAGTCGGCCAGCTGGTCGGTATAGGCGTTCAGGTCGGTCTGGTGATTGGCGGTGGCAACCTGTTCCGTGGTGCAGCCCTGAGTGCTGCCGGGATGGATCGGGTTACCGGCGATCACATGGGGATGCTGGCCACTGTGATGAATGCCCTGGCCATGCGTGATGCGCTGGAACGTGCGAATATCTCCGCCATCGTTATGTCGGCTATTTCCATGGTTGGCGTAACCGATCACTATGATCGCCGCAAAGCCATGCGTCACCTGAACGCCAAGGAAGTCGTTATCTTCGCAGCCGGTACCGGCAACCCGTTCTTCACCACGGATTCGGCAGCCTGCCTGCGAGCGATCGAGATCGATGCTGACGTCGTGTTGAAAGCGACCAAGGTTGATGGTGTGTACACCGCTGACCCATTCAAAGACCCGCATGCCGAGAAGTTCGATCATCTGACCTACGATGAAGTGCTGGATCGCAAGCTGGGTGTGATGGATCTGACGGCCATCTGTCTGTGCCGTGATCACAAGATGCCGTTGCGCGTCTTTAACATGAACAAGCCCGGCGCCCTGCTGAATATCGTACATGGCGGCGCTGAAGGAACCCTGATCGAGGAAGGCCAACAATGATCAACGAAATCAAGAAAGACGCTAAAGATCGCATGCAGAAATCTGTGGAATCGCTGGCGCACAACTTCGGCCGTATCCGTACTGGCCAGGCGCACCCAAGCATCCTGGAGGGCGTAATGGTGCCGTACTACGGCGCTGACACCCCGATCAAGCAAGTTGCCAACATCACCGTCAAAGACGCCCGTACCCTGCAAGTTGTTGCCTTCGAGCGCAACATGCTGGGCGCCGTCGACAAGGCAATCGGCAGCGCAGGTCTGAACCTGAACCCGACCAACCTTGGTGAGCTGCTGCTGATCAGCATGCCGGCCCTGACCGAAGAAACCCGTCGCGGTTTCACCAAGCAGGCACGCGATGTGGCTGAAGATGCCCGTGTTGCCGTACGCAACATCCGTCGCGATGCAAACAGCTCGCTGAAGGATCTGGTCAAGGAAAAGGAAATCAGCGAAGACGAAGAGCGTCGTGCCACTGGCGAGATCGACGATCTGACCAAGAAGTTCGTAGCTGAAATCGACGCTAAGTTGGCGGAGAAAGAAAAAGACCTGATGGCCGTATAAGGGTCGCGTTTTCATGGAAAAGACCAAGCAGGCTGTACCGTCTTCGGTGCCGCGTCATGTCGCGATTATCATGGACGGCAATAATCGTTGGGCAAAAAAGCGCTTTATGCCGGGTATTGCCGGGCATAAAGCGGGTGTCGATGCTGTTCGTGCTGTCATCGAGGTGTGTGCCGAGGCCAAGGTCGAAGTGCTGACCTTGTTTGCCTTCTCCAGTGAGAACTGGCAGCGTCCGGCAGACGAAGTCAGTGGCTTGATGGATCTGTTCTTCAGGGCATTGCGTCGTGAGGCCAAGCGCCTCAACGACAACAACATCAGCCTGCGCATCATTGGTGACCGCTCGCGCTTCCATCCGGAGCTGCAGGCGGCCATGCGTGAAGCTGAGGCGATGACATCGGGCAGCAATCGTTTTATCCTGCAAATCGCTGCCAATTATGGTGGTCAATGGGACATTGCCCAGGCTGCCCAGCGCCTGGCGCGCGAGGTTCAGGCCGGGCATCTGCGACCTGAAGACATTACGCCCGAGTTGTTGCAAACCTGTCTGGCGACTGGCGATCTGCCCTTGCCGGACTTGTGCATTCGTACTGGCGGTGAGCACCGCATCAGCAACTTCCTGTTGTGGCAGTTGGCGTACGCCGAGCTGTATTTCTCCGACCTGTTCTGGCCGGACTTCAAACACGATGCCATGCGTTCTGCGCTGGCCGATTACGCTTCTCGTCAGCGCCGCTTCGGTAAAACGAGCGAGCAGGTCGAGGCTGGAGCCCGGGTTTAATGCTTAAGCAACGAATCATTACTGCGCTGATCCTGCTGCCAATCGCCTTGTGCGGGTTTTTCCTGCTCGAAGGTACGGGCTTTGCTTTGTTCATCGGGCTGGTGGTGACTCTGGGTGCCTGGGAATGGGCTCGATTGGCAGGTTTCACTGCTCAGTCTGCCCGGATTGTTTACGCAACCCTGGTCGCGCTGCTGCTGTTTTTCATGCATGTACTTCCCGGTCTTGCTCCATGGGTACTGGGTGCTGCTGTTCTCTGGTGGTTACTGGCGACTTTCCTGGTGCTGACTTATCCACGGACCGGTGAGTATTGGGCTAGCGCGGCAAGCAAGTTGGTGATTGGTCTGTTGATCTTGTTGCCTGCCTGGCAAGGTTTGATCCTGATCAAGCAACAACCCTTGGGTAACTGGCTGATCATGGCGGTAATGGTGTTGGTCTGGGGGGCCGATATCGGTGCCTACTTTTCCGGCCGGGCTTTTGGCAAGCGTAAACTGGCTCCGCAAGTCAGTCCGGGCAAGAGCTGGGAAGGGGTTTATGGTGGTTTACTGCTTAGCTTGCTGATCACTGCCGTTGTCGGCTTTGTTCGAGACTGGAGTGGGGTGCAGGTGCTGTTGGGGTTGCTCGGCGCGGCGATTGTCGTATCGCTCTCGGTGGTCGGCGATCTGACTGAAAGCATGTTCAAGCGTCAGTCGGGGATCAAGGACAGCAGTAACCTGCTGCCGGGCCATGGCGGTGTGCTGGATCGAATCGACAGTCTGACAGCGGCTATTCCGGTATTTGCTGTCCTTTTGTGGATGGCTGCACTGTGAGTCGCCTACAACAGATTACCGTTCTGGGGGCGACGGGTTCGATTGGCCTGAGCACCCTGGATGTCATTGCTCGTCATCCCGAGCGCTACCAAGTGTTCGCCTTGAGTGGTTTCAGTCGTTTGAGCGAGCTGCTCGCGTTGTGCGTTCGCCACATGCCGCGCTTCGCAGTCGTTCCTGAGATCGCTGCTGCACGTAGCCTGCAGGACGACTTGCGGGCTGCCGGGCTGAAAACCCGCGTCCTGGTGGGGGAGGAGGGGCTGTGTCAGATCGCGGCCGATCCTGAAGTCGATGCGGTGATGGCGGCGATCGTCGGGGCGGCGGGTTTGCGTCCGACTTTGGCGGCGGTAGAGGCCGGTAAAAAAATCCTCTTGGCTAATAAAGAGGCGCTGGTGATGTCCGGCGCGTTGTTTATGCAGGCTGTGCGCAAGAGCGGTTCGGTCCTGTTGCCAATCGACAGCGAGCACAACGCGATTTTTCAGTGCATGCCCAGTGACTTTGCTCGCGGGCTTGGCGCTGTCGGGGTTCGGCGGATTCTACTGACTGCCTCCGGTGGTCCGTTCCGGCAAACACCGTTGTCAGAGCTTGCGCAAGTTTCGCCCGAGCAGGCTTGTGCGCACCCCAATTGGTCGATGGGTCGCAAGATCTCGGTTGATTCGGCAAGCATGATGAACAAAGGCCTTGAGTTGATCGAGGCTTGCTGGTTGTTCGATGCCAGGCCTGCCCAGGTCGAAGTGGTCGTTCATCCGCAGAGCGTCATTCATTCGCTGGTCGACTATGTCGATGGCTCGGTGTTGGCGCAATTGGGCAATCCTGATATGCGTACGCCGATTGCCAACGCCCTGGCCTGGCCTGAGCGAATCGACTCCGGGGTGGCGCCTCTTGATCTGTTCTCAATCGCGCGACTGGACTTCCAGGCTCCCGATGAAGAGCGTTTTCCATGCCTGCGACTCGCGCGTCAGGCGGCGGAGGCGGGTAACAGTGCGCCTGCCACGTTGAATGCTGCAAATGAAGTGGCTGTGGCAGCCTTTCTTGATCGACGCATCCGCTACCCGGAGATCGCGAGTATCATCGAGGAAGTATTAAGCCTCGAGCCTGTGGTTGCCGTCGACGAACTCGACGCGGTGTTCTCGGCGGACGCCAAAGCCCGTACCCTGACCGAGCAATGGCTGAGTCGCCATGGGCGATAAATGTTGCGGCGGATTCGAGTGTATCGGCACTGGATAGGAATGCGGAGAAAGTAGATGAGCGCGCTCTATATGATTTTCGGCACCCTGGTTGCTCTGGGCGTGCTGGTCACCTTCCATGAATTCGGCCATTTTTGGGTGGCGCGCCGCTGTGGCGTCAAGGTTCTGCGTTTCTCTGTGGGCTTCGGTATGCCCCTGCTGCGTTGGCATGATCGCCGCGGTACGGAGTTCGTGATCGCTGCCATCCCGTTGGGTGGCTATGTGAAGATGCTCGATGAGCGCGAAGGTGAAGTGCCGGCGGATCAGCTCGATCATGCCTTCAATCGCAAGACTGTTCGCCAGCGTATCGCTATCGTCGTGGCCGGTCCTGTTGCCAACTTTCTGCTGGCTCTGGTGTTTTTCTGGGCGTTGGCGATGCTCGGCAGCGAGCAGGTGCGTCCGGTCATCGGTGCGGTTGAGGTCGGTAGTCTTGCTGCAAGGGCCGGCTTGAGCCCAGGTCAGGAAATCGTTGCGATCGATGGTGAGCCGACTTCTGGTTGGGCGGCCGTCAATCTGCAACTGGTGAGCCGATTGGGTGAAAGTGGCTCCTTGCAGTTGCTGATGCGCGAACAGGGCTCGACTGTCGACTCACCTCATGAGCTGATGCTGGATCATTGGCTTAAAGGTGTTGATGAGCCCGATCCGATTCACGCGCTGGGGATTCGCCCTTGGCGTCCAGCGTTGCCGCCGGTGCTGGCCGAGCTTGATCCCAAAGGGCCTGCGCAGGCTGCCGGCCTGAAGATGGGCGACCGTCTGCTGGCGCTCGATGGCCAGGCGTTGAGCGATTGGCAGCAAGTCGTTGATTTGGTCCGTGTACGGCCTGATACCAAAATTATGCTGCATGTTGAGCGTGATGGTGCTCAAATCGACGTCCCTGTGACCTTGGCTGCCCGTGGCAAGTCGAAAGTCGCGAGCGGTTATCTGGGGGCCGGGGTAAAGGCTGTCGATTGGCCACCAAGCATGATTCATGAGGTCAGCTTCGGTCCGCTGGCTGCGATCGGCGAGGGTGCCCGGCGGACCTGGACCATGAGTGTGCTGACCCTTGATTCACTAAAGAAAATGTTGTTCGGCGAGCTCTCGGTAAAAAACTTGAGTGGACCGATAACCATTGCTAAAGTGGCGGGCGCTTCTGCCCAGTCGGGTGTCGCTGATTTCTTGAATTTCCTTGCTTATCTGAGTATTAGCCTGGGAGTTCTCAATCTGTTGCCCATTCCTGTACTGGATGGGGGGCATTTGTTGTTTTATCTGATTGAGTGGGCGCGTGGTCGCCCCTTGTCGGATCGGGTGCAGGGTTGGGGGATACAGATCGGTATCAGTTTGGTGGTCGGGGTGATGTTGCTTGCTCTGCTCAACGATCTGGGACGACTGTAACGCTTCGCTGAATTGCGAATCTGCCGCATTTTGCGGCAGTTTGTTTATTGCCAGTTGGAATAAGAAAGGACTTCATGAAACGTCTGCTGCTAACTGCGGTTCTCACCGTATTGATGATCGCCGAAGTTCACGCCGAGTCCTTCACTATCTCCGATATTCGCGTCAATGGCCTCCAGCGGGTGTCCGCGGGTAGCGTCTTTGGTGCCTTGCCGTTGAACGTTGGTGAACAGGCGGATGATCGTCGCCTGGCGGAATCCACTCGTGCATTGTTCAAAACCGGTTACTTTCAAGATATCCAGCTGGGCCGCGATGGCAATGTCCTGGTCATCACTGTAGTCGAGCGTCCATCTGTTGCCAGTATCGAGATCGACGGAAACAAGGCGATCTCCACTGAAGACCTGATGAAAGGCCTCAAACAATCCGGTCTGTCCGAAGGCGAGATCTTCCAGCGTGCGACCCTTGAGGGCGTGCGTAACGAACTGCAGCGTCAATATGTTGCTCAGGGCCGCTACTCGGCGACCGTCGACACCGAAGTGGTGCCGCAGCCGCGTAACCGTGTTGCCTTGAAGGTCAATATCAACGAAGGCACTGTCGCCGCTATCCAGCACATCAACGTGGTGGGTAACACGGTCTTCCCTGACGAAGATCTCATCGACCTGTTCGAACTGAAAACCTCTAACTGGCTGTCGTTCTTCAAGAACGATGACAAGTACGCTCGTGAAAAATTGTCCGGTGACCTGGAGCGCCTGCGTTCCTACTACCTGGATCGTGGCTATATCAACATGGATATCGCTTCGACCCAGGTTTCGATCACCCCGGACAAGAAACACGTCTACATCACCGTCAACGTTAACGAAGGTGAGAAGTACAGCGTTCGTGACGTCAAGCTGAGCGGTGACTTGAAAGTGCCTGAAGACCAGGTCAAGTCGTTGCTGCTGGTACAGAAAGGTCAGGTTTTCTCGCGCAAACTGATGACCACCACGTCTGAATTGATCACCCGTCGTCTGGGTAACGAAGGCTATACCTTCGCCAACGTCAACGGCGTGCCGCAGCCCCATGAAGAAGATCACACCGTAGATATCACTTTCATGGTCGATCCTGGCAAGCGCGCATACGTGAACCGTATCAACTTCCGTGGCAACACCAAGTCGGAAGACGAAGTGCTGCGTCGTGAAATGCGTCAGATGGAAGGAGGCTGGGCGTCAACCTACCTGATCGACCAGTCCAAGACCCGTCTGGAACGTCTGGGCTTCTTCAAGGAGGTCAACGTCGAGACGCCGGCTGTACCGGGTGTCGATGACCAGGTTGACGTGAACTACGCCGTTGAAGAGCAAGCGTCCGGTTCGATCACCGCCAGCGTCGGTTTTGCTCAGAGCGCCGGTCTGATCCTCGGTGGCTCGATTACCCAGAACAACTTCCTGGGTACCGGTAACAAGGTCAGCATCGGCTTGACCCGTAGCCAGTACCAGAGCCGTTATAACTTCGGTTATGTCGACCCCTACTGGACTGCTGACGGCGTCAGCCTGGGTTACAACGCTTTCTATCGCACCACTGACTACAAAAACCTTGATGTCAACGTCGCGAGCTATGCCGTAGACAGCATGGGCGCAGGTGTCAGCGTTGGTTACCCGATCAGTGAAACTTCGCGTCTGACCTTTGGTCTGACGGCACAGCAAGACAAGATCAAGACCGGTGAGTTCACCGTTGACGAGATTTTTGACTTTGTTAACCGTGAAGGTGACCAGTACCTGAACTTCAAGGCTTCGGCCGGTTGGTCCGAGTCGACTCTGAACAAAGGCGTGCTGGCGACCCGTGGTCATTCCCAGAGCCTGGTTCTGGAAGCAACGACCCCTGGCAGCGATCTCTCGTTCTTCAAGCTCGATTACCGTGGTCAGCTGTTCCAGCCATTGACTGATAACTACACCATGCGTCTGCACACTGAGCTGGGCTATGGTGATGGTTACGGTTCGACCAATAGCCTGCCGTTCTACGAGAACTACTTTGCAGGTGGTTTCAACTCGGTTCGCGGCTTCAAGGACAGCACTCTCGGGCCTCGCAGTACGCCGAGTCGTGGCGTTAACCCGGGAACTTCCGTCGACCCGGACCAGAATGCGCTGCCGTTTGGTGGTAACGTCCTGATTCAGGGTGGTGTAGAGGTTCTGTTCCCTCTGCCGTTCGTGAAAGATCAGCGTTCCTTGCGCACGTCGGTATTCTGGGACGTGGGTAACGTGTTCGACTCGACTTGCACGCAGAGCACTAACGCCGATGGTTCGAAGTCTAAAACGCAGTGCAACGAGGTCAGTCTGAGCAATATGGCCAGTTCGGTGGGCGTTGGTGTGACATGGGTTACTGCCCTTGGTCCGTTGAGTTTCGCATTGGCAATGCCGGTCAAGAAACCGGACAGCAATGCTGAGACCCAGGTATTCCAATTCTCCCTCGGTCAGACGTTCTAATCGTCTGATCCAAGATAACGACAATGGTTTTTGTAGGAGTGCATCGTGCGTAAGTTGACTCAATTGGTTCTCCTGGCGACTGTCCTGGTAGCGACCCCGGCATTTGCCGAAATGAAAATTGCGGTACTGAACTATCAAATGGCTCTGCTGGAGTCTGACGCCGCGAAGAAATACGCTGTGGATGCCGAGAAGAAGTTCGGTCCACAACTGACCAAGCTAAAGGCTCTTGAAAGCAGCGCCAAAGGCATCCAGGACCGTCTGGTCAGTGGTGGCGACAAAATGCAGCAAGGCGAACGTGAGCGCCTTGAACTCGAGTTCAAGCAAAAGGCCCGTGACTTCCAGTTCCAGTCCAAGGAACTGAACGAAGCCAAAGCCGTTGCCGACCGTGAAATGCTGAAACAGCTCAAGCCAAAACTGGATAGCGCTGTGGAAGAAGTCATCAAGAAAGGTGCTTTTGACCTGGTCTTCGAGCGTGGCGCAGTGATCGATGTCAAACCTCAGTACGACATCACTCGCCAGGTTATCGAGCGCATGAATCAGCTGAAGTAATCCATGACTGCGACTATAAAACTCGGCCAGTTGGCCGAGTTCCTCGGCGCCACGCTACGTGGTTCCGCGGAGAAAGAAATTACTGGGCTAGCCACCTTGCAGGAGGCTGGCCCAGCTCAGTTGAGCTTTCTGGCAAATCCCCAATACCGTAAATATCTGGTCGGCAGCCAGGCCGCAGCCGTGTTGCTGAAGGCCGCTGACGCCGAAGGTTTTGCCGGTGATGCGCTGGTTGTAGCTGATCCATACCTTGCGTACGCGCGGATTTCCCATCTGTTCGATCCCAAGCCTAAAGCCAGTGCCGGTATTCATCCGACTGCGGTTGTGGCTGAGGATGCGGTGGTCGATCCGGCTGCGAGCATTGGTGCATTTGCCGTGATCGAAAGCGCCGCGCGCATTGCCGCTGGTGTCACGGTCGGCGCTCACTGCTTTGTTGGTGCTCGCTCTGAAATCGGTGAAGACGGTTGGCTGGCTCCTCGAGTGACGCTTTATCACGACGTACGGATCGGCAAGCGCGTGGTGATTCAGTCCGGCGCTGTCATTGGTGGTGAAGGTTTTGGCTTCGCCAATGAAAAAGGTGTCTGGCAGAAGATTGCCCAGATCGGCGGCGTGTTGGTCGGTGACGATGTGGAGATCGGCGTGAACACTGCCATCGACCGCGGTGCGCTGGCCGATACCGTGATCGGTAATGGCGTGAAACTGGATAACCAGATTCAGATCGCCCACAACGTGCAGGTCGGTGATCACACCGCCATGGCGGCGTGCGTGGGGATCTCCGGCAGTACCAAAATCGGCAAGCACTGCATGCTCGCCGGTGGTGTCGGTCTGGTTGGGCACATCGATATTTGCGACAACGTTTTCCTGACCGGAATGACCATGGTGACTCACTCGATTACAGAGCCGGGTTCCTATTCTTCCGGTACGGCGATGCAGCCTGCTGCCGAATGGCGCAAAAGCGCGGCACGCATTCGTCAGCTCGACGATATCGCGCGACGCCTGCGGCAATTGGAAAAGCGTGTAGGTGACGTGACCCCTGGCGGTAATGCTTCATCAGATGGCTGAAACCATTTCCATATCAAGTGTGCACAGCCGCTAGACTGCCTCCTTGATTTGCTAGAGGAGTGCGCGTCAGTCGCGCGCTCCCAATCTTTACTACAGGCTTCCCCCCGAAATGATGGACATCAACGAGATTCGCGAATACCTGCCTCACCGTTACCCTTTCCTGTTGGTGGACCGGGTAGTGGATCTGGATGTTGAAGGCAAGTGCATTCGTGCCTACAAGAATGTCAGCATCAACGAACCATTCTTCAATGGTCACTTTCCGGCACATCCGATCATGCCGGGCGTGCTGATTATCGAGGCGATGGCTCAGGCTGCCGGTATCCTTGGTTTCAAGATGCTGGATGTGAAACCGGCCGATGGCACCCTTTACTATTTCGTCGGTTCCGACAAGCTGCGCTTCCGCCAGCCGGTACTGCCAGGTGATCAGTTGATTCTTGAAGCCAGGTTCTTGAGCTGCAAGCGTCAGATCTGGAAGTTTGAATGCCAGGCTTCGGTCGATGGCAAGCCGGTCTGCTCCGCCGAGATCATTTGCGCGGAACGCAAACTATGAGTTTGATTGACCCTCGCGCAATCATCGATCCGACGGCCGTTCTGGCCGACGACGTCGAGGTCGGCCCCTGGTCGATCATCGGCGCTGGTGTGGAAATCGGCGAGGGTACAGTGATCGGGCCACATGTGATTCTCAAAGGCCCGACCCGAATCGGTAAGCAAAACCGCATCTACCAGTTTTCCTCGGTAGGTGAGGACACGCCCGATCTCAAATACAAAGGTGAGGAAACACGTCTGGTGATCGGCGACCATAACGTCATCCGTGAAGGCGTAACCATTCACCGTGGGACCATTCAGGATCGTGCCGAAACGACCCTGGGCGATCACAATCTGATCATGGCCTATGCGCACATCGGCCACGACAGTGTCATCGGCAACCATTGCATTCTGGTCAACAACACCGCGTTGGCCGGTCATGTGCACGTTGAAGACTGGGCGATTCTCTCCGGCTTTACCCTGGTTCATCAGTACTGCCATATCGGCGCTCACAGCTTTTCTGGCATGGGTACCGCTATCGGCAAGGATGTTCCGGCCTACGTCACGGTGTTCGGCAACCCTGCCGAGGCGCGCAGCATGAACTTCGAAGGCATGCGCCGTCGTGGTTTCAGCGACGACGCGATCCACGCTCTGCGTCGCGCCTACAAGGTGGTTTACCGTCAAGGGCTGACTGTCGATCAGGCACTTGCCGAGCTGGCCGAGCCGTCCGCACAGTTTCCGGAAGTCGCGGTTTTCCGTGATTCTATCCAGTCTTCGACTCGCGGCATTACTCGTTAATCATGGCCACTTTGCGTGTTGCACTGGTGGCGGGCGAGGCCTCCGGCGATATCTTGGGCGCTGGCTTGATGCGCGCCCTCAAGGCACAACATCCTGCGGTTGAGTTTATCGGTGTCGGCGGACCGCTGATGCAGGCCGAAGGCTTGACTTCCTATTTCCCGATGGAGCGTCTGGCCGTCATGGGGCTGGTTGAGGTTCTGGGGCGTTTGCGTGAGCTGCTGGCTCGACGCAAAAAGCTTATTCAGACCTTGATCGCGGAGAAGCCGGACGTATTCATCGGTATCGATGCGCCGGACTTCACGCTGAATATCGAACTCAAACTGCGGCAGGCCGGGATCAAGACCGTGCACTACGTCAGCCCGTCTGTCTGGGCCTGGCGTCAGAAGCGCGTGCTGAAGATTCGTGAAGGCTGCGATCTGATGCTGACGCTGTTTCCGTTCGAGGCGAAATTTTACGAAGAGAAGGGCGTGCCGGTACGTTTTGTCGGTCACTCCCTGGCCGATGCGATCCCGCTTGAGGCAGATCGCGCCGCAGTCCGTGCAGAGCTGGGGTTGCCTGATGGACCCCTGGTTGCCTTGATGCCGGGTAGTCGCGGTGGCGAGGTCGGTCGTCTGGGAGGTTTGTTTCTTGACACCGCCGAGCGTCTGCGTGCCTTGCGTCCAGGCGTGCGTTTTGTCATGCCATGCGCCAGTCCTGAGCGCCGTGTGCAGCTCGAAGAGTTGCTGGCAGGCCGCGACTTGCCGTTGACTCTGCTCGACGGACGTTCCCATCAGGCTCTCGCTGCCTGTGACGCAGTGTTGATTGCCTCCGGCACCGCGACCCTGGAAGCGCTGCTGTACAAGCGGCCGATGGTGGTCGCTTATCGCCTGGCGCCGCTGACGTTCTGGATTCTCAAGCGCATGGTAAAAAGCCCCTATATATCTCTGCCGAACTTGCTGGCGCAGCGTTTGCTGGTGCCCGAGTTGTTGCAGGACGATGCAACTGCCGAGGCGCTGGCGCAGACGGTGTTGCCATTGATCGACGGCGGCGAAGAACAAACCCGTGGTTTTGACGAGATTCATCGGACCTTGCGTCGCGATGCCTCGAATCAGGCCGCCGAAGCGGTATTGAACCTGATCGGCAAACCAGTATGAGTGGTGTAAAGATGCAAATGGGTCTGGATTTCACCTTGGTTGCCGACGCTGAAGACCTGGTTGCCGGTGTTGATGAAGTCGGACGCGGGCCTTTATGCGGTGCTGTGGTGACCGCGGCGGTGATTCTCGATCCGAATCGGCCGATTCTCGGGCTCAACGATTCGAAAAAGCTCACCGAAGCCCGTCGCGAAAAGCTTTATGACGAGATCTGTGAAAAGGCCCTGAGCTGGTGCATTGCCCGGGCTGAAGTTGAAGAAATCGACGAGCTGAATATCTTGCACGCCACCATGCTGGCCATGCAGCGCGCAGTGGAAGGGCTAAGCATCACCCCAAAACTGGCGATGATCGACGGCAACCGCTGCCCGAAGCTGGCGATGCCGGCTGAAGCGGTGGTCAAGGGTGATAGCAAGGTCCCGGCGATTGCCGCAGCCTCGATTCTGGCAAAGGTTAGCCGTGACCGTGAAATGGCTGCTTTCGAATTGATTTACCCTGGCTACGGCATTGGCGGGCACAAAGGCTACCCGACTCCCGTACATCTGGAGGCCTTGGCCCGCTTGGGTCCGACGCCGATTCACCGACGCTCGTTCGCGCCTGTGCGTCTGGCGTATGAGGCGCTGGAAGGGTTGACTGAGGTTTAGTCAACAGGCTGATGTTTTGCTCAGGGCCCGGTACAATCCGGGCCTTGTTGTCTTCACGCTTATGACAGGATCACTATGCCGGCTTCATTCGTTCACCTACGCCTGCACACTGAATATTCCCTGGTCGACGGTCTGGTGCGGATCAAACCGCTGGTCAAGACGCTGGTCGGCATGAACATGCCTGCCGTGGCAGTCACCGACCAGAACAATATGTGTTCCCTGGTCAAGTTTTACAAGGCAGCCATGGGCGCCGGGATCAAGCCGATCTGCGGTGCTGACCTGTGGCTGTCGAACAAGGATCCTGAAAACCCGCTCAGCCGCATTAGCCTGTTGGCAATGAATGGCGTCGGTTATCGCAATCTCACCGAGTTGATCTCCCGCGGCTTTATCGATGGTCAGCGCAATGGCCAGATCATCATCGAGCGCGAGTGGGTGGCCGAGGCCAGCGAAGGCTTGATCATGCTGTCGGCGGCGAAGGAGGGCGAGATCGGTATTGCTCTGCTTGGCGGCAATCCGGATGAGGCGGAGACGCTGGCCCGTGAATGGATGGCGGTGTTCCCGGATCGTTTCTATCTGGAAGTACAGCGCACCAATCGCCCGAATGACGAAGAGCAACTGCACGGTGCCGTCGCCCTGGCCGAGAAGATCGGCGCGCCATTGGTGGCAACCAACGACGTGCGCTTCCTCAAGCGCGAAGACTTCGAAGCCCACGAAACCCGCGTCTGCATCGGCGAAGGCCGCGCCCTCGACGATCCGCGCCGTTCGAAGAACTACAGCGACCAGCAGTACCTCAAAAGCGCCGATGAAATGGCTGAGTTGTTCAGCGACTTGCCTGAAGCGCTGGAAAACTCGGTCGAGATCGCCAAGCGCTGCAACATCGAAGTGAAGCTGGGCAAGCACTTCCTGCCCAACTTCCCGATTCCCGATGGCATGACCATCGATGAGTATTTCCGCAAGGTCTCGTTCGACGGCCTGGAGGAGCGGTTGTCCGTCCTGCTGCCCAAGGACACTACCGAAGATTATGAGGCCAAGCGCCAGGTCTACGTCGACCGGTTGAATTTCGAGCTGGATATCATCATCCAGATGGGTTTCCCCGGTTACTTCCTGATCGTTATGGACTTTATCCAGTGGGCCAAGAGTAACGGTGTGCCGGTCGGTCCGGGTCGAGGGTCAGGTGCCGGATCGCTGGTGGCCTACGTGCAGAAGATCACCGACCTTGACCCGTTGGAATATGACCTGCTGTTCGAGCGGTTCCTTAACCCGGAACGAGTTTCCATGCCCGACTTCGACGTCGACTTCTGCATGGATGGTCGTGATCGCGTAATTGAATATGTGGCCGAGAAATATGGTCGCAACGCGGTAAGCCAGATCATTACCTTCGGCTCCATGGCGGCGAAAGCTGTGATTCGTGACGTGGCACGGGTACAAGGCAAGTCCTACGGCTTGGCGGATCGGCTGTCGAAGATGATTCCCTTCGAAGTCGGCATGACCCTGGAAAAAGCCTACGAGCAGGAAGAAATCCTCCGGGACTTCATCAAGATCGATGAAGAGGCCGCGGAAATCTGGGAGATGGCGCGCAAGCTTGAAGGTGTTGTGCGTAACGTGGGCAAGCACGCCGGTGGCGTGGTTATCGCACCGACCAAACTCACCGACTTCTCGCCGATCTATTGCGATGAGGAAGGCGACGGTCTGGTAACCCAGTTCGACAAGGACGACGTCGAGGCCGCCGGTCTGGTGAAGTTCGACTTCCTGGGGCTGCGGACCCTGACCATCATCGATTGGGCGCTGAAAACCATCAACCGCGACCGCGCCAAGGTCAACGAGCCGCCGCTGGATATTGCGTTTATTCCGCTGGACGACAAGCCGACCTACACGCTGCTGCAAAAAGCTGAAACCACTGCGGTGTTCCAGCTCGAGTCGCGCGGCATGAAAGAGCTGATCAAAAAGCTCAAGCCCGACTGCCTGGAAGACTTGATCGCACTGGTGGCGTTGTTCCGTCCGGGTCCGCTGCAATCGGGCATGGTGGATGACTTCATCAACCGTAAGCACGGTCGCGCCGAACTCGCCTACCCGCACTCCGATTACCAGTACGAAGGCTTGAAGCCAGTATTGGCGCCGACCTACGGCATCATCCTGTATCAGGAACAGGTGATGCAGATTGCGCAGGTCATGGCCGGTTACACCCTTGGTGGTGCGGACATGCTGCGTCGAGCCATGGGTAAGAAAAAGCCCGAGGAAATGGCCAAGCAGCGCGGCGGTTTCATTGAAGGTTGTGCGACCAATAATATCGATGCCGACCTTGCCGGTAACATCTTCGACCTGGTAGAGAAATTTGCCGGTTATGGCTTCAACAAATCCCACTCGGCCGCCTATGGGCTGGTCTCGTACCAGACGGCATGGCTGAAGACTCACTATCCGGCACCGTTCATGGCCGCGGTACTTTCTGCGGATATGCACAACACCGACAAGGTCGTGACCTTGATCGAAGAAGTGCGCACCATGAAGCTGCGCCTCGACGCGCCGGATGTGAATACCTCCGAATTCAAGTTTACGGTGAACGACGAAGGCCGCATCGTTTACGGCCTCGGTGCGATCAAGGGTGTTGGTGAAGGTCCGGTGGAAGCCATCACCGAGGCGCGTCAGGAGGGGCCGTTCAAGGACCTGTTCGATTTCTGCGCCCGGGTTGACCTCAAACGCATCAACAAGCGCACGCTGGACGGTTTGATCCGCAGCGGCGCGCTGGATCGCCTCGGTCCGTACTTCCATGACGAGCCGAAAGCCTATCAGGCCGGCATCGACCAGAACCGTGCGGTATTGCTGGCGGCAATGGAGGAGGCGATCAAGGCCGCCGAACAAACCGCTCGCACCCATGACAGCGGTCATGCGGACCTGTTTGGCGGCCTGTTCGTCGAAGAAGACGCCGACGTCTACGCCAGCCACCGCAAGGCCAAGGAATTGACGCTCAAGGATCGTCTGCGCGGGGAGAAGGAAACCCTCGGCCTGTACCTCACCGGTCACCCGATCGATGAATACGAGGGTGAAATCCGACGCTTTGCCCGTCAGCGCATCATCGACCTGAAGCCGGCTCGGGATACGCAGACGGTCGCGGGCATGATCATCGCACTGCGGGTGATGAAGAACAAAAAGGGCGACAAGATGGGTTTCATTACCCTCGACGATCGCTCGGCGCGCATCGAAGCGTCGCTGTTTGCCGAGGCGTTCCACTCGGCACAGTCCTTGTTGCAGACCGATGCGATGGTGGTGGTCGAAGGTGAAGTCAGCAACGACGACTTCTCCGGCGGCCTGCGCCTGCGAGTCAAGCGGGTAATGAGCATGGAAGATGCTCGCACCAATCTGGCCGAAAGCCTGCGCCTGAAGGTGCACACCGAGGCCTTGAAAGGTGATCGGCTTCGTTGGCTGGGCGAGTTGTTCAAGCGTCATCGCGGGGCGTGCCCGATTACCGTGGAGTACACCGGCCCGGACGCCAGGGCGTTGCTGCAGTTTGGCGAAACCTGGCGAATAGACCCGGCAGACAGCTTGATTCAAGCCCTGCGTGACCAGTTCGGGCGAGACAACGTCTTCCTCCAATACCGTTGACGGTGAGGTGCCGCTCTTTGTCATTTGAGCACGCCCTGATCTCGACCAAATTTTTAATCTCGACCTGAACGCGCCTCTCCCTTAAGGTAGGGCGCGAATAGACAACTGGCCGGCCCAAGCTCTCTTGGACGTCGACCCAAGACGGACGCCTATGAACCCGAATTTTCTTGATTTCGAACAGCCGATCGCCGACCTGCAAGCCAAGATCGAAGAGTTGCGCTTGGTCGGTAATGACAATTCGCTGAATATCGGCGATGAAATCTCTCGTCTGCAAGACAAAAGCAGCACACTGACCGAGGACATCTTCGGCAAGCTGACCAGCTGGCAGATCGCGCGCCTGGCGCGTCACCCGCGTCGCCCGTATACCCTCGACTACATCGAACACATTTTCACCGAGTTCGATGAGCTGCACGGCGATCGGCACTTCTCCGACGATGCTGCCATTGTCGGTGGTGTTGCCCGTCTGGACGACCAGCCGGTGATGATCATCGGTCACCAGAAAGGCCGCGAAGTGCGCGAGAAAGTTCGCCGCAACTTTGGCATGCCACGTCCGGAAGGCTATCGTAAGGCCTGCCGTCTGATGGAGATGGCCGAACGCTTCAAGATGCCGATCCTGACCTTCATCGACACTCCGGGCGCGTACCCTGGCATCGACGCTGAAGAGCGCAACCAGAGCGAAGCGATTGCCTGGAACCTGCGCGTCATGGCACGCCTGAAAACCCCAATCATTGCCACCGTGATCGGTGAGGGCGGTTCCGGTGGTGCGCTGGCGATCGGTGTCTGCGATCAGCTGAACATGCTGCAATACTCGACTTACGCGGTTATCTCTCCGGAAGGTTGCGCCTCGATTCTGTGGAAAACTGCCGAGAAGGCACCGGATGCGGCTGAAGCCATGGGCATTACTGCCGAGCGCCTCAAAGGCCTGGGTATTGTCGACAAGGTTATCAATGAGCCGCTGGGTGGTGCGCACCGTGATCCGGCTGGCGCAGCAGCGTCTATCCGTGCCGAACTCAGCTCGCAACTGGCGATGTTGAAGAAGCTGGATAACGACAAGCTGTTGGCTCGTCGCTACGAGCGTCTGATGAGCTACGGTCTCTGATTTGACGCTGATCTACTGTAGGAGCGAGCGGTGCGGCGATCCGGCTTGCCCGCGATAGAGGCGCCTCGGTCAATCTGACTGATCGCGTTATTGTTCATCGCGAGCAAGCTCGGCTCCTACAGGTTTTGGTGCGTTCATGACTCTTTGCGCAACACTTCTCAAGCAACTTGCCCCCTGGCGCAACGCCTCGACCTGGCGCATCGCCTTCTCCGGCGGGCTCGACTCCACCGTTCTGCTGCATCTGCTCGCGCAACTCGCTAAAACCGAATCCCTGCCGACACTCTCTGCCATCCATGTCCATCACGGCCTTCAGGCTGTGGCCGATGCGTGGCCGGAACATTGTCAGTCGGTCTGTGATGCGTTGGGCGTGCCGCTGCAGGTGATTCGCGTCGAGGTCCGGCCCGGCGCCAGTCTTGAGCGTGCCGCCCGGGATGCGCGTTATGGCGCCTTCATCGCGGCGACCGGGGCCAATGAATTGCTGTTGACCGCTCAGCACCGCGACGATCAGGCTGAAACACTGCTTTTCCGTTTGTTGCGTGGGGCAGGGGTGAGAGGGTTGTCGGCGATGCCCGAACAGCGCCCGCTGGGGCACGGACATTTGCTGCGACCACTGCTCCATGTGTCGCGGGCCGAGTTGGAGGCTTATGCCGCTGAACATCAGTTGAACTGGATCGAAGATCCCTCGAATGATGATCGGCAGTTCTCCCGCAATTATTTGCGCCATCAGGTGTTCCCGGTACTGACCGAGCGCTGGCCACAGGCGGTGACGACCATCGCTCGCAGTGCTGCGCATCTGAGTGAGGCGCAAGGGCTGCTCGATGAGCTGGCTGAAATGGATCTCGCTAATGCCTGCGCTGTCAGCGAGTTCGATTGGCTGGGATTACCGTCGCTGGCGTTGCCCCCCCTGGAAAATCTGTCGTTGGCTCGCCAGCGCAATGCCTTGAGTCACTGGCTGGCCGCGTGGACCCTTTTGCCTGATAGCGACCACTGGTCGGGCTGGCAGGCCTTGCGCGACGCTGCGGGCGATGCAAGGCCCATCTGGTGTCTGGCAGACGGAGAGTTGCATCGGGCCGCAGGGCGAGTCTGGTGGCTGTCTGGCAGTTGGCTGCGAGCTCCGGAACCGGCTCCGATCTGGACGGATCCGGCCTCGGCTTTGCTGTTGCCCGATAACGGTAGGCTGAGATTCAGTGGTCAAATCCCCGAAGGGCCATTACACGTTCATTACCGTCAGGGCGGTGAAGTCATGCACCTGCCGGGGCGTGGTCACCGGGACCTGAAGCGCTTGCTCAACGAAAGCCGCCTGCCATTGTTCGCCCGTGGCAGATTGCCGCTGGTGTACCGCGGTGAGCAATTACTAGCGGTTGCGAACCTCCCTGGACTGAGCGCAAGTGCCCATGAATGTTGGCAATTGCATTGGCTGCCACCGACGAGCGATCAAGGTTTGAGCTGAAAGGGGCTTTCCGGTAGACTACGCTCCCTTCTTGATACAACTTCTGTGGATTCCCATGAATTGCAGGAGTTGCCGATTACCAAGCAGTCTTTGCTGGGCGATTCTCAAAAAAATGTGTAGCGCGTACCGTATCGGTGTTCTGTGCCGATCTGTTCCAACGCAGCAATTTTTCGAAAGATGCACTGTAATTAATGCAGGTGATCGGGGGCTTCGGCCTTCCTTCGCTTTCCCCGGCGGCTCTGACCGCTTTAACGCAGACTTCTAGGGTTTTTCATGACGCGCTACATCTTCGTCACGGGCGGTGTTGTTTCTTCATTGGGGAAAGGCATTGCCTCGGCTTCATTGGCAGCCATCCTGGAGGCGCGGGGACTTAAGGTCACCATGCTCAAACTGGACCCCTACATCAACGTTGATCCGGGCACCATGAGCCCGTTCCAGCACGGTGAAGTGTTCGTCACCCACGACGGCGCCGAAACCGACCTGGACTTGGGCCACTACGAGCGGTTCATCCGCACGACCATGACCCAGAACAACAACTTCACCACCGGCCGTGTCTACGAACACGTCCTGCGCAAGGAGCGCCGTGGTGATTATCTGGGCGCAACAATCCAGGTGATTCCGCACATCACCGACGAGATCAAGCGCCGGATCATCAAGGGCGCCGGCGATGCCGACGTGGCCATGGTCGAGATCGGTGGCACCGTGGGTGACATCGAATCCCAACCGTTCCTCGAAGCGATCCGTCAATTGCGTTTCGAAGTTGGCGCCAAACGCGCGATGCTGATGCACCTGACGCTGGTACCGTACATCGCCACTGCCGGTGAAACCAAAACCAAGCCTACTCAGCATTCGGTCAAGGAGCTGCGTTCCATCGGCTTGCAGCCAGACGTGCTGGTGTGCCGTTCCGACCACCCGATCGATATCTCTTCGCGCCGCAAGATCGCGCAGTTCACCAACGTTGAAGAACGTGCGGTCATCGCGCTGGAAGACGCCGACACCATCTACAAGATCCCGGGCATTCTGCACTCCCAGGGCCTGGATGATTTCGTCGTCGAGCGTTTCGGCCTGCAATGTGCTGGTGCCGATCTGTCCGAGTGGGAAGCTGTGGTTGACGCCAAGCTCAACCCGGAGCACGAAGTCACCATCGCCATGGTCGGCAAGTACATGGAGCTGCTGGACGCCTACAAGTCGCTGATCGAAGCGATGAGTCACGCCGGTATCAGCAACCGCACCAAGGTCAACCTGCGTTACATCGATTCCGAAGACATCGAGAACCAGGGCACTGCGCTGCTTGATGGCGTCGATGCGATTCTGGTGCCAGGCGGTTTCGGTCTGCGTGGCGTGGAAGGCAAGATCACCGCCGTTCAATTCGCTCGCGAAAACAAGATTCCTTACCTGGGTATCTGCCTCGGTATGCAGGTGGCCGTGATCGAGTTCGCTCGTAACGTGCTGGGCTGGAAAGACGCCAACTCCACTGAATTCGATCGCAACAGCGGTCACCCGGTCGTTGGCTTGATCACCGAGTGGGAAGACGCCACCGGCGCAGTCGAAACCCGTACCGAAACCTCCGATCTGGGTGGCACCATGCGTCTCGGCGCTCAGGATTGCCTGCTGGAAGCCGGGTCCCTGGTCCATGACTGCTATGCCAAGGACGTCATCGTCGAGCGTCATCGTCATCGTTATGAAGTGAACAACAAGCTGCTGCCGAGCCTGATGGAAGCGGGCCTGAAAATCTCCGGTCGTTCTGGTGATGGCGCGTTGGTTGAAGTGGTTGAAGCACCGGATCACCCATGGTTCGTCGCGTGCCAGTTCCACCCTGAGTTCACCTCGACACCGCGCGACGGTCACCCGTTGTTCAGCGGCTTCGTCAAGGCTGCTTTGGTTCAGCATCAGAAGAAAGCTTGAGCCCGGAGATAAAACGCATGGCGCAGAAAATCATCCGCGTAGGCAACATCGAGATCGCCAACGATAAGCCGATGGTGCTGTTCGGCGGCATGAACGTGCTGGAAAGCCGCGACATGGCTATGCAGGTCTGTGAAGAGTACGTGCGGGTTACCGAAAAACTCGGTATCCCTTACGTGTTCAAGGCCAGCTTCGACAAGGCTAACCGCTCGTCCGTGACCTCTTATCGTGGCCCGGGCCTGGAAGAGGGGATGCGGATTTTCCAGGACGTTAAACAGGCGTTCGGTGTGCCGATCATTACTGACGTCCACGAGCCTGAACAGGCTGCGGTGGTCGCCGAGGTCTGCGACATCATCCAGCTGCCAGCCTTCCTGTCGCGGCAGACCGATCTGGTGGTGGCCATGGCCAAGACCGGCGCGGTGATCAACATCAAGAAAGCCCAGTTTCTCGCCCCTCATGAAATGAAACACATTCTGAGCAAGTGCGTAGAGGCGGGTAACGATCAGTTGATCCTCTGTGAGCGCGGTTCGAGTTTCGGCTACAACAACCTAGTTGTGGACATGCTCGGCTTCGGCATCATGAAGCAGTTCGAATACCCGGTATTTTTCGATGTGACCCACGCGCTGCAAATGCCTGGCGGTCGCTCCGATTCCGCCGGTGGTCGTCGCGCCCAGGTCACTGATCTGGCCAAGGCTGGCATGAGTCAGTCGTTGGCTGGCTTGTTCCTCGAAGCGCATCCAGATCCGGACAACGCCAAATGCGATGGCCCTTGCGCCTTGCGTCTGGACAAGCTGGAGCCATTCCTGGCCCAGCTCAAGGCTCTGGATGAACTAGTGAAGAGTTTTCCGACAGTAGAAACCGCGTAAACCTGATTTCTCCGGTAAAGTACCGCTCGATTTATCGCTCTGGCCTGCGGGCCGCACTGCTCTTGTAGGAGTACGGCTTGCCGGCGATGGTGTCCTTGTGGGCTCCTTCGCTGGCAAGCCATGCTCCCACAGCGTTCTAGTCAACTTTGGAGTGTTTACAACAATGGCAAAAATCGTCGACATCAAAGGTCGTGAAGTTCTCGACTCCCGTGGCAATCCCACCGTCGAAGCGGATGTGCTTCTCGATAACGGCATCATCGGCAGTGCATGTGCGCCGTCCGGTGCTTCCACTGGCTCGCGTGAAGCGCTCGAGCTGCGTGATGGCGACAAGAGCCGTTACCTGGGCAAGGGTGTGCTCAAGGCTGTAGCCAACATCAACGGTCCGATTCGTGACCTGTTGCTGGGTAAGGATCCGGTTGACCAGCAGGCACTGGACCGCGCGATGATCGCGCTGGACGGTACCGAAAACAAGGCAACCCTGGGCGCCAATGCGATCCTCGCCGTTTCCCTGGCCGCGGCCAAGGCAGCAGCACAGGACCAGGACCTGCCTCTGTATGCACACATCGCCAACCTGAACGGCACCCCGGGTGTTTACTCGATGCCGGTTCCGATGATGAACATCATCAACGGTGGCGAGCACGCCGATAACAACGTCGACATCCAGGAATTCATGGTTCAGCCGGTTGGCGCCAAGACTTTCGCCGATGGCCTGCGCATGGGCACCGAGATTTTCCATCACCTCAAAGCTGTGCTGAAGGCTCGTGGCCTGAGCACCGCCGTCGGTGACGAAGGTGGTTTCGCGCCGAACCTGGCGTCTAACGAAGACGCTTTGAAAGTGATCTCCGAAGCTGTGGCCAACGCTGGTTACAAGCTGGGCACCGACGTGACCCTGGCTCTGGATTGCGCTGCCAGCGAGTTCTACGAAAATGGCAAGTACGATCTGGCTGGCGAAGGCCAGGTGTTCGATGCTGCCGGTTTCGCTGACTACCTGGCCGGTCTGGCCAGCCGTTACCCGATCATCTCCATCGAAGATGGCCTGGATGAGTCCGACTGGGATGGCTGGAAAATCCTTACCGACAAGATCGGCGACAAGGTTCAACTGGTCGGCGACGACCTGTTCGTGACCAACACCAAGATCCTGAAAGAGGGCATCGACAAGAAGATCGCCAACTCGATCCTGATCAAGTTCAACCAGATCGGCACCCTGACCGAAACCCTGGAAGCCATCCAGATGGCCAAGGCTGCTGGTTACACTGCGGTGATCTCGCACCGTTCCGGCGAAACCGAAGATTCGACCATTGCCGACCTGGCTGTGGGCACCTCGGCTGGCCAGATCAAAACCGGTTCGCTGTGCCGTTCCGACCGTGTTTCCAAGTACAACCAATTGCTGCGCATCGAAGAGCAACTGGGCGCCAAGGCCAAGTACAACGGCCGCAGCGAGTTTCGCGGCTAAGCTGAAGTATCCTGCCTCGCAAATAGCTGCTCCTTTTTGACGGCGTCTGTTGCCTTCATGCAGCGTTGCCTGACGACAACAGCCACTCGTCAAAAGATGAGCGTGTTTGTGAGGCGAGACACTAGATGGTAAAAAGACACCGGATTGTGTCGGAAAGAACGCTACAGCGGCTTTTTTGCCACTAATCTGACGTCTTAGAGTACGAGCCTGGTTCTTCCAGGCTTCGTGCTATTGGTCGATTCAAAATTGTTGGCATGGCTGTCTTTTTTCACTGGAAACCCGATATTCGATGCGCAGTCCCAATTGGTTGTTCCTCGTCTTGCTCTTGCTGCTGGCTGGCCTGCAGTACCGCCTGTGGGTGGGGAATGGCAGTCTGGCGCAGGTCGCCGAGCTGACCCAGCAAATTGCTGACCAGCACGCCGAAAACGAGGCACTGCTGGAGCGTAACCGCGTTCTGGATGCCGAAGTCCTTGAGTTGAAAAAAGGTATGGAGACCGTTGAAGAGCGGGCTCGCCATGAGTTGGGCATGGTCAAGGAGGGTGAAACCCTCTACCAGTTGGCCCAATGATTCAGACGCTACCGGCCTTCTGGGCCGTGATTCCTGCCGCGGGCGTTGGTGCCCGTATGGCTGCGGACCGCCCCAAGCAATATTTGCAACTGGGTGGGCGCACAATTCTCGAACACAGCCTCGGCTGTTTCCTCGACCATCCCGCCTTGAAGGGGCTGGTGGTCAGTCTTGCTATTGATGACCCCTATTGGCCGACTCTGGCTTGCGCCCATGATCCGCGAATTCAGCGGGTGGATGGCGGTCAGGAGCGCTCGGGCTCGGTACTCAACGCGTTGCTGCATTTGCATGCACAAGGCGCTGCCGACGAGGACTGGGTGTTGGTCCACGATGCCGCGCGACCGAATCTTTCTCGCGATGATTTGGACAAGCTGCTGATTGAGCTCGCGGATGATCCTGTTGGCGGGCTATTGGCTGTGCCAGCGCGCGACACCCTGAAACGTGTCGACAAACAGGGGCGGGTGGTTGAAACCGTTGATCGCAGTTTGATCTGGCAAGCCTATACACCACAGATGTTCCGTCTCGGCGCATTGCATCGGGCCTTGGCTGACAGTCTGGTGGCTGACGTGGTGATCACCGACGAGGCCTCGGCCATGGAGTGGGCAGGTTTGGCCCCACGCTTGATTGAAGGTCGCTCGGACAATATCAAGGTCACCCGTCCCGAAGACCTGGAGTGGCTACGCCTGCGCTGGGCGAATCGCCGGTAGAAGAGCTTTTCGTAGCAGCTGGCGAAGCCTGCTGCTACGGGTGGAGTTGCAACTACTCCAGATACTCCGGCCGTTTGGCCAGTCCCTCCTTCAGATAATCCACCAGCTTGCGCACCTTCGGCGACAGATGCCGTTGCTGCGGATACAACGCCCAGACGGCGGTGTTCGGTGGTTGATGAGCATCCAGCAACGACACCAGTGCGCCGCTTTTCAGGTGTTCCAGCACGTAATAGTCCGGCAGCTGACACAACCCAACGCCTTGTAGCGCAGCGTCCAGCACCGCTTGCCCACTGTTGCAGCGCCAATTGCCCTGTACCCGCTGGGAAAACTCTCTCCCGCCCTGCTCCAGTTGCCAGATGTCCGAGCTGCCGATCAAACAGTTGTGTCGGCTCAGCTCGGACAAACTGTGCGGACGACCATAACGTTCCAGATAGGACGGCGAGGCGCACAAGTACATGCGCCGTGGTGCCAGGCGCGTGGCTACCAGTCGTGAGTCTTGCAGGCGGCCAAGCCGAATCGCCAGATCCAGACCTTCGTGCACCAGATCGAGCGGGCGGTTGCTCAATTCGATATCGACCCGCAATTGCGGATAAAGCCCCATGAAGCTGGTCACCAGCGGCACGATAAAGCGCTCGCCATACGCCACCGCGCAGGTCATGCGCAGCATGCCTTTGGGCTCGCTGGTCAGGTCGCCGACTGCGCGTAAGGCTTCTTCGCGTCCGTCCTGCAAGCGTTGGCAGTGTTGCAGGAAAGTTTGCCCGGCTTCGGTCAGCGTCACCCGGCGGGTACTGCGGTAGAGCAGGCGGGTTTGCAGGCGCTCTTCGAGTCGTACGATTTGTCGACTGATGTGCGAAGACGAAACCCCAAGGCGTTCGGCGGCAGCCGTGAACTGGTTGCATTCAGCGACGGCGACGAACTCATCGATGCCTTCCCAGCGGTTCTCGGACATGAGGATTATCCCTGTGCAGCAATAATGTTTTGCTTTTGGCTGGATTATTCATCGCTTGGCGGTGTTTTACACTCCCTGTCTCGTTTTTATTCGCTGGAGAGTCAGGATGATCAAGTCGCGCGCCGCCGTTGCCTTCGAGGCCAAGAAACCCCTCGAGATCGTTGAAGTCGATGTCGCCATGCCCAAGGCCGGTGAAGTCCTGTTGCGTGTGGTCGCGTCCGGCGTTTGCCATACCGACGCCTACACCCTGTCGGGTGCCGACCCGGAAGGCATATTCCCGTCGATCCTCGGCCACGAAGGTGGCGCGATTGTCGAGGCCATCGGCGAGGGTGTGACTTCGGTAGCGGTGGGCGATCACGTGATTCCGCTGTACACACCGGAATGCGGCCAGTGCAAATTCTGCAAGTCAGGCAAAACCAACCTCTGCCAAGCCATCCGTGCGACCCAGGGCAAAGGCCTGATGCCAGACGGCACCACGCGCTTCTCCTACAAAGGTCAGCCGATTTTCCACTACATGGGTACGTCGACCTTCTCCGAATACACGGTGTTGCCGGAAATCTCTGTCGCGAAGATCCCTAAAGACGCACCACTGGAAAAAGTCTGCCTGCTGGGCTGTGGCGTCACCACGGGGATCGGCGCTGTCATCAACACCGCCAAGGTCAAACCGGGCGACACCGTGGCAATCTTCGGTCTAGGTGGCATTGGCCTGTCAGCGGTCATCGGTGCGGTCAAAGCCAAAGCCGGGCGAATCATCGCCATCGACATCAACCCGGCCAAGTTCGAAATCGCCAAGCAGTTGGGCGCCACCGATTGTGTGAACCCGAAAGACTTCGATCGCCCGATTCAGGACGTTATCGTCGACATGACCGATGGCGGTGTGGACTTTTCCTTCGAGTGCATCGGCAACGTGCAGCTGATGCGCGCTGCATTGGAATGCTGCCACAAAGGCTGGGGTGAGTCGGTGATCATCGGCGTTGCCGGTGCTGGCCAAGAGATTTCCACCCGTCCGTTCCAACTGGTAACCGGCCGCGTCTGGCGCGGTTCGGCGTTCGGTGGCGTGCGCGGTCGCACGGAGTTGCCAAGCTACGTCGAAATGGCCCAGAGCGGCGAAATCCCGTTGGACACTTTCATTACCCACACTATGGGGCTGGAAGACATCAACAAGGCATTCGACCTGATGCATGAAGGCAAAAGCATCCGCTCTGTCATCCATTTCTGAGGTCGGTCATGAGTCTGGAGAACCTCTCATGCCAGAAGAGCTTCGGTGGCTGGCATAAACGCTACAAACATCATTCCGAAGTACTGGGCTGCGACATGGTGTTTGCCGTGTACCTGCCGCCGCAAGCGGAGCAGGGCGGCAATCTGCCGGTGTTGTACTGGTTGTCGGGATTGACCTGCACCGACGAGAACTTCATGCACAAGGCTGGTGCCATGCGCATGGCGGCCGAGCTTGGTCTGATCATCGTCGCACCGGATACCAGTCCGCGCGGCGTCGATGTGCCGGGTGATCCGGATGGCGCCTGGGATTTTGGACTGGGTGCGGGCTTTTATCTGAATGCCACGCAGGAACCTTGGGCCAGGCATTATCGGATGCATGACTACGTGGTGCAGGAGTTGCCGGCACTGGTCGAGGCGCATTTCCCGGCGTCCGACAAGCGTGGAATCAGTGGTCACTCCATGGGTGGCCACGGTGCCTTGGTATGTGCGTTGCGCAACCCCGGGCGTTATCAGTCGGTGTCGGCTTTTGCGCCGATCAACAATCCGATGGATTGCCCTTGGGGGCAGAAGGCGTTTTCCCGCTATCTGGGTGAGGAGCGCTCGAAATGGCGCGAATGGGATGCCAGTGTGCTGATCGCCGAGGCCAGTGAAAAGCTGCCGTTACTGGTGGATCAGGGGGATCGAGATGACTTTCTGGCCACTCAGCTCAAGCCCGAAGCGCTACAGCAGGCGGCGAAACTTGCCGGCCATCCGCTGACCTTGCGTCTGCAACCAGGCTACGACCACAGCTATTTCTTCATCGCCAGCTTCATCGATGATCACTTGCGACATCACGCACACGCTCTAGGCGCCTAATGTCCGCCAAAGCAGGTAGAATCACGCCCTGACTAAATCGGGGCGTTTTTTTATGCGTATTGGCCACGGCTATGATGTGCACCGTTTCGCTGAAGGCGATTTCATCACTCTGGGCGGCGTGCGAATTGCACACAGCTTCGGGCTGCTCGCCCATTCCGACGGCGACGTCTTGCTGCACTCGTTGAGCGATGCCTTGCTCGGCGCGGCGGCGCTGGGTGATATCGGTAAACACTTCCCGGACACCGACCCGCAATTCAAAGGTGCTGACAGCCGCGTACTGTTGCGTCACGTTGTCGCACTGATCCACGCCAAGGGCTGGAAGGTCGGTAATGTCGATAACACCATCGTTGCCCAGGCGCCAAAAATGGCCCCGCATATAGAATCGATGCGCGCGCTGATTGCCGCGGATCTTCAAGTTGAGTTGGATCAAGTGAACGTGAAAGCTACCACCACCGAAAAGCTCGGCTTTGTCGGTCGCGAAGAAGGCATTGCCGTGCACTCCGTTGCCTTGTTGCTGCGCGCATGAACGAACTGCAATTGCTCGGCCCGCGTGCCTATGGCGAAGCACTGGGGACGGCGGTACTGAAAGCCACCGCTGAAGACTTTCAGGTCGACGAAGTACTGGATATTCCCTTGAGCGGCGACGGTGAACACCTGTGGTTATGGGTGGAAAAGCGCGGCCTGAACACCGAAGACGCGGCCCGGCGCATTGCCAAGGCTGCGGGTGTACCGCTTCGTACCGTGAGTTACGCGGGGTTGAAGGATCGCCAGGCGCTGACCCGACAGTGGTTCAGCCTGCAACTGCCGGGCAAGGCCGACCCCGATCTGTCGGCGGCAGAAAACGACACGCTGAGAATTCTGAAAAGCACTCGGCATAAACGCAAGTTGCAACGCGGGGCCCACGCGGCCAACGGTTTTACCCTGCGTTTGACTGAACTGGTGGGGGACAAGGCGGCTATCGACGAGCGCCTGCAACTGATCGCCAGGCAGGGTATTCCAAATTATTTCGGTGCCCAGCGCTTCGGCCATCAGGGCGGCAATGTGGTCGATGCCCGTGACTGGGCCGCTCGCAAGGCCCTGCCGGAACAGCGCAATGTGCGCTCGCGTTTACTCTCGACCGCCCGCAGTTATCTGTTCAATCAGGTGCTGGCTGCCCGTGTCGCCGATGGCAGTTGGCAGCGAGCGCAGATTGGCGATTTGCTCGCGTTCACCGATAGCCGTAGCTTTTTCCCGGCAGGCGAAGCGGAATGCAGCGACCCGCGTCTGGCGATCCTTGATCTGCACCCGACAGGGCCACAGTGGGGCGAGGGGGAGTCACCGGCGAGCGGCGCCACTCATGTTCTTGAGCAAGAAGTCGCTGCCCGCGAAGCCGATCTGCGCGATTGGTTGATTAAAGCCGGAATGAGCCATGAACGTCGCATCCTGCGGCTGCCCATTGGCGGGTTGACGTGGCATTATCCCGAGCCTGACATTCTGCAACTGGAATTCGTCCTGCCGGCCGGATGCTTCGCCACTGTATTGGTGCGCGAACTCGTCGATCTGGTGCCGGTGGGGCAGACGGACAGCCCATGCGTATTCTGATATCTAACGACGATGGGGTAACAGCACCCGGTCTCGCCGCGCTTTATGCTGCGCTGGCGGATTACACCGAGTGCGTGGTTATCGCCCCGGACCAAGACAAAAGCGGCGCCAGCAGCTCGCTGACACTCGATCGTCCGTTGCACCCGCAAACCCTGGCAAACGGCTTTATCAGCATCAACGGAACCCCCACCGATTGTGTTCATCTGGGCCTCAATGGTCTGTTGGAGCGCGAGCCGGACATGGTGGTTTCCGGGATCAACCTGGGTGCCAACCTGGGTGACGATGTGCTGTATTCCGGTACCGTCGCCGCCGCGCTGGAAGGGCGTTTTCTGGATCGGCCATCCTTCGCCTTTTCGCTGGTGTCGCGTCAGGTCGAGAACCTGTCGACCGCTGCGTACTTCGCGCGCAAACTGGTAGAGGCTCATGCCCAACTGGATTTGCCACCACGTACTGTGCTGAATGTGAATATCCCCAATCTGCCGCTCGATCACATACGTGGCATCCAGCTGACCCGTCTGGGCCATCGCGCCCGTGCTGCGGCGCCGATGAAAGTGGTCGACCCGCGAGGCAAGTCCGGTTATTGGATTGCGGCGGCAGGCGATGCCGAAGACGGCGGCCCGGGCACTGACTTTCATGCGGTGATGCAAGGTTATGTTTCGATCACCCCGTTGCAGCTCGATCGCACCTTCAATGATGCCTTCAGTAGTCTCGATGGCTGGCTGGAGGGGTTGCGTTAATGGGGCGTGAACAAGACGACCTGTTGCGTCGAGGTATCGGTATGACCTCTCAACGAACTCGCGAGCGCTTGATCCAGCGGTTGTACGAGGAGGGACTGTCCAACGCCCAGGTATTGGAAGTGATCCGCCGTACCCCGCGTCATCTATTCGTCGATGAGGCGCTGGCGCACCGCGCCTATGAAGACACCGCGTTGCCGATCGGCCATAACCAGACAATTTCCCAGCCCTATATGGTGGCTCGCATGAGCGAGCTGTTGTTGGCGGCAGGTCCATTGGACAAAGTTCTGGAGATTGGCACCGGGTCCGGTTATCAGACGGCGGTCCTGTCGCAACTGGTTGAGCGTGTGTTCTCGGTCGAACGGATCAAAGTGCTGCAAGATCGCGCCAAGGAGCGCCTGGTCGAATTGAACCTGCGTAATGTAGTGTTCCGCTGGGGCGATGGCTGGGAAGGCTGGCCGGCACTGGCGCCGTACAACGGCATCATTGTTACCGCTGTTGCCACCGATGTCCCTCAGGCCTTGCTCGATCAGCTGGCTCCCGGCGGGCGCTTGGTGATTCCGGTCGGCGCGGGTGAGGATCAACATCTGATGCTGATCATTCGTGAAGAGCAGGGTTTCTCTCGGCAAGTTCTGGACGCTGTACGCTTTGTGCCTTTACTCAACGGTCCATTGGCTTGAGCTTTTGTTTAATCGCGGTGAATTCTGCTTGATAGCGTTTGTCTTACAGCGGGCTATTCATATAAACACTATTGAACGTCGGTCAGCAGTTGTGTCCTTCTCTCGATTTCGCTTTGCCAGCGGTAAAGAATGAACGGCCGGTTATACTGGCGACATTCCAGGCCTGAACAGGCAATCTTTATTATCAGCCACCACATAGGGAGCGGCGGGTGAGTCTCACAGTCATTGCGCAGCGTATGGGTATAACAAGCTTTCAGCGACTGGTGATTGGCCTTGTCTTGAGTTCCACGTTGGTTGCGTGCTCCAGCAAACCTTCGGACGGCGTGCGGGTAGTCGACGGTAATAATGCAGTGGCCCAGCGGCCGGTCGTGACCACTGGCCAGTATGTCGTTCGCCGTGGCGATACATTGTTCTCGATCGCTTTTCGCTATGGTTGGGACTACAAAGCCCTGGCGGCACGCAACAATATTGCTGAGCCTTATACAATTCATCCGGGTCAGACGATTCGCTTTGACGGCCGTTCAGGTTCCACGCCGACCACCGTTGTAACAAAACAGGATTCAACACCATCCTCTTCCCTTAAAACCACGGTAATCAGGCGTCCGGCAGGCGCTGTAGCCGGCACCACAGCCGGTACTGCAGCCAGTGTCGAGAGCAAGCCGGCACCGGCTCCGCTACCGCCGGCAGGGCCTGCGCCGACCGGTTGGGGGTGGCCTTCGAGCGGCATTTTGATCGGGAAATTCTCTTCAAACGGCAGTTTGAATAAAGGCATTGATATCGCCGGAGATTTGGGACAGCCTGTTTTAGCTGCGTCTGATGGGACGGTTGTTTACGCCGGGAGTGGCTTGCGGGGCTACGGCGAGTTAGTCATTATCAAACACAGCGATACCTACGTAAGTGCTTACGGCCACAACCGTAGGCTGTTGGTTCGGGAGGGGCAGCAGGTCAAAGTCGGACAGGCAATTGCCGAAATGGGGTCAACTGGTACGGACCGGGTGAAACTGCACTTTGAGATTCGCCGTCAGGGTAAACCTGTAGATCCGCTGCAATTCCTGCCACGTCGTTGATCGGTTACCAGCCTGTTCCCTCACGTAGAAGGAACAGGCTCCAGCGTTGCCAAGGATAAAGGCGTCGCTTGAGCTTGAGGTCGAACTCACCAAAGGACTATAACAATGGCTCTCAGTAAAGAAGTGCCGGAGTTTGACATCGACGATGAGGTTCTCCTGATGGAGGCCGGCGTCGCTATGGATTCGATGTCGAATGAAGGATTTGCTGCACCTTCAGTTCGTGCCAAATCCAAACACTCCGCTTCACTAAAGCAACATAAATACATTGATTACACGCGGGCGCTCGATGCGACCCAGTTGTATCTCAATGAAATCGGCTTTTCCCCATTGCTCTCCCCGGAAGAGGAAGTTCATTTTGCGCGTTTGTCGCAGAGTGGCGATCCGGCCGGGCGTAAGCGCATGATTGAAAGCAACCTGCGGCTGGTGGTGAAAATCGCCCGACGATATGTCAATCGTGGGCTGTCGCTGCTGGACCTGATCGAAGAGGGCAACCTCGGCTTGATCCGCGCAGTGGAAAAGTTTGATCCGGAACGCGGCTTCCGCTTTTCGACCTACGCAACCTGGTGGATTCGTCAGACCATCGAGCGCGCGATCATGAATCAGACCCGGACCATCCGGTTGCCAATCCATGTGGTCAAAGAGCTCAACGTCTACCTGCGGGCAGCACGTGAGCTGACTCAAAAGCTCGATCATGAACCTTCCCCTGAAGAAATCGCCAACCTGCTGGAAAAGCCGGTAGGTGAGGTCAAGCGCATGCTGGGCCTCAATGAGCGGGTTTCTTCGGTCGACGTCTCACTGGGTCCGGATTCGGATAAAACCCTGCTGGACACCCTGACTGATGACCGTCCAACCGACCCTTGCGAGTTGCTCCAGGACGATGATCTGTCGCAAAGCATTGATCAGTGGCTCTCGGAACTGACTGACAAGCAGCGAGAAGTGGTGATACGCCGCTTCGGGTTGCGCGGCCATGAGAGCAGCACTCTGGAAGATGTTGGCCTGGAGATTGGCCTGACCCGCGAGCGGGTCAGACAGATTCAGGTTGAAGGCCTCAAGCGCCTTCGAGAAATTCTTGAGAAGAACGGCCTGTCGAGTGAGTCGCTGTTCCAGTAGCTGGAACGCATTAGCTCGCAAATAAAAGCCCCGACTGGTTCGGGGCTTTTTATTTTCGAGAGAGTTGATGGGCAGAGCAGCGTCCTGTCGGTGTTTCAGGTTTAGTCTTTTGCTGGTGTAAGCCTTGGCCTACTCTTTCGTAAGTGTTCGGTTTTTTTGCTTCAGGGCAGACATCCATTAGCGTTGTTGTTTTTTTCTATTCTATTGATTTTAAAGAGATTTTTTTGACAGCTTGGTGGTGGTTTACTCACCATTTCCCCCGGGCTGTGTGATTGCTCTTGCTGGGGAACCATCTACTATCAGCGCTGTGTCAACGGATAGACACAACCATCAAGGATGATGGTCAAGGACATCGCAGGAAGCGGTTCATCAGGATGATGAAAAGGAACACAAGGACTAGGGAAAAAATGTGGGCGGGTAATACCGCCCCTTTTTTTGCCTGTCTGTAGCTACCGCAGGTTCGGGCCGCCGATTTTTTAAGCCGCGACGCATAGCTGACAGACATCAGGCAAACCCCGAAAAGCAAAAAAGCCCACGAGGGGCCTTTTCGGGAGCGCGATGATTATCAGCGTTCGAGGTCTTTGATCTTGCCCTTCACGCCATCCCACTCTTCAGCGTCCGGCAGCGATTCTTTTTTCTCAGTGATGTTTGGCCAGATTTCGGCCAGTTCAACGTTCAACTGAATGAATTCCTGCATCTCTTCCGGGACTTCATCTTCGGAAAAAATGGCCACAGCAGGGCATTCTGGCTCACAAAGTGCGCAGTCAATGCACTCATCCGGGTGAATCACCAGGAAGTTCGGGCCTTCGTAAAAGCAGTCCACCGGACAGACTTCTACGCAGTCGGTGTACTTGCACTTGATGCAGTTGTCGGTGACGACGAAGGTCATTTCTAATTCTCTCCTCAGGCGCGGCTTGCTGCGCCCCTTCACGGTGGGGTCGCCAGGTTTGGGAGCGATAGTCTGCAGGCAGGCTAAGCCAGCAGCATCCCAAACCGCGCGAGATTCTAACAGCTTGCAGGCATCTGCGTTAGGGGCTGTTGACGTTTGGTGGCGGCTCGCCACCAAACGTCAACAGACTCTATATCCGTGTCTTTAATGTATAGAGCATTTCGAGCGCTCTACGCGGGGTCATGTCATCCAGATCGAGTTTGGCCAGCTCATCCAGCACCGGATGGGGCAGGCTGGCGAACATATCGCTCTGCTGCGGCGCTGCGGGTTTGCCTTTGGCAGGCGCTGGCACTTCGTGGGGCAGGCTGGTGGTTTCCAGCCGGCTCAAGTGCTCGCGAGCACGTACTATCACCTCGCTCGGTACGCCGGCCAGTTGCGCAACCGCCAGCCCGTAGCTCTGGCTGGCAGGGCCAGGCAGTACATGGTGGAGGAATACGATGCGCTCGTTATGCTCGGTGGCGTTGAGGTGGACGTTGGCCACCAGCGGCTGGCTTTCCGGCAATACCGTCAGCTCGAAGTAGTGGGTGGCGAACAACGTGTAGGCGCGCAGATGAGCCAATCGCTCGGCTGCCGCCCAGGCCAGGGACAGACCGTCAAAGGTACTGGTGCCGCGACCGACTTCATCCATCAACACCAGGCTGCGCTCGGTGGCGTTGTGCAAGATGTTCGCCGTTTCGCTCATTTCGACCATAAAGGTCGAACGCCCGCCAGCCAAGTCATCGCTGGAGCCTATACGGGTGAAGATGCGGTCAACCAGTGACAACTCGCAACTGGCGGCCGGCACAAAGCTGCCGATATGCGCCAGCAACACGATCAATGCGGTTTGTCGCATGTAAGTGGATTTACCGCCCATGTTCGGACCGGTGATCACCAGCATCCGGGTGCTGTCATCCAGACTCAGATCGTTGGCCACGAACGGCGTGCTCAGCACTTGTTCGACCACTGGGTGACGACCCTGAGTGATGCGCATGCAAGGCTCGCTGACGAAGCGTGGGCAGTTCAGGTCCAGGTTCAGTGCGCGTTCAGCCAGGTTGCTCAGCACGTCCAGCTCGGCCAATGCCGCAGCAGTGTCTTGCAACGGCGGCAGGCGGCCGATCAGGTTCTCGAGCAGGGCTTCGTAGAGCATCTTCTCGCGGGCCAGTGCGCGGCTCTTGGCGGACAAGGCTTTGTCTTCGAAGGCCTTGAGCTCCGGGGTGATGAAGCGCTCGGCACCTTTGAGGGTCTGGCGGCGAATGTAGTCAGCCGGTGCCTGTTCGGCCTGTTTGCTCGGCAATTCGATGAAATAGCCGTGAATCCGGTTGTAGCCGACTTTCAGGTTGGCAAGGCCCGTACGGGCTTTTTCACGGGCTTCGAGGTCGATCAGGAACTGCCCGGCGTTTTCGCTCAGCGATTGCAGTTCATCCAGCTCGGCGTCGTAACCGGTTTTCAACACGCCGCCGTCACGGATCACCGCAGGCGGGTTGTCGATGATGGCTTTTTCCAGCAGGGCCGCGAGTTCTGGATAGGTGCTGGTGGTCACGGCCAGTTGCTTGAGGTGGGGGCCCTCAAGTTCGCTCATGGCCACTTGCAGTTCCGGCAAGGCACCCAAGGCATCGCGCAGGCGCGCCAGGTCCCGAGGACGGGCGTTACGCAGGCCGATACGGGCGAGGATCCGTTCGATATCGCCGATTTCCTTGAGCTGCGGTTGCAGCTTTTCAAAGCGATAGCCGTCCAGCAGGCAGGTGATCGAGGTCTGGCGGGCCAGCAATACCTGCAAGTCACGCAGCGGACGGTTCAGCCAGCGCGTCAACAGGCGACTGCCCATGGCGGTCTGGCAACGGTCGACCACCGATTGCAGGGTGTTGTCGCGTCCGCCGGCGAGGTTGGTATCCAGTTCCAGATTGCGGCGGCTCGCGCCGTCCAGTACGACGGTGTCGTCAAGGCGTTCGTGGCGCAGGCTGCGCAAGTGCGGCAAGGCAGTGCGCTGGGTTTCTTTGGCGTAGCTGAGCAGGCAACCCGCGGCACCGATGGCCAGGGTCAGGTTCTCGCAGCCAAAACCCTTCAGGTCCTGGGTGGAGAATTGTTGGCAGAGGCTTTTGAGCGCCGAGTCGCGCTCGAAATCCCACGGCGCGCGGCGACGTACACCACGGCGCTTTTCGGCCGGTAGATCCTTTGGCCAATCATCCGGGATCATCAGTTCGACCGGGTTGACGCGCTCCAGCTCCGCCAGCAGGTTTTCCCAGCCTTTGATTTCCAGAACCGTGAAGTTACCGCTGGTGATGTCCAGCACGGCCAGACCGAACAAGCGCTCGTCACCCAGCACCGCCGCGATCAGGTTGTCCCTGCGCTCATCGAGCAGTGCTTCATCGCTGACCGTGCCCGGAGTAATGATCCGCACCACCTGCCGGTCCACCGGACCTTTGCTGGTCGCCGGATCGCCGACTTGCTCACAGATCACCACCGACTCGCCGAGCTTCACCAGTTTCGCCAAATAACCTTCGGCCGCATGGTAAGGAATCCCGCACATCGGAATCGCTTGTCCTGCCGACTGCCCGCGCGCGGTCAGGGTAATGTCCAGCAATCTGGCGGCTTTCTTCGCGTCTTCGTAGAAGATCTCGTAGAAGTCACCCATGCGATAGAACATCAACTGGTCGGGGTGCTGGTTCTTCAACCGCCAATATTGCTGCATCATCGGCGTGTGGCTGGACAAGTCTGAAATAGCTTTATTCATCAGTGGCTTAGAGCGATTCGTTAAAAATGAGGGGCAAAATTGGGGCCCTGCGGCCCGGCTTTTTCGCGATGGGCGCAAGGTTACCACGGGATCTCCGCCATGGAGCTTCATCGTCGAACCGGTGTGCCTCAATCCACGCTTTCACGCATTCTCAGCGGCAAGATTGTCGGTCCTTCGGATAAGCACATCTCGCGGATCGCCGAGTATTTTCGCGTGAGCACCGATCAATTGCGCGGGCGTGCGGATGTTGCCCCCGCCAAAGCCCCAGCGCGACGAGTTGCATTCAGAACTCAAGGACATAAGTCCGTGGGATGACGATACCCCCGTCGAAGACGACGAGGTGTCGATTCCCTTTCTTCGCGAGGTTGAATTGGCTGCTGGATCAGGAAGATTCGTCATCGAGGAAAGCGAGAAAGCCAGCCTGCGTTTCGGCAAGCGGAGCCTGCGGCACAATGGTGTGCAGTTCGACCAGGCCAAGTGCGTGACCGTCCGCGGCAACAGCATGCTGCCGGTGCTGCGTGATGGCGCCACGGTCGGGGTCAATGCCGCTAAATGCGCGATTGGCGATATCGTCGACGGCGACCTTGTTCACGTCTTCTGGTGGGGCATGTACGCCCGTTAACCTCACCTCTTCCAGATAGAGCCCGCATTGAGCGGGCTTATTTTCGTCTGTAGAAAACCGCCTGAGCCTTTGTCCATGCAGGTCTCGATGCTTTGATGCATTTGTTGTGCATAAATAATTGAATTTGTGCAATCTGCGGCCATCGGACTTTACGAGCGGTGGGCCGCCAAGCGCATCGGGGGTCTGTGAAGTACCACCGCGTGATTCCAGTCAGGATCACTAGATGGCGTTCAGTTTCCAGAACCAATGGATTGGCAGACCAGGGGCAATGACTACGAGCCCAGCCCGCAAGGATGTGTTCAGAGCTATCGCTCATTAACATTTTGACCGACCAGGCGTCTTGCAAGCGCGATACGCTCGTGTACGGTAGGTCTCACGCCAGCCTGATCAGGAGAGGACCATGGACGAAATCACCCAGCTTGCCGCTGAACTCGGCAGGCGTTTGCAGATTCTCAATACGCACGTCTGTACCGCCGAGTCCTGCACTGGCGGTGGGATCGCCGAGGCCATTACCCGTATCCCGGGTAGCTCGGCGTGGTTCGAAGCTGGTTATGTCACCTACTCCAATCGTCAGAAAACCCAGCAACTGAATGTGCCCACCGAGCTGTTCGAGCAGGTGGGGGCGGTCAGTCGTGAAGTGGTCGAGGCCATGGTTCGTGGTGCTCAGGACAAAAGCCGTGCGCGTTTTGCCGTGGCCGTCAGTGGTGTGGCCGGGCCGGACGGCGGTTCGCCGCAGAAACCGGTGGGCACCGTATGGCTGGCCTGGGCGGTCGGAGAGGCGATCAATGCCGAGTGCCGCTACTTCCCCGGTAACCGCGATGACGTTCGCCGACAAACGGTGAAGGCCGCGCTAGAGGGGTTGCTGCTGTATGCCGCGGGAGAAATCTCAAATCAGGGGTAGGCGATCCTCAAGCGCTGTGGAATAATACTGGCTACTTATACAGGTGTTGGCCGTCAGGCCTTATTGATTACGTGAGGACTTTAATGGACGACAACAAGAAGAAAGCCTTGGCTGCGGCCCTGGGTCAGATCGAACGTCAATTCGGCAAGGGTGCCGTAATGCGTATGGGCGATCACGACCGTCAGGCGATCCCGGCTATCTCCACTGGCTCTCTGGGGCTGGATATCGCACTCGGCATTGGCGGCCTGCCAAAAGGCCGTATCGTTGAAATCTACGGTCCGGAATCTTCCGGTAAAACCACACTGACTCTCTCCGTGATTGCTCAGGCACAGAAGATGGGCGCCACCTGCGCTTTCGTCGACGCCGAGCACGCACTGGATCCGGAATACGCTGGCAAACTGGGCGTCAACGTTGATGACCTGCTGGTCTCCCAGCCGGATACCGGCGAGCAAGCGCTGGAAATCACCGACATGCTGGTGCGTTCCAACGCCATCGACGTGATCGTCATCGACTCCGTGGCAGCTCTGGTGCCAAAAGCCGAAATCGAAGGCGAAATGGGCGACATGCACGTGGGCCTGCAAGCCCGTCTGATGTCCCAGGCACTGCGTAAAATCACCGGTAACATCAAGAACGCCAATTGCCTGGTTATCTTCATCAACCAGATCCGTATGAAAATCGGCGTGATGTTCGGCAGCCCGGAAACCACCACCGGTGGTAACGCGCTGAAGTTCTACGCTTCGGTTCGTCTGGATATCCGCCGTACTGGCGCGGTGAAAGAAGGTGATGAAGTCGTCGGTAGCGAAACCCGCGTCAAAGTCGTCAAGAACAAAGTGGCTCCGCCGTTCCGTCAGGCTGAGTTCCAGATTCTCTACGGCAAGGGTATCTACCTGAACGGCGAGATGATCGACCTCGGCGTACTGCATGGCTTCGTGGAAAAGTCCGGAGCCTGGTATGCCTACAATGGCAGCAAGATCGGTCAGGGCAAGGCCAACTCGGCCAAGTTCCTGCAGGACAACCCGGATGTTGCCGCGGCCCTTGAGAAGCAGATCCGCGACAAGCTGCTGACGGCGACGCCGGACGTGAAAGCCAATGCGATCCGCGAGACTGCTGACGATCTGGCCGACGCTGATATCTGATCGATCCGATGAACGCCGTACTCGATACACTCGTCGCGGTGCGGCGAACCGCAATGGACCTGCTCGCGCGACGCGAGCACGGTCGAGTCGAGCTGACGCGTAAACTGCGTCAGCGCGGCGCCTCTCCTGAAATGATCGACACAGCACTTGACCGTCTGACGGAAGAGGGCCTGCTGTCCGAATCCCGTTACCTCGAAAGCTTTGTTTCCTACCGTGCCCGTTCCGGTTATGGCCCTTTGCGCATTCGCGAAGAGTTGAGCCAGCGCGGTCTGCAACGTGCCGATATTGAACTCGCCTTGCGTGAGTGTGGTATCAGTTGGCAAGAGCAACTGGAAGATACCTGGCGTCGCAAGTTTGCCGGGCATTTGCCGATAGACGCCCGCGAGCGTGCCAAACAAGGCCGCTTTCTGAGTTATCGGGGTTATTCAATGGAAATGATCGGCCGCTTGTTGAGCGGCCGTGGGACGGATGACTGACTGATATGGCTCGCCCCACTGTTTACGTTAGAGGGCGCGAACCACTGAGTTGCTTGTCGATCAAGTGACCTTGATTGGTTCCCGTGCACGTTGTTGTGTCTTGTTCTGAGCCTTGGCCCAGTTTTCCGGCAGGTTGATGAAGTCGACCAGTTCACGCAGACGACCGTGATCGCGGGCGTTGAAGGTGAACGAGAGTCGCGCCAGATGGCTGTACTGTGCTTCGTCGTGCTCCTCTCCACTGTAAGCATGCTGATGAAAGTGATCGCTCAGGCAGAGGTCGGCAAAGGCCTTCTGCATGTGCTCAAGCGCCTGCTCGCTTAGTTTATGGTTCATGCGAATCACAAACTGATGCTTCAGCCAGCGGCTGGAGTGGAAGTTGCTGTAGAACTGGTTGATTTCCTCCACGGCTTCATCGGCGCTATGCACCAGGCGAATCAGTTTCATGTCGCTGGGAAGAATGTAGCGATTGTCCTCCAGTTGATTGCGAATAAAGTCCAGAGCGCCTTGCCAGAAACTGCCGTCCGGAGCGTCCAACAGCACCACCGGTACCAGCGGGCTTTTGCCGGTCTGGATCAGTGTCAGTACTTCCAGCGCTTCGTCCAGCGTGCCAAAGCCGCCAGGGCAAAGCACCAGGGCGTCGGCCTCTTTGACGAAAAACAGCTTGCGGGTAAAGAAAAAGTGGAATGGCAGCAGATTGGCTGTGCCTTCGACGGTTGGATTCGCATGCTGCTCAAATGGCAGTGTGATATTAAATCCAAGGCTGTGTTCGAGACCAGCGCCTTCATGGGCGGCAGCCATGATGCCTCCGCCGGCGCCGGTGATGACCATCATGTTCGAGCGAGCCAGGGTCGCACCGAGTTCCCGGGCCAGACTGTAGAGGGGGTGTTCGATCGGCGTACGTGCCGAGCCAAAGACGGTGACCTTGCGTCGACCTTTGAACTGTTCCAGCACACGGAAGGCATGCTCCAGTTCGCGCAGGGCTTGTAGGGTGATCTTGGCATTCCAGCGATTGTGGTCTTCCTGGGCCATGCGCAAGACAGTCAGCATCATGTCGCGATAAATCGGGGTATTCGGGCTATTGGGTGCAACCAGGTTGAGTTGCTCTTCGACCTTGCTGGTGAGGTCGCTACCGTTGCTTTGAAAATGACGGCTTAGGAGGTCATTCGGTTGGTAAGGCATTCAACTTCTCCTTCTGGACAGACCCCTTGGCACCGGCGAGATATTCGCTAGCGCCACGACACTCCATGTGTCGCTGTCAACCCAGACTAACGCCTGAGCATTACACCTGACTCGACAGTGCCTGAAACATTGACTGTGGCGATCGAGTCATCCATACGGGCTCTGTTTTTTCCTTGGATGAAAGAAACATTCGCACTGCAAGACGCTGTTGGGCAACCCCCTTTTCTGCCCCAAAAAAGTTAACCGGCACACTCTGAATCTAGACCCTCCAGGCGGTTTTTGCTGGCTTGATCATGTGCCCGGAAAGTCTTGGCTGGCAACAGCTTACTGCTGATTCGCAACGGGGTTTCACCGCTCGTCAGAACCTGTGCAGGGCTGTGTCAGCTCTGATTTACTAAGTTACAGCCGCAGTAAGACATCTTTGCGTCAAGGTGGGACGCAAGGCATAGGGCTGAGGGTTTGATCGCGCAATTATTGGCGAATCGGCGGATGCAAGGAGGCTTGAAATGACCAGTGTGGTTCTGGAAATCGATACGCAGTTGTATCGGTTGTTGCAATCGGCGGCTGCGGCCAATCATCTGAGTTTTGAGGAAGAGTGTCGGCGACGTCTGGAGGGTTCTGAGCGGCGTTCGCGGTATTTGCAGGTGTTGGTGGCAGAGCTGCGCGCCGATGATCAACAGCGACGCGCAGCAGAGCAGTGATTACTTCTTCTTTTTCTGCTGTAGGCAGTCAGACTCTTTGAAGCGTTCAGAGGCTACCGGGCGATTGGTTTTATATTCAGTAAATTCGTAGCGCATGATCGCCCCCTTGGCCATCAACTTGCGATAGCTCTCGTTACGGCAGACGGTAGCGCCTAACTGGAAATACACCGCTTGTGGGTTCGCGCGCATTTTTTCTGCATGGCTTGACTGCACGCTGAGGTGGTTGATCAGCTCTTTACCTTCAACGGTGTAGCCTTGATCGAGAATGTCCTCGTTGATCGCCCGTGGGGTGCCAGCACTGCTTTGCGTGGCAACCTGTTCCAGCATCTTGCTCAGTTCGTAGTCTTGTTTGGACGCAGCCTGGGCAGTGAAGGGCAGCGCCAGCAGAAGGGCAACGGTGGGAACGATAAGGCGCAGCATGAAACTCTCCTGGTTCAGTGACTGGTGCTTCGACCCGCCACGGGACTGTGCGTTCAATGGCGGCGAATTATAGGGGGAGCAGGGGTGGACGGTACAGGCTTGCGCAGGTTGCTCTGGTAAACTGCGACGACTTTATTGGCCAACCGAGTTCTTTTCGTGTCGATTCTTTCCTCTTGCCACCTTCAGCTACCATGAGCCACGCCGTTTCCCGCTTGCGTGCCCAACGCCTGGCCCGTGCGGTCAAACCTTTTGTCGCACGTGGTTCGCGGGCGGAACGTTGCCCGGGTTGCCGAGTGATCCCCAGCCACTGCATGTGTGTGTGGCGGCCGCAGGTTTCGGCCAAATCGGCGATGTGCCTGGTAATGCATGATGTCGAACCGCTGAAACCGAGCAATACCGGCTGGCTGATTGCCGATGTCATTGCTGACACCAGTGCGTTCCTGTGGTCGCGTACGGAAGTCGAACCGGGGTTGTTGGCGCTGATTGCTGACCCGCAGTGGCAACCCTACATTGTATTTCCAGGCGAGTTTGTCGCGCCGGAGCGTGTGGTGACCGAGGTCAAGCTGGAGCAGGGCAAGCGTGCGCTGTTCATTCTGCTGGACGCCACCTGGAGCGAAGCGCGCAAAATGTTCCGCAAGAGTCCTTACCTGGAACACTTGCCGGTGCTCAGCCTGGAGCCCGAGCAGCTCTCACGCTATAAATTGCGGCGCTCCAAGCGCGACGATCACTTCTGCACCGCAGAAGTTGCTGCCTTATGCCTGGAGCTGGCCGAGGATCAACCGGCCAGTGAAGTACTGGACGCTTATCTGGATGTGTTCAGTACGCATTATCTGGCGGCGAAATATCAACAGGTGATCGACCCGAACGATGAAACCCACACACGTCTGAAACCTTTTCTCTAGCGATCATGCAAGCACCAGCTCCGGCCTTTTTGGCCAGAGCTGCGCCACCAGCATCCCGATCAGCATCAACGCACAGCCGAAATAGCCACGCAGTTGCAAAGACTCATCGAGCAGCCAGGCACCGGCAATAGCTGCGAAGACAGCTTCCAGTGAGAAGATGATTGCTGCGTGCGAGGCGATTGCATCCTTTTGTGCAATCACCTGCAGTGTGTAGCCAATGCCCACTGCAACGATGCCGCCATACAGAATGGCCGGACCGGCGGCGATAATTGCGTTCCACTGCAAGGTCTCAAAGCACAACGCCAGGACCAGGCTGACCAATGAGCACGTGGCAAATTGCAGGAAGGCCAGGCGAATCGGGTCATGACGGCTGGCGAAAACCCCGACCAACACCACATGCCCACCCCAGACAATGGCTCCGGTGAGCTGTAGCCAGTCCCCTGGGGCGACCTGAAAGTTCTCGCCTACGCTGAGCAGAAACATCCCGACTACCGCCAATATTGCGCCGAACCAGGTGCCCAGCCCCGTCTTGTGGCCAATGATCAGGCCCAATAGTGGCACTACAATGACATAGAGGCCGGTGATGAAGCCGGCATTGGTCACGCTGGTGAATAACAAGCCAACTTGCTGGAGGTTGATTCCGAGAGCCAGTGCCAGGCCCATCAGCCCCCCGCCCATTAGCAGGCCGCGGGTAAGCAAGGGCTCTGGTTTGGTGTGATGGTGATTGCCACGCAGCACCAGCGGTAGCAGGCAGAGCGAGCCAAGGGCAAAGCGCAGGCCGGAATAAAGGTAAGGACCGATATGATCCATCCCTGAGGTTTGTGCGACAAATCCCGATCCCCAGATCATGGCGGTTACAAGCATCAGGACATCGGCACGCAAGGCTTGGCTTCGCATGATGGCACTCTTATTAGTTAGCCGATGACTTTGCCGCAAAGCATCCAGCTTGACCACCCCGCCTTCGCTGGGCATGCTTGGCGCCGATTAAGGCGCGACTGAAGTTTTGAACGCTGGTTTGCTGGACTCCTGGCGTTGAACGCGCCTTGCGGGTACTGCATTTTTGGCTGTCGCCTTGTGTTGCGTTGGCGAGGACTGAATTCATCAGGCCTCCCGTAAAAACAGGATCATTTGAAAAATGGCCACATACGAAATCCTGATTGCCGATGATCACCCGTTGTTTCGCAGCGCGCTGCATCAGGCGGTGACCCTGGGCCTTGGCCCTGAGGTTCGTCTGGTCGAGGTTGCGAGCATTGCAGAACTGGAAACCCGTCTGACCGAAAAGGCTGACTGGGACCTGGTGTTGCTGGATCTGAACATGCCGGGTGCTTACGGTTTTTCCGGGCTGGTGTTGTTGCGCGGCCAATATCCGCAGATCCCGGTGGTGATGGTTTCGGCACAGGAAGAGGCATCGATTATGGTGCGTTCCCGTGAGTTTGGTGCGAGCGGTTTCATCCCCAAATCCAGTTCACTGGAAGTCATTCAGCAAGCGGTGCGTAGCGTTTTGGACGGCGATGTCTGGTGGCCGCCGCAGGCTTTCGAAGCGGTAAGCGTCTCGGACGAGGCCAAAGCCGCCAGAGATGGACTGGCCAGTCTGACTCCCCAGCAGTTTCGCGTACTGACCATGGTTTGTGAGGGGTTGCTGAACAAGCAGATTGCCTACGAACTGGGCGTTTCGGAAGCGACGATCAAAGCCCACGTGACGGCGATTTTCCGCAAACTGGGGGTGCGCACCCGGACTCAGGCGGCTTTGCTCTTGCAACAACTTGAGTCAATTTCGACCCAGTAACAGCCTGTTTCTTCACGCTTTTTTAACTTTCATTGAACTAGTTTCCCCCACTCATTTTTTCAGTTGTCTACTTTATGTCGCCTTTCAAAGGTCAAACGGGTCTTAAACGCATCCTCAATGCCGCCGGCTACTCTTTCGACGGCTTGCGTGCTGCCTTCAGGGGAGAAGCGGCTTTTCGTCAATTGGTGTTGCTCAACGTCATCCTGATTCCGTTAAGCCTTCTGTTCAACGTCAGTCGGGTAGAGCGGGCAATGCTGATCGCCGTGTGTCTGCTGGCATTGATTGTCGAGCTACTCAATTCGGCAGTGGAAGCGGCGATCGACCGGATTTCCCTTGATCTGCACCCCTTGTCGAAAAATGCCAAGGACATGGGTAGCGCCGCCCAACTCATCGCCCTGAGCATGATCGCCGTGGTGTGGGCCGTGATTCTGATTTAACGGCCGCTCAAGCGATCGTCGGCAGGACTATTTCGTCACTGCGCTGTACCCCGGCGGTGAAGGCGCGGCACAGTTCGAGAAACTCGCGCATGGCCGAGGTCTGGTACTTCTGTTTGTGCCAGATGAAATAGAACTGCCGCGCCAGGTCCAGATCCGGCGTTTCTACGGCCACCAGGCTGCCGCGGCGGAACGCATCGCGCAGCGCCAGTCGTGATATGCAGCCAATTCCCAGTCCCGATTCCACTGCGCGTTTGATCGCCTCAGTGTGTTCGAGTTCGAGGCGGATGTTCAGCGCGCTGCGGTGATGACGCATGGCCTGGTCGAAGGTCAGCCTTGTTCCAGAGCCTTGTTCGCGCAGAATCCAGGCCTCGTGCGTCAGTTCTTCCATGCTCGCCTGGCCGCGCTTGGCCAAGGGATGCTGGGGGGCGCAAAACACTACCAGCTCATCTTCGACCCAGCTTTGCACCTCGATATCCGGGTGGCTGCAATCGCCTTCGATCAGACCCAGATCAATTTCGTAATGGGCAACCTGTTGCACGATATTCGCAGTATTTTGTACATGGAGTTTCACCTGGCTTTCGGGATGCCGCTGCATAAAGCTGCCGATCAGCAAGGTCGCCAGGTAATTGCCGATGGTCAGCGTGGCGCCAACCGCCAGTGAGCCGAAGCTGGACTTGCCATTGAGCAGATCCTCGATCTCCTTGGCCTGATCCAGCAGGGCTACGGCCTGTGGCAGCAGTTGCCGGCCCAGGGCATTGAGGCTCAAGCGCTTGCCGGCGCGATCGAAAAGCTGGCAGCTGGATTGGCGCTCAAGCTCGGTGATTGAGGTGCTGGCGGCCGATTGGGAAAGCGCCAGTAAGCCCGCAGCACGGGACACGCTTTCCTGCTGGGCAACGGCGACGAATACTTGAAGTTGACGGAGAGTAAATCGCATATCTATATAACCGATAACCCTTATCTTAATAATCCATTTAACAGATATTGTCGCCGCCATTAGAATGCTATGCAATTGCGCTCAGCAGCTCATTTTTTGCAGAGCAGGCGCAGAGTATGCGCAGATAAATTCCCAGGAGTCCCCGTACATGAGCAACATGAACCACGAGCGTGTCCTCAGTGTTCATCACTGGAACGACACTCTGTTCAGCTTCAAGTGCACCCGCGATCCGGGCCTGCGCTTCGAGAACGGTCAGTTCGTGATGATCGGCCTGCAACAGCCCAACGGCCGCCCGCTTATGCGCGCTTACTCGATTGCAAGCCCTAACTGGGAAGAGCATCTCGAGTTCTTCAGCATCAAGGTCCCGGATGGTCCGCTGACTTCCCAGCTGCAGCACTTGAAGGAAGGCGACGAGATCATCATCAGCAAAAAACCGACTGGCACCCTGGTGCTGGACGATTTGAAGCCTGGTAAGCATTTGTACCTGCTCAGCACCGGTACCGGTCTGGCGCCGTTCATGAGCGTCATCCAGGATCCGGAAACCTACGAGCGTTTCGAAAAAGTGATCCTGTGCCACGGCGTGCGTTACGTCAACGAAGTCGCTTACCGCGAGTTCATCACCGAGCACCTGCCGCAGAACGAGTTCTTTGGCGAAGCGCTGCGTGACAAGTTGATCTACTACCCAACCGTGACCCGCGAGCCGTTCGAGAACGAAGGTCGTCTGACCGATCTGATGCGCAGCGGCAAGCTGTTCAGCGATATCGGTCTGCCGCCGATCAATGCGCAGGACGACCGCGCCATGCTGTGCGGCAGCCCGAGCATGCTCGACGAAACCAGCGAAGTGCTCAACAGCTTCGGTTTGAAGGTTTCTCCGCGTATGCGTGAGCCGGGTGACTACCTGATCGAGCGCGCGTTCGTCGAGAAGTAAGCCTTTAGCTCTTGTGACGCAGAGCGTCACCGGAGGCATTCCCACGCAGAGCGTGGGAACGATCAGCCCGGGTTGCCTGAGAAGGCAGCGCGGGCTTTTTGGTTTCTGGCGATTTATTCGGCGGGGATGACTTCCAGCACTCGGATCAGGCCGGGCTCGGGGTAATGCCAGCGCACGTCCAGATCCCAAAACTGCGCGCCGTATTCGCGTTCCGCTGTAGGAATCTGGTAAGCCGGGCGTGGGTCTTGGGCCAGGCACTGCTCGACCAGCTCAACTAAAGGCTCTTGCAGGCGCTGAGCGTGCTCGTAAGCCTGTTGCAAGGCGGAGTCCGTCCACTGCACCGGGATAAGGTCCGGCGCGGCGCTGGCGATGCTATTGGACGCCGTGTTGACGATGTCCGCATAAGGCACGTAAGGCTTGATATCGAGAATAGGGGTGCCGTCCAGCAAATCGATGCCGGAGATCCACAGGCGATTGGCCTCGACTTTGTCCAGCCTGACCACTGACTGGCCGATGCCGTTCGGGCGATGGGTGGCGCGGGTGGCGAATACACCCATGGATTTATTGCCACCCAGGCGGGGCGGGCGGACCTTGAGCCGTGGTTTGTCTTCCAGGGCTTGATGGAACAGGAACAGCAGCCAGACATGACTGACCTGCTCAAGCCCTTGCACGGCATCGCCCTGATCAAACGGCGCCACCAGTTCCAGAACGCCGCGAGCGGCAGGAGCCAGTTGCGGTTGGCGCGGAATGGCGAATTTCTCCTTGAAGCAGGAGCGCACGAAACCGATGGGGGAAACGCTGTAGGTCATGGTCTGGATCGAGGCGGGGGTGAGGGTGGGCATCATAACCCGAGCGACCTCTGGATCGGTGGTGACTGACAGAGCGCTATGGCCCCGCCGCCAATCTCAGAGACTGAACTCACCATCGAGTGGAATGATGTTCCCGGTCATGTAAGCCCCGGCGGTGCTCGCCAGGCTGATGGCCAGTGGAGCCATTATTGTGCAGCGCAATGAGCAGTCATAAGGTTTCAGGTGGCTCAGAGTCGCCACCTGAAACCAGGGTAATCAGCCGCGAACGCGCAGGGTCAGGCCTTTCAGGAAGTTGCGTAGCAGTTGATCACCGCAGGTGCGGTAGTTGGTGTGGCCGAATTTGCGGAACAACGCACTCAACTCGGGTTTGGATACCGGGAACTCGGCGGCCTTGAGGATCGCGTGCATGTCGTCTTCCTTCAGTTCGAAGGCCACCCGCAGTTTCTTCAGGATGATGTTGTTGGTCACCGGCAGCTCGATTGGCTGCAGAGGACGGCTTTCGTCCTTTCCACGCTTGAAGATCACCAGGCCGTCGAGGAAATGCGCCATGACCTCGTCCGGGCAGAATACATAGCCTTCTTCCTCGTCTTTCTTGAGGTAGGTTACGAGGTCTTCTTTACTGACTTCGAAACCGGTGAGCTTGATGATCTCGACGACCTTGTTGTCGCTGATGTCGAGCATGTAGCGCACGCTGCGCAGTACGTCGTTATGAATCATGTGTGCAGTCCTGATCATTCAGCTGTGGGCGCCGCAGGGAGCTGCGACGCCAAAGTGTGTGGCAGCCTTAGAACTTCTCTTTGGCCGACAGGTAGCGCCATTGGCCCATCGGTACTTTGCCGATGGAAACCCCGCCGATGCGGATGCGGCGGATGGCAACGACCTTGAGGCCGACGGCCTGGCAGAGTAGAGCGATGACACCCGGCTGGGGGTTTTTCATCGCGAAGCGCAGGCGGTTTTCGTTTTGCCAGCTGGCTTTGACCGCCGGCAGTTCCTTGCCCTTGTAGCTCAGGCCGTGGTTCAGGCGGTTGAGCCCGTGGGCGACCATCTCGCCCTCGACCTCGACCACATACTCTTGCTCGATCTTGCCGGCATCGGCCGTGAGTTTGCGCAGGATCTTCCAGTCCTGGGTGAATACCAGCAGCCCGCTGGCGTTGGCTTGCAGGTCGGGGCTGGCGGTCAGGCGCAGGAAATGCCCCTTGAGTGGGCGTTTGCTGAAGCGGTGTTCTTCACTCAGGGTTTCAGGGCCGATCAATTGCATGGCGCTTTCTGCATCCATACCCGCCGGCGCGTGCAGCAGGATGGTCACCGGCTCCGGTGCAGTGGCCTTGGCTTCGGGGTCGAGCTCGACTTTTTGCGTGTCGACCTTGAACTGCGGCTCATCGATGACTTCGCCGTCCACCGTTACCCAGCCGCCCTCGATGAACAGCTCAGCCTCCCGACGGGAACAGCCGACGAGTTCGATCAGGCGTTTGGAGAGACGAATCGGGTCAGTCATGACAGGGGCCGTAACAAAAGAGGGCGCCCATTGTACCTGCCTGGCGCCGGTTAATCGCGGGTCCATTTAAAGCGTGTGTTTTTTAGCCGCGCCGGGCCCGCTGATTTGCCTGTTTGAGGCGCATATGCAGTAGCGGATAGGGCTGGCCCATGCCGTCGTGATCCGAGCGTCCTATGACTTCGAAGCCCTGTTTGAAATAAAAGCCCAAGGCTTGGGGGTTTTGTTCGTTGACGTCCAGTTCATCGGCGTTGAGGTGTTCCAGGGCATAGCGCAGCAGTTGTTTGCCCAGGCCCTCGCCACGGTGTTCGGGGGCGATAAAGAGCATTTCGATCTTGCCCGCCGCGACACCGGCGAACCCGGTGATGTTCTGGCGTCGGTCGCGGGTGCAGATCAGCATGACGGCATCCAGATAGCGGGTGAGCACCAGGTTTTTCAGCAGGTCGATGTAACTGTCCGGCAAAAAGTCATGAGTAGCACGCACCGATGCCTCCCAGACCCGGGTCAGTTCTTCGTAGTCGCTGTGTTTCGGTGTGTGGATGACCGAATGATGGCGCATGCCCGCCTGCCCCTTGTGCTGTGTGTGAGGTGAAATCCTTTTGCTGAACAAAACGATAGACGTAAAAAAGCCCCGCATCCCGTGAAGAGAGCAGGGCTTTTCGTATTTTTTGCGTTTAGATCTGTTCAGCCCACAGGTCGTATTCGTCGGCATCGGTCACTTTGCACCAGACCTTGTCGCCTGGCTTGAGGTTGCTGCCGTTGTCGATGAACACGTTGCCGTCGATTTCCGGGGCATCGAAGAAGCAACGGCCGACCGCGCCTTGCTCGTCGACTTCATCGACCAGTACTTCGATTTCACGGCCGACGCGCATTTGCAGGCGCGCCGAGCTGATGGCCTGCTGGTGCGCCATGAAGCGCTCCCAACGGTCTTGTTTGACGTCATCCGGTACCACGTCCAGATTCAGGTCGTTGGCCGGTGCGCCTTCAACTGGCGAGTACTGGAAGCAGCCGACGCGATCGAGCTGGGCTTCGGTCAGCCAGTCGAGCAGGTACTGGAAGTCTTCTTCGGTTTCGCCGGGGAAACCGACGATGAAGGTCGAACGGATGATCAGGTCCGGGCAGATCACGCGCCAGTTCTTGATGCGTGCCAGGGTCTTGTCTTCGAAGGCCGGGCGTTTCATCGCCTTCAGCACTTTCGGGCTGGCGTGCTGGAACGGGATGTCCAGGTACGGCAGGATTTTTCCGGCGGCCATCAGCGGGATCAGCTCGTCGACGTGCGGGTACGGGTAAACATAGTGCAGGCGAACCCAGACGCCGAGGCTGCTCAGCGCTTCGCACAGTTCAGTCATGCGGGTTTTCACCGGTGCGCCGTTCCAGAAGCCGGTGCGATATTTGACGTCGACACCGTAGGCGCTGGTGTCCTGAGAAATCACCAGCAGCTCTTTGACGCCGGATTTGACCAGGCGCTGGGCTTCGTCGAGCACATCACCGACCGGACGGCTGACCAGTTTGCCGCGCATCGAGGGAATGATGCAGAAGCTGCAGCTGTGGTTGCAGCCTTCGGATATCTTCAGGTAGGCGTAGTGACGCGGAGTCAGCTTGATGCCTTGCGGCGGTACCAGGTCGATCAGCGGGTTATGATCCTGACGCGGCGGCACGACGTCGTGTACAGCGTTGACCACTTGCTCGTATTGCTGCGGACCGGTCACCGCAAGCACGCTTGGGTGAACGTTGCGGATATTGCCTTCTTCGACGCCCATGCAACCGGTAACGATGACTTTGCCGTTTTCCTTGATGGCTTCACCAATGACTTCCAGGGACTCGGCCTTGGCCGAGTCGATGAAGCCGCAGGTATTGACCACCACGACATCGGCGTCCTGATACGTGGACACGACGTCATAGCCTTCCATGCGCAGTTGGGTAAGGATGCGCTCGGAGTCGACCAGTGCTTTCGGGCAACCCAGGGATACGAAGCCAACTTTGGGGTTGGCTGGCGTTGTGGTGGACATGTCTAACCTCGGTGTTTTGTGACGCCTCCAGCCGTGAGCGGCAAGGCGACGGACGGGCGCTTGGCGCGCCTCTGATCAAAAAGTGCGCAATTCTAGCGATGGGCAGCGCACTTGACCAGCTTTATGCAGGGAAATGCGACGACTGCTGCGCTATGCTTCGCCGCGTCGCGCGATAGAGAGTTTCTACGGTCGACAAATCGACTGTAACGATAAGAAAAACAGCGCATGCTGCACGGCAAAGCATAGTGCTTCTTTCAAAGAAGTCCGGGTCTGAGTAGTAGGAGTGGTTGATGGGTCAGGCAAGTAGTCAGGCGGTGGGCTCTGAGCATTCCGGGGCGAGGCCCTTGGGAATGCTGGTGGCGGCGGTCGGGGTAGTTTACGGCGATATCGGCACCAGCCCCTTGTACACCCTCAAAGAGGTGTTTTCCGGCGGTTATGGGGTTGCGGTCAGTCATGACGGAGTATTGGGGATTCTGGCGCTGATTTTCTGGTCGCTGATCTGGGTGGTCTCGATCAAATACGTGCTGTTCATTCTGCGGGCTGACAACCAGGGCGAGGGTGGGATTATGGCCCTTACTGCGCTGGCCCGGAGCGCGGCTGCGCCCTATCCGCGGCTGCGGATGGTGCTGGTGATTCTCGGTCTGATCGGCGCCTCGCTGTTCTACGGTGACAGCATGATCACCCCGGCGATCTCGGTATTGTCAGCAGTCGAAGGTCTGGAGCTGGCATTCGATGGGCTCGAACGCTGGGTTGTGCCGCTGTCACTGATCATATTGGTCGGATTGTTCCTGATCCAGAAGCACGGCACGGACCGAATCGGCAAGCTGTTCGGGCCGGTGATGGTGTTGTGGTTCGTCCTGTTGGGTGTGCTGGGCGTTCATGGCATCGTCCAGCATCCCGAAGTGCTCCATGCGCTCAATCCGGCGTGGGGCGTGCGCTTCTTCAGCGTTCATCCGGGCGTGGGCCTGGCGATTCTGGGAGCGGTGGTACTGGCCCTGACCGGTGCTGAAGCCTTGTATGCGGACATGGGCCACTTCGGTCGCAAGCCGATCGCTCGTGCCTGGTTCGCCCTTGTGCTGCCGGCGCTGGTGCTGAACTACTTCGGCCAGGGCGCATTGCTGCTGGAAAACCCGGAAGCGGCGCGGAACCCGTTCTACCTGCTGGCACCGGGTTGGGCGCTGATTCCGTTGGTGATCCTGTCGACCCTGGCCACGGTGATTGCTTCCCAGGCGGTTATCTCCGGCGCGTTCTCCCTGACCCTTCAGGCGATCCAGCTGGGTTACATACCGCGCATGCACATCCAGTACACCTCCAGCGCTGAAAAAGGCCAGATCTATATCGGTGCGGTGAACTGGGCGCTGATGGTCGGGGTGATCCTGCTGGTGCTCGGCTTCGGGTCTTCCAGTGCGCTGGCTTCGGCCTACGGCGTGGCAGTGACCGGGACCATGTTGATCACCAGTATTCTGGTTGCGGCGGTGATGTTGTTGCTGTGGAAATGGCCGCCGATCTTGACGGTACCGATCCTGATCGGCTTCCTGCTGGTGGACGGGCTGTTCTTCGCCGCCAACGTGCCGAAAATCATTCAGGGCGGTGCCTTTCCGGTATTGGCGGGGATTGTGCTGTTCATCCTGATGACCACCTGGAAGCGCGGCAAGCAGTTGCTGGTGGATCGTCTGGACGAAGGTGGCCTGCCGTTGCCGATATTTATCAGCAGTATCAGTGTGCAGCCGCCCCATCGCGTGCAAGGTACGGCGGTTTTCCTCACGGCCCGGGCGGATGCGGTACCTCATGCCTTATTGCACAACCTGTTGCATAACCAGGTGTTGCATGAGCAGGTAGTGTTGCTGACTGTGCAGAACGAGGACACTCCGCGAGTTCCTGCGCAACGGCGTTTCGAGGTGGAGTCTTATGGTCAGGGGTTCTTCCGGGTGATCCTGCACTTCGGCTTTATCGACGAACCGGATGTGCCAGAAGCCCTGAAGCTGTGCCATCTCGATGAGCTGGACTTCAGCCCGATGCGCACCACCTACTTCCTCAGCCGTGAGACGGTCATCGCTTCCAAGCTCGAAGGCATGGCCCGTTGGCGTGAAGGGTTGTTCGCTTTCATGCTGAAGAACGCCAACGGTAACCTGCGGTTCTTCAAGTTGCCGGTGAACCGGGTGATCGAACTGGGTACTCAGGTCGAAATGTAAGCCCCCCCAAAAAAAGCCCCCGTTGCCTTGCGGCAGCGGGGGCTTTTTTGTGGGCGATCAGATCACTCTTCAGCGACCTTGGTCTTGCCCTGACGCTTCTCGATCGCATCGACCAGGCGTTGAGCCAGGGCCGGGTAGTTTTCGTCGAAGTGGTGGCCACCAGGCAGTTTCATGGCTTCACCCACTGCGGTCTTCTCGGTACAACCGCTTTCGTCGACTTCTTCTGCGCCATAGATGCATACCACTTTGTCTGCTGGCAGCTTGGCCATTTCCGGGCCGGTGGCGGCTTCTTTGCCGGCGTTGCCCAACCAGCCTTCGACCTGGATTTCGAAGCTGCCGGTGCGGGCGAAGGCCAGCAGGATAATAACGTCAACCCTTTGCTGCTCGGCTTCTGGCAGACGGTTGTAAATGGCCGGCAATACGTCGGCGCCGAAGGAGTAACCGGTCAGTACGAAGCGTTTGGTGCCCCATTTCTGGCGATAGTGCTGCATCAGTTCGGCGAGGTCAGTGGCGCTTTGCTCCGGGCTCTTGTGCTGCCAGTAGTAGCGCAGGGTGTCGATGCCGACCACCGGGTAGCCAATCTTGGCCATTTCGCCGGCCACATCACGGTCCAGGTCGCGCCAGCCGCCGTCACCCGACAGGAACAGGGTCACCGTGTCTTTTGCCTGTCCGGCGGGTACTTCGACCACCGGGATATTCAGCCCGCCATTGCCCTTGTCTGAACCGACGAGGATCTTGCGTAACTCATTGTTCAGGACTTGCGGCAAGTGGATATCGTAGTCGCTGATACTGGTTTCGGCGTTGGGTTGATCGCGGACAAAGCCTGCGCTTGTGTCGTCAGGGTTGTCGTTCCAGGCCACCAGCCAGTGACCGTGAGCTGCGGTTTTGGGCAGCAGATGGGTGCAGCCGGGCTTTTCCAGTGCCAGGTCCACGGACACGGCCTGGGCCTTGTCATTGGTTTGCTCGGACAGCCAGCGCCAGGCCAGAATTGCTCCAGGGCCGATACCGCTGACCAGGGTGGCTGGACCGTTGAGTTGTTTCATGGCTGACTGCAGTGCGCTGCCCTGCAACGTGCAGTCGGCAGGCAGGATGACTTGAACAATCTGCGCAGCACCGCCACGGGCCAGGGTCAGCAGTTGTGCATCGCTGAGCTTTTGTTCATCGGTCACTGCCACGACCACTTGCGCGCGCGCAGTGGTACCAGGAACGACGCGAGTCATTGTCGAGCCATCGGCTTGTGCCAGGTGTTCAAGTGTCGGCTCTGGCGCTGGGCGGTTCCAGAACCAATAGCCGCCACCGAGGAGCAGGGCAAGCGCCACCAGAGTGGCCAGTAAATACCGCCAGGAGCGTTGAATCATCAGCGTTTCACCAATCCAGTCAAGCCGCCCGCAATCAGGGCGGCGGTATCGGCCAGCGCCACCAGCGGATCGAGTCCGGCGGGCACGGCCATGTAACGGGGTTCCCAGTCAGGCTGGAACTTGTCTTTGAAGCGACGCAAACCCTGGAAGTTGTAGAGTTGCTCGCCACGGCTGAACACCATCGAGCCGAGGCGCTGAGTCAGTGGTGCGCCACGACGGGGTTGAAGCCCCGACAATGGGACCATGCCCAGGCTGAAACGTGCATATCCATGACTTTTATAATGTTGAATCAGGCCGACCATCATGAACTCCATGGTCAGTTTGGGCGCATCTGGATGGGCGCGCATCAGGTCGAGGCTGGCCAGTTCATGGCCGTAAGTCTCAAGCAGGTTGGAAAACGCTACCGGGCGCCCTTCGAAACGGATAATCGCAACGCGAAAATGCTTGATGTAATCATCACTGAAACGGCCAAGGGAAAACCCTTTCTCGCGCACGTTCTTGCCGGTCAGCCAGGCATCGGAGATGACTTTCAATTCATCCATGGGGGCTTGACCCGGCTCGTGGATTTCCAGCGACAGGCCGTCCCGTGTGCCACGGTTCCAAGTGTAACGCAGGTCCTTCATCTCTTTGCCCTTGGCTTCGAGATCAAAGCGCTGCAGATCGACCCGGGCTTCCTCGCCGAGTTTGATTGCCGACAGGCCGATGTCCATGTAATACGGCAGGTTTTCGGCGCGCACCTGATAGAACACGGGGCGGGCGTGATGGACGTCGCAAAGGTCGCGGAATTGCCAGATCATCTCGGCCCGTTGCTGGGTCGGGCCAATCGGGTCGTACAACGCTACCAGGCTGCGACCGCGACGGGCGTACATCAGGAATGCGTCGTTGTTGGGATGAAAGAGCAACGCCTTGTCACCGGTCAAGGCCAGGCCGCCGTCCGGTTGGGCTGAGGACATAAGGATTTTTACCGCCTTGTCGAGCTCTTCGGCGGTCGGTAGATGGATCACCGGGCGTGCAGTGCGTAGCAGCCAGGTCAGCGACACTACCACCAGCAGCACCGCGGCGCCGAGTAACGAGCGCAAACCGCGCGGAGCATCGGCGTCGAGGGTGAACTGCCACCAGAGTTGATGACTGTAGGGCACGTCCTGATAGGCAAACAGTAACAGCCAGGTCGATGCGCCAAGTACGCAGAGGCTGGCGACCAGATAAAGTGGTGAAAACGGTAACTCGGTCAGGCGGCTCGGGCGATAAAACGAACGCCTGAACACGCCGAGCAGGCAGGCGATCAGTGTCAGAAGACAAGCTTCTTCCCAGTCGAAGCCTTTGAGCAGTGAAAGCAGAGCACCGACCAGCAACATCACCATGGTCAGCATCCATGCTGCGGACAGGCGGCGTCGCAGCCCCTGTGCCAGGAGCAGGCACAGTACGCCGATCAGGCTGGCACCGAAATGTGAGGCATCGATCAAACGGTCCGGGACCAGGAAGTCGATGGCTTCGAGACGGGTATCGATTTCCGGTGTAGCACCGGAAAACAGCAGAACCATACCGGACAGGAACACCAGTACCGCGAGGATTGGCGCAGCAAGGCCCGAGGCTACCCGCAGCGATTGGCGAGACTGGAACAGCCGTTGTGCTTCGCTGATCAGCAATAACAGGCAGGCCACCAGCAGTGGCAGAACCACGTAGATCAGGCGATACAGCAGCAGGGCTGCCGCCAGTGGCGCGGCACCGAGCTTGTCGGCGAAGGCTGCCAGCAAAATGGCTTCAAACACCCCGACGCCGCCGGGCACATGGCTGAGTACACCGGCAGCCAGCGCCAACAGGTAGATCAGTACGAAGGCGCCGAAGGGTGGCGCTTCAGGTAGCAATAGATAGAGCACGGTGGCGGCAGCGGCCACATCCAGCGCCGTGATCACCAGCTGCAGGAGGGTCAGGCGGCGGCTTGGCAGGCGCAGGGTGCGGCGCCCGACACGGACCAGCAAGTTGTCCGGGGATGGTTGTTCCGGTAGACGGCGACGGTAGATGCCGATCGCCAGCACCGCCCCGAGAATCAGCACTGTGAGGGCAATCCCGGCCAGCAGGGATTCGGACAGGTGCAGCGCAGCAGCGGCTGCTGGCAGGTTGCTGAGCGTCGCCAGGGCTGCCAGTGGTGGTAGGGCGCAACCCAGTGAAAGGCTGGCGAACAGCGTCATGTGCGCGACATCAGAGGCCCCCAGGCCAAAGCGTGCATACAAGCGGTAACGCACCGAACCGCCGGAGAGCAGCGAAAGACCGATGGCATTGCCGATGGCGAACGCGGTGAATCCCCCCAGGGCCAGCGTGCGCGGCGGCAATTTCACGCCGGCATAACGGCTGGCTGACCACTCATAGCCCAGCAAAATGATGAAGCCAGCAATGGTCGCCCCTAATGCACCGAGCAAGGCCGGCTTCGGCACTTCCAGGATTGAGTCGTGCAGGGCATACAGATCGAGTTCGCTCAGCAGGTGGCGACAGGCAATCAGCGCGATCGAGAATAGCAGCAGAGTGACTGCCAGGCCGATGGGTTGACGGTATTTGCTCAACAGCTCCAGCCAGCGCAGGCGAGTGGCTGTAATCGGTTGGGTCGCTGTGACGGTGTCTTGTGGATCAGACGAGTTGGCGCGCATCAATCACCTCTTGGATTGTGCGCGACAGGATGGGGGTATCCAGCCAAGTTACCAATCCCTATGAAAAAAATAATTTCAAATATTAACGCGTCTCATCGTAACTGGACGACTGCGCGCAACCAGCAGTAGAGAGTATTGCCTGCGACTCAGCATAGCCTGCGCCGAGATGATTCCGATTGACCGTCGACAGCGCGGCACACATTGCCAGATCATTGTTGCGAAAGGGCATTTTCGACAGATACAAAAAAGGCCACTCTTTCGAGCAGCCTTTTTTGATGTTTGGTTGCGGGAGCCGGATTTGAACCGACGACCTTCGGGTTATGAGCCCGACGAGCTACCAGACTGCTCCATCCCGCGTCTGTGTGGCGGCATTCTACAGGCGATCGCTTGAGTGTCAACCGTTAATGGTCTATTGGGTCAAATAAGCGCAAATAAGTGGCGAACGGTCGGTTGGGTGGGGTAAGTGCCAGAAGCGCAAAGGGTTTTCCTTTTGCACTGTTTTCAGCCGCTGACGGGAGAGGTGCTGCCAGAGGATGGGGTTGTAAAAATCGACGCACACAAAAAAGGCCACTCTTTCGAGTAGCCTTTTTTGATGTTTGGTTGCGGGAGCCGGATTTGAACCGACGACCTTCGGGTTATGAGCCCGACGAGCTACCAGA